>CAMEKR010000055.1 GCA_945921515.1 uncultured Clostridia bacterium | reverse complement strand
CTTATAGCTAAGCGTTCCACTTGTAGCACAATCTCGCTACCAACTTTTTGCGGTACAGTGATACTGCTTCCGCAAATATGCCACCGGCATATTTGCGGAGGTACAATAGCACTATGAATACAGTTAAGGGGAACTTTTCTTCGTGAGAAAAGTTCCCCTAACCCTTCAAAAGATCGTTTTGTCTAAGAGATTTCGCCCTCTGCGGAGGGCGATTCGGGACTCTGTCCCGAAGCCCTGCAAGCCTTTGTAAAGGCTTGACCGAAACTTTAGGTTTTGTTCCCCTAAATCTCCGACTAACTTTTATAGGATGCGGCGAAGCCGCCCGCCGTTAGCGTAAGTTTCGCTTCCCCCACTACCATAGTGAACGGCGAATTGGGTACAGCAGCCTGCTGTTACTTGGTGCCGAAAAGTCTGTCGCCTGCGTCACCGACGCCGGGAGTGATATACAAATCTTCGTTAAGACCGTCATCAAGAGCGCCGCAGTATATCTCTACATCGGGGAAAGCGTTGTGAAGCGCTTCAACACCCTCGGGTGCGGCTACAATGCACATAAACTTGATAGAATGTGCGCCGGTCTCCTTAATCTTCTTTATTGCGTGGATAGCGGAAACGCCGGTTGCAAGCATAATATCCGTTATGATAACATCACGCTCGTTGATATCAAACGGCAGTTTGCAATAATACTCTGCCGCACTGTTTGAGTTTGCCTTGTCACGATAGATACCTATATGACCTACCTTTGCGGCAGGCACAAGTGCCATAGCACCGTCAACCATACCAAGACCTGCACGGAGAATGGGTACAAAAGCTAATTTTCTGCCCGAGATAACATTTGACTCGGCAATAGCTATAGGAGTCTGTATCTGAACTTTCTTAAGAGGAAGATCTCTTGTTGCTTCATAGCACATAAGCATTGATATCTCGCTTACCAGCTCTCTGAATTCCTTTGCGCCGGTGTTCTTGTCTCTTAACAGAGATACCTTGTGCTGTACCAGCGGATGATTGCAGATGTGAAGTTTTTCGTTAGCCATACTATACTCTTTTCTCCCTATGTTTTAATTTTTGGTGATATCTGCCGTGATTTTCATAGGGAAAAATCCCGCAGTTTTTAAATACTTATTCAGTTTGTAAAAAGTCTGTTTTTATAAAAATAGAACAATTTCTCAATCCCTATCCCCAAACCCCTTTCCCCTGGAAAGGGGCTGAGTGTGGGGCTGCCGCCCTCACCCCGCTTGGGGCTACGCCCCAAACCCCATTTTAATAAGTTTTATAAGTTTCTCGACAGACTGTTTAAATACTTACTTATTTTCGAGCGCCATCATCTTATCAACACGGGCTGCGTGTCTGCCGCCCTCAAACTCTGTTGACAGGAATACTCTGACTATTTCTTCCGCCGTTCCCGAGCCTATCACTCTTCCGCCCATGCAAAGCACGTTAGCGTCATTGTGGAGTCTTGTGTATTTTGCGGTATAATAATCCTGGCATAATGCCGCACGGATTCCCTTTATCTTGTTTGCACTAATGCTTATTCCTATTCCCGTGCCGCAGATAAGTATCCCCTTATCGCACTCGCCCGAGGTTATCTTTGCACACGCTTTTTCCGCTATATCGGGGTAGTCTGCCCTTTCACCGTCACAGCCGCAGTCAATATACTCTACACCCTGTTCGTCAAGGAACTTTTTTACCTCGCATTTAAGCTCATAGCCTGCGTGGTCGCTTCCTATAGCCAGCATATCAGTCTTTCCTTTCTTCTTTGTACGCATCTGCGTTTTTTGCCATCAGCTCACGCTGTGCCTGAGGCAGTTTAAGATACATAGGCATCAGCTGTTCGGGAGCTATTCGCTCTGCATTCGTTGCCGCAAGACATACACCGTAGCCCGTCTGGAATCTGAGAGGATCGGGGGCAAGCCTTGTATCGATACCCTGCTCGTCAGCCGCCTTTTTGACAAGCTGTGCTCCGTCTCCGACAAGAATTATATCCCCGTCATATTCCGAAAGTCTTGCCGCAAGCTCGTCGGCTTTTAGGCATTCCTCATCGGTGAGCCTTGTCACCGTACCGTTATCATTAAGAAATGTTGCCGTGTATACCTGATTGCACCTTGCGTCTATCGACGCACATACAATGCCGTCACACATAGCCACATTATATGCCATAGCCTCAAGCGTTGATACCGCCGCACAAGGCTTTGATACGGCAAACGCCATACCTTTTACCGCCGATATGCCTATACGAAGTCCGGTAAACGAGCCCGGCCCGTTTGCAACGGCAAAAAGGTCAATATCCTCTGTTGTTATCCCCGAATTTCTCAGCAGATCGCTAACAACAGGCATAAGGGTAACGCTGTGCGTCAGCTTATTGTTTATCACAAAAGAACCGAGCGTCTGCTGTTTATCCGTATCATATACAGCGGCACAGCAAGGAGCGGCGGCAGTATCGATACCGAGTATCAGCATAGTTCCTCCTGCGGAATATATTCAATTATCCTTGAATTATCCCCTGTCTTTACAATATTCACTCCGCATCTGTTTGTAAGATATGCGGCAAGCTCGGGTATATTCTCGCTCCACTCAATGCACATAATGCCTTCACGGTCAAGATAATCGAAAAAGCCTATAGCGTACAAATCGTCAAGCGTATTTATCCTGAAAAGGTCAAAGTGGAATACAGGCACAGTTCCGTCATATTCGTTCACAAGAGCAAAGGTCGGACTTGTGACATCGTCCGTACTGCCGAAATATTCGGCGATACCCTTTGTCAGATGAGTTTTGCCTGCTCCCATCTCTCCCGTATAGAGTACACAGTCGCCCGCTTTAAGATATGCGGCTATTTTCTTGCCTGTCTCTATAGTTTCTTCGGGACTGTCGGAGATAAAGCGTTCCATCAGAACAGACCGCTTATCTCGCCGTCGGCGCTTACATCTATCTTGTTTGCCGCAGGCACTTTAGGAAGTCCCGGCATTGTCATGATATCGCCTGTCAAAGCAACTACAAAGCCTGCACCTGCAGACAGCTTGACATCTCTTACCGTTATTGTGAAGTCCTTGGGACAGCCGAGCTTAGCGGGATCGTCAGACAGAGAATACTGCGTCTTCGCAACGCATACGGGAATTTTGTCAAAGCCGATAGCTTCTATCTCCTTTATCGCCTTCTCTGCGGCTGTTGTGTAATTTACGCCGTCGGCACGGTAAATTTCCTTTGCTATTATATCAAGCTTTTCCTTTATCGACAGCTTTTCATCGTATATAGGCGCAAAATTCGTCTTGCCCTTGTTCTCGTTAATCGTTTCAATTACTGCGTTTGCAAGCTCTGTGCCGCCTTCGCCGCCCTTTAAGAATACATCGGAGAATGCGACCTTTGCGCCCATCTTCTCGCAGTATTCACGCACGATGGCGATCTCTGCCTCTGTGTCGGTGTAGAAGTGGTTTATCGCAACAACCGCAGGCACGCCGTACTTACGCATATTTTCGATATGTGCGCCGAGGTTTACTATGCCCTTTTTAAGTGCCTCTGTGTTTTCTGCGGTAAGCTCCGCTTTGGGAACTCCGCCGTTGTACTTGAGCGCACGGATAGTAGCGACTATAACGGTACAAGAAGGCTTAAGACCTGCATAACGGCACTTTATATCGAAGAACTTCTCTGCACCGAGATCACTGCCGAAGCCTGCCTCCGTGATAGCATATTCTCCGAGCTTAAGCGCAAGCTTCGTCGCTCTTACGCTGTTACAGCCGTGAGCGATATTCGCAAACGGACCGCCGTGGATAATAGCAGGCGTATTTTCAAGCGTCTGTACAAGGTTGGGGTTTATTGCGTCTTTCAGTAAAGCGGTCATAGCTCCTACCGCTTCAACATCGGAAGCGTAAACGGGCTTTCCGTCATAGGTATACGCTACAAGTATTCTTCCCAGTCTTGCCTTTAAGTCGGTAAGGTCGTCTGCAAGACAAAGTATAGCCATTATCTCGCTTGCAACGGTTATCTGGAAGTGATCCTCTCTCGGAACGCCGTTCACCTTGCCGCCAAGACCTATAATGCAGTTTCTGAGCGCTCTGTCGTTCATATCAAGACAGCGCTTTATCTGTATGCGTCTGGGATCGATGCCAAGTGCATTGCCCTGCTGGATATGATTGTCTATAAGAGCGCAAAGCAGATTGTTTGCGGAGGTTATTGCGTGCATATCTCCCGTAAAGTGAAGGTTTATATCCTCCATCGGCACTACCTGTGCATATCCGCCGCCTGCGGCTCCGCCCTTTATGCCGAACACGGGACCTAAAGAAGGCTCACGAAGCGCAAGCACCGCCTTTTTTCCAAGCTTGTACATACCCTGTGCAAGTCCTACGGAAGTGGTAGTCTTGCCTTCTCCTGCCGGTGTCGGATTTATAGCGGTAACAAGTATCAAATCGCCGTCGGGCTTGCCTGAAAGGCGGTCGATACATTCCTGTGATATCTTTGCTTTGTAGTGGCCGTAAGGAATAAGCTCGTCCTCGTCAATGCCGAGATCCTTTGCTATATCCTTTATCTTCAACATTTTCGCATTCTGCGCAATTTCAATATCGCTGAGCATATTATTACCTCTTTTTTACTGCGGAAAGCCGCAAAATTATAACCTTTCGGGTATTATAAAATATCCGATTTAAGTATAACACAGTACAGGATGAATTTCAAGGTTTAGCGTGTGATTTTACACGATAACTCCGTTAAACAAACCTCAGCTGGTCAACATCCTCGCTGCAGAGCGTTCCGGCTACGGGAACGGTTTTTGTTCTGTAGCTGTCGGGGTTCTTTATCGTACCGTCTTCATATTTTACAGCCGACTTCAAAGCGGCTTTTGTAAGTCGCATTACCTGTACGCCCTGCGTATCTCTTGCCGCTTTGGGAAGAATAAGCACAGTGTTGAATATCATAACCTTGCCTGCGGTAGAGCAAAGCATAAAGTCGCAGTCCTCGTTTATAAGCGTCATGGATATAAGCGGCGAAGCGTCACTATACGCATTGGCAAGCTTTTTGCGGCGTGTCTTTGTTTCAAAAGAAGACATAGGCACTTTAGCGCATTTGCCGTTTTCAAAGAACATAACGAGCGTGCCGCCAAAGTCCTCTGCGGCTATCATCTGTATTATCTTTTCATCGGGCTCAAGCTCCAGCTTTACAGGCAGATAGTCGCCCATTACGCTTGCCTTGCTGTCCTCAAAGTCGCAGGCTCTCGCCTTATACACCTGGAACTTGTCGGTGAAGAACAGAAGCTCAGCACGGTTTGTTCCCTCGTACGATACTGCTATCTCATCGCTTTCTTTGAGCTTTTGCTCGCTGCTCATTCTCAGCGACTGGGGAGTTATCTTCTTGAAATAGCCCTCTCTTGTGAAGAACAGATTTACGGGATAATCCGGTATTTCTTCGGTCTCCTCACTCTCTTCTTCGTCAGCCGAATAGATAAACATTGTCTTTCTCGGCTTGCCGTACTTCTTCGCTATATCGGACAGCTCCGAAATGATTATCTGCTTTATTCTGCGGTCGGAAGATAAAATATCCTCCATCTCGGCAATTTCTTCTTTAAGAGAAGTGATTTCTTCAATACGATTAAGGATATAGCCCTTGTTGATATTTCTGAGCTTGATATCCGCAACATATTCCGCTTGTATCTCGTCTATTCCGAAGCCTATCATAAGGTTCGGTACTACCTCTGCGTCGTCCTCTGTTTCACGGATTATCCTGATTGCCTTATCTATATCGAGCAGTATCTTTTTAAGGCCTGTCAGCAAGTGCAGTTTTTCTTTCTTTCTGGCAAGGTCGAACTTTGTCTTACGCTTTACGCAGGTGATACGGAAGTCCGTCCATTGCTCAAGTATCTCGGCTATTCCCATTACCTTAGGCATACCGCCTACAAGTATATTGAAGTTGCAGGAGAACACATCCTGAAGCGGAGTTATTCTGAACAGCTTCTTCATTACCGCCTCGCTGTCCTGCCCTCTCTTTAAGTCGATAGCTATCTTAAGACCGGACAAGTCCGACTCGTCACGGACATCGGATATTTCTTTGAGCTTGCCGAGCTTTACCTGCTCCACTATCTTGTCGATTATCGCTTCTATAGTGGTCGTTGGAGGTATCTCGGTCACTTCAATGCAGTTTGCCGACTTGTCATAGACATACTTACTGCGTACCTTTACGCTTCCTCTACCGGTAGCGTAGATGCGGCGCAGTTCATCTTCATCCCAGAGTATAAATCCGCCGCCCGGAAAGTCGGGACCTTTAAGTGTGGATATTATATCGTGTTCGGGATTCTTCATCAGTGCCGCCGCCGTCTCGCACACTTCCGCAAGGTTGAACGAGCAGATGTTGCTCGCCATAGATACCGCAATACCTACATTGTTATTTACAAGCACCGCAGGAAATCTTGTAGGCAAAAGCACAGGCTCGGTCATAGTGTTGTCGTAGTTCGGCACAAAATCTACTATATCACGGTCTATATCGGCAAATATCTCGGCACAGATAGGATCGAGCTTTGCCTCTGTATATCTTGACGCCGCAAACGACATATCACGGGAATATGCCTTGCCGAAGTTTCCCTTGCTGTCAACATAGGGGTGCAAAAGCGCCTCGTTGCCTCTTGCAAGACGCACCATAGTTTCATATATAGCCATATCGCCGTGAGGATTGAGCTTCATCGTCTGTCCGACTATATTAGCAGACTTTGTTCTCTGACCGTTAAGCAGTCCCATTTTATACATCGTATAGAGCAATTTGCGGTGTGACGGCTTGAAGCCATCTATCTCGGGGAGCGCACGGGATACGATAACGCTCATTGCGTAGGGCATATAGTTTTCGGTCAGCGTTTCGGTTATCGGCTGGTCTTCAACTATTCCTGCGCCCTCGATATATGCGTTTTTGCCTGCGGCGGCTTTCTTCTCGCTTTTCTCGTTTTTACCTTTTTTCAAAATCCATACCTCTTCTCGCTGTGCTTATCAGAGCGAAAACTCTTTTTTCAGCTTTTCATAGCGTTTTACATATTTATCTTTCATCGGGTAAGTAACATTCTGCAGTATATGCTGTAGTACGTCTGCGTCCTTGAGCGCCTCGTCAAGCGGCAGTCCCACATTTTCCTTATCGCTGTGGTTCGCTATAGCCCTTGCTATGTTTCCTATCTCGCATACATTGAACAAACCTGTCTTTGCAAGTATCGGCATAACTGCATCTGCGCCTTTTTTTGCATGATCTTCATCTATATCCGTCTGCAATTTATAGTAATCGTGGAGCAGTCCGCATATCTGTGCAAGCTCAGCATCAAGCCCACGACGAAGCGCAATAAGTCCTGCGGTCTGTGCCGTGCCGAAAAGATGAACATACGCTTTTTGCTGTCTTTCTTTAGGAAGTCCCGATATCATCTCGGATACTACCGCCGCAATTACTTCAACTCTGTTTATTTCCATATTCCCTCCGATTAAGACACATCGATATCGTCAAGGTACTTATAGCCGTAGTCACGGATATAGTCCTTTCTTCCGTCAAGGTTATCGCCCAAAAGCAGTTCAAATATATCCTGCGTTCTCTCGGCGTCCTCGGGCATAACTCTTATAAGTCTTCTTGTTTCGGGGTTCATGGTTGTAAGCGACATCATATCGGGCTCGTTTTCACCAAGACCTTTTGAACGCTGTATCTTGTACTTCTGATTTCCGATGATGCCGAGTATCTTCTGCTTTTCCGCTTCGGTATAGGCAAAGTATGTCATATCCTTTGAAGTTATCTCATACAGCGGTGACTCTGCAATATACACATAGCCCTTTTCTATTACCGTAGGCACAAGCCTGTACAACATAGTGAGGATTAGCGTTCTTATCTGATAGCCGTCATAGTCGGCATCGGTGCAGATTATTATCTTTTCCCATCTGAGATTGTTAAGGTCGAAAGTCGATAAGTCCTTGTTTGCCTTAGACTTTACTTCGACTCCGCAGCCGAGTATCTTCATAAGGTTTGTTATTATCTCACTCTTAAATATCTTGTCGTAGCTTGCCTTAAGGCAGTTGAGCGTTTTACCTCTTACCGGCATTACTGCCTGATAGTCTGCGTCTCTCGCCTGCTTTACAGCACCTAAAGCCGAGTCACCCTCCACTATATACAGCTCTCTGCGTGAGGTGTCTTTACTGCGGCAGTCAACAAACTTCGGTATCCTGTTCGCAAGGTCTATTTTGCCCGATAACTGCTTCTTTATCGTATCCCTTGCTTTTGCGGCGTTTTCACGGGCACGCTTGTTTATCATTACCTGCTCGCATATCTTTACCGCTTCATCGGGATTTTCAAGGAAGTATACTTCAAGCTGATGCTTCAGCCAATCGGTCATGGCCTCCTGTATGAACTTGTTGGTTATGCTCTTCTTTGTCTGATTCTCGTAGCTTGTCTGCGTTGAGAAGTTTGACGATATGAACACAAGGCAATCGGCTATATCGGTAAACTTTATCTTGCCCTCTGTCTTGTTGTACTTGCTGTTAGCTTTCAGCCAGCCGTCTATCTGACTTGTAAATGCCGCCTGCATGGCTTTATCGGGGCTTCCGCCGTGTTCAAGCCAGCTTGAATTGTGATAGTGCTGTATAAGCTGAACCTTATTTGAAAAGGCAAAGGCCACCTTCATCTTGACCTTGTACTCGGGCTTGTCCTCTCTGTCCTTACCGGTACGCTGTGCCGTCCATACCTGCGGAGTGGTAAGCGAAGTATCTCCGATAAGCTCGCTCAAGTAATCGCTTATGCCGTTTTCGTAGCAGTAGCTATGCTCCTCAAAGCGAGTTTCACCCGTCTCCTCGTCACGCACCTCATTACGCAGTACAAATGTAAGTCCGTCGTTTACGACAGCTTGTCTGCGCATAACATCGTCGAAATATTCAAAAGGCACATCTATATCGGTGAATACATCAAGGTCGGGCTTCCACTTGATTCTTGTTCCGGTTTTTCCGTCTGACTGATGACGGCGGAATCCACGCTCTTCTTTTTCAACATTGTAGCCCTTTTCAAAGCGCAGGTCGTATATCCATGTGCCGTTGTTGCTCTCGACCTCCATATATTCTGAGGAAAACTGTGTAGAACAAAGACCGAGACCGTTAAGACCGAGAGAATAGGAGTAGCTCTCACCGCTGTTGTTGTCGTACTTTCCGCCTGCGTACAGCGTACAAAAGGCAAGTTCCCAGTTGTACTTATCCTCGTTCTTGTTATAATCTATCGGTATGCCTCTTCCGAAGTCCTGCACCTCTATGCTCTTATCGAGGTAGCGTGTTACGATTATCCTGTTTCCGAAGCCCTCTCTCGCCTCGTCTATCGAGTTTGAAAGTATCTCAAATACCGAGTGACAACAGCCGTCAAGTCCGTCAGAGCCGAAAATAACGCCGGGGCGAAGCCGCACCTGGTCGGGGCCTTTGAGCTGTTTAAGACTGTTATCATCGTAGTTTTTCTTTGCCATCAGCTTTTATCCTTTCATTTTGCCGCCGATACAAAGCGGCAAAAACTTTAGTCAACAGATAGTATTATTTTACCACAAAAAAGCGGAATTTGCAAGCAGTTAAAATTAAATGCCCCCTGTATCTCAGGGAGCATTCCAGCTTGTCGAAAAAGTATTTATTTTTGTAAATAGAACGAATTCTCTATCCCCATCCCCAAACCCCTTCCCCTCGGGAAGGGGCTTATTATCGGGGGCTGCCGCCCCTGCGACCTTGCTTGGGGCTTCGCCCCAAACCCCATTTTATCTTTACAAAGAGGTTTATCGACAGTCTGAAATGCTCCCTGCACATTAACAGGGAGCATTCACTTATTTAGTTTTACTTCCGATATTCAAATCAATACTTAGCGTAAGGATTCTCGCCATCGTACAGCATACCTGCGGGGCGGTTGAACTCAAGGTCCTCAACGCCGAGATACTTCAGCGTATCGAAGATAGCCTTGCCGTAGTGGCCGAATGCAACTGCGCCGTGGTGAGGATAGTTCTTCTTGATAAGAACGTTGCGGTAGAATCTGCCCATCTCGGGGATAGCGAACACGCCTATTGCACCGAATGAACGGGTAGCTACGGGGAGGACTTCACCCTGAGCAACATACGCTCTAAGCTTAGCGTCAGCCGTGCTCTGCAGACGGAAGAATGTGATATCACCGGGAACGATATCGCCCTCAAGCGTACCTCTTGTGATATCGGGCTCCTTATCGGGCTCAAGGCCTCTGTGCATGATGAGCTGATATTTCATAGTCGAGCTTGTCAGCTTGCAGGAAGCTGTATTGCCGCAGTGGAAGCCCATGAATGTATCCTTGAGCGTGTAGTTGTACTTGTCCTTGATAGACTCAACATACATATCTGCAGGAACAGAGTTGTTGATGTCGAGTAGTGTAACAACATCACCCGAAATGCAGGTGCCTATGTACTCGCTTACTGCGCCGTAGATATCAACCTCGCAGGAAACGGGTATGCCTCTTGCTGTGAGTCTTGAGTTTACATAGCAGGGTACACAGCCGAACTGAGTCTGGAACGAAGGCCAGCACTTATTTGCAAATACAACATACTTGCGGCTGCCCTTGTGAGCTTCCATCCAGTCAAGAAGAGTAATTTCAAGCTGTGCAAGTCTGGGGAGAATACCGGGCATCTTGTTGCCGCCGGCAAGCTCTTTTTCCATATCCGCAACAACCTCGGGGATTCTCGGATCGTCCTTGTGCTCGTTAAATGCGGCGTATAAATCAAGCTCCGAGTTCTCTTCTATCTCAATGCCGAGATTGTAAAGCTGCTTTATGGGAGCGTTGCAGGCAAGGAAATCCTGAGGACGAGGGCCGAAGGTGATGACCTTGAGGTTCTTAAGTCCTATAACGGCTCTTGCAACGGGTATGAAGTCCTTTATCATATCTGCAACTTCAACAGCTGTTCCAACGGGGTACTCGGGGATATATGCCTTTATGTTTCTGAGTGCTAAGTTATAGCTTGCGTTGAGTACGCCGCAGTATGCGTCGCCTCTGCCGCCTACTAAGTTATCGCCTGTTTCTTCGGCGGCGGCAACAAACATTGCAGGGCCGTCAAAGTACTTTGCAAGCAGGGTTTCAGCCGACTCGGGACCGAAGTTTCCGAGATATACGACAAGAGCGTTGCAGCCTGCCGCTTTCAGCTCTTCAAGAGCCTGCATCATATGAGCTTCACTTTCAATAGTGGTGGGACATTTGAATATGTCTACACCGATATCCTTGCACGCCTTTACTACAGCTTCACATCTTGAAGCGGAAAGGCTCATGGGGAAACAGTCACGGCTAACTGCCGCAATTCCGAGTTTTACTTCGGGTATGTTCTTCATAGCGATTTTGTCCTTTCTGTACAGTTATAAGTATATACTGTCATAGTGCCTGCGCATTTGTCGGGTAATCGTTTACTTTTATTTGCGGATTAACCTTATGCGGTCGGCGTTATTTTTATTGTACCACAAAAAATCGTCATTGTCTACAGAATATTTATATTTTTACGCCGTTTTCATACGAAATTATCAGCAAAGGTGTGTAAATTTTTACAATGTATTAGCTAAAAGCGGAAACATCTTATACGGATATTGACACAAAACCGCCGTTGTGTTACTATTTCTATATTGAAACTGTTTGGGAAGGAAATATCAATATGAAAAAAGCGGCGGTCTGTCTTAATGTAATATTTATCGTGCTTTCGCTTGCCCTTGACATTGCTCTTATTATAACCAATATAAAAGTATTCAAATTTACCGCAAGCGTAGCTTTTATGATTGCGGCAACGGTGAACCTGATCTATGTATTTAAATGCGTACCGTCGGCAAAGAGACCGGCTGTCATACTTACCGCAGGCGTGTTCTTTGCGATGAGCGCCGATATAGCCATAGAGCTGAATTTTATTATGGGTGCGGCGCTTTTTGCAATCGGTCACATCTGCTACATTGTATCTTATTCGCTTATGCAGAGATTCCACCCTACAGACCTTATTCCTGCCGCAGTTTTGTTCGTACCATGTGCGCTGTTTATGGTGCTGTTTCCCGGCTTTGATTACGGCGGTGTTGCTATGGAAGCGCTGTGTCTTATATATGCGGTCATTATTTCGGTTATGGCAGGAAAGGCGGTAATGAATTTTCTGCGTGAAAAAAGCAGGCTCAGCATTATTCTTGCGCTTGGAAGCGTACTGTTTGTCATATCGGACATTATGATTTTAATGCACGGTTTTTCATCTATCGAAGCGCCTTTTGATGAACTCTGCGTTTCTATCTACTATCCGGCGCAATGCCTTTTGGCAAACGCTTTTCTGCACGCAAAATAAAAATGCGGCGAGTCGCCGCTGACAATTCCGCCTTTGAAAAGGTAGTATATTTG
>CAMEKR010000054.1 GCA_945921515.1 uncultured Clostridia bacterium | reverse complement strand
GCCTTGCTGTCGTCAAGCTGTTTTTTGCCGTCGGCAAGCTGTGAAGCCGCATCATCAAGCTCGATTTTTGCATCGGCGAGCTTCTGCTCGTTTTCGTCTATCTCTTTATATGCGTCTGCTTTTTTATCGTCAAGCTCTTTTTTTCCGTCGTTTATCTCTTCTTCTGCTTCGCTTATTATCTCCTCAAGTCTGAGATCCTCACGGCTGTCGGCTATAGCCTGTATTTTATCTCCGAGAGCGTCACGGGCGTTTTCGTATTCTTCATCGTAGCAATTATACTGCTTAAGCTCGTCGGAAGATATCACCACCTGAGTATAAACCTCGGTTGCAAAACAGCTCTGCGGCACATAGCATATCATAAACACCGAGCCGCTTCCTATAGTGGTGTTGCCTCTCTCCACGTCGGAAATATATGCCGGGGATTTAAACCGTCCGACAATGGTATACTCCGTCACCGACAGGGTATCGCTTATATCTTCACCCTCATCTGCGCTGAGGGTGATCTTATCACCGACTTTATAGTTCATTACGAGCTTGCCGCTGTCGATAACGCACTCGTTTTCACTCTCCGGCAATCTGCCGTCAACTATGTCAAGCGAGCTGTAGGGGTTGTTCTCGCCGGTTTTATCAAGCGAATATACTCTTGCGACTTTCTTCTCGCCCGTATCCGTATTGACAAAGGCGTCTGTGTAATAGCCGGGATATACGTTCACTCCGTCAAGGGACTCCGTGAGCGCCTTTATATCGTTATCGTCAAAGCCGTAGGTTGATACCAGACGGTAGTCGAGAAGCGAGGTGCGGTCGTAATAATGATCGGAGGATATCCTCATTGCAGGTGCGCTTGATAAAAGCCCGGCAAAGAAGCCCGTACCGATAGCAATAATGCCGAAGATGGAGAAGAATCTGCTTTTTGACTTCTTCATCGCGGCAAATGCATTTTTCAGCATTATGTTTTTCATAGCAGTACGACTCCCCCGTTTACCATTCGATGTTCTCAACGGGTGTGGGATGCTCGTTTACAACTATCTCGCTCACCTTACTGCTCTTCATATGTATAACTCTGTCTGCCATAGGGCATATAGCTGTGTTATGCGTAACAAGTATTACCGTCATATTCTCGCTTCGGCAGGTGTCCTGAAGGAGCTTTAATATCATCTTGCCGGTGTTGTAGTCGAGCGCTCCGGTAGGCTCGTCGCAAAGCAGGAGCTTGGGCTTTTTGGCAAGCGCTCTTGCTATAGCTACCCTTTGCTGTTCGCCGCCCGAAAGCTGTGCAGGGAAGTTGTCCATTCTGTCCTCAAGTCCGACTTTTTTAAGTATATCGGCGGCAGGGATATAATCCTGCACCGTCTGCGTGGAAAGCTCTATGTTTTCCTTTGCGGTAAGATTGGGTATCAGGTTGTAAAACTGGAAGATAAAGCCGATATCGTATCTTCTGTAGTTTATCAGCTGTCTGCGGTCATATGAACTTATCTCATTGCCGTCAACAGTAAAGCTTCCCGAAGTGGCGGTGTCCATTCCGCCTAAGATATTAAGCACGGTGGTCTTTCCCGAACCGCTGGGACCTACTATTATCGCAAATTCTCCCTTTTCTATTCCAAAGCTTACTTCATCGTTGGCGTTTATAATTATATCTCCCATACGATACTGCTTTGTGATGCCGTCAAGCGTAACAAAACTCATTGTAATTCCTTTCTTTTGCCAAATCGGATAAATCCGTATTCAATATCAGTATACCATTTTTTATAGTATATTTCAATAATTTTAACAGGATTTAAATAAACTTTTCAAAAAAAGAAAAAATCCTGTCGTATCGGTCATAATAATGCTGTCGGTTTTTTTACGGAGGGATTATGAAGCGTGTTCATCCTGTCACGGTGCTGTTTAAGCTGACTAAATATTTCTGGGTGCTTGCAGTGCCGATAATAAGAGCCATACTTGCGGCAGGCTTTGATGTAAGCGGAGCGTTCAAAGGCAGCTTTATCGATATAACGGTAATGCTGTTTCTTATATCAAGGGCGGTAATAAAATATCTGTTCACATATATCTCGGCTGATGAAAAAGGGATAACCGTAAAAAGCGGCGCTGTGATGAAAAAGACAATATTTATGCCGTATAACAGCATGACTTGCCTAAAACTCGACCGTGATCCTTTTATATCTTTATTCCATGCGTCAAAGCTTAGCGTTTACTGCAACGCTTCAAAAAATGCGGTAATTAAGGCGTACTGCACCTTAGCTACGGCAAGTCGGATAGAAGCGAAAAACTCCGCCGCTTTTAACGAAGACACAGCCGCAGATAACACTATTTACCGTTCATTTTTAGCGGCGCTGTTTCATATAGGCAGCCGAAGCGGAATGCTGCTGATGTCCGCTTTACTCTCCTTTACGGGTATAATTACGGGCAAAACGGCAATGGCAATAGCAGAAGAGATACCGTCCTACGCCGAGAGCTTTGCGGCGGATATCCCTGCGCTGTTTACCGTTCTCGGCACTGTACTGCTGATAATAAAAGTTATCTCTGCAGTTGCCGGAACTGTGCTGTTATGCGGCAGATATTATCCCGATAAAGCCGTTGTTCACAAAAAGCCGTTTAGGCGAATGACATTTATTAAGCTCAGCGGCATTATTGCTGTTAAAAGCGTTTTTATCCCGATGAGAACTACCCTGTCCGGCATTTCGGGCGGACTTGCAAAAAGCGGTTTTTCTGCCGATACCTTGCTGACAGCCGCAAGGCAAGTGAGAATAAAAAAGGCGAGGTGCGTAGCTTCTGCCGTACCCTCGGTCGTTATGCCGTTTTTGCTTTTTAGAAGCGTTATATTTGTTATCATCTGCTTTTTGTCGGGGATAATATACGGCGCAGGCGTACTGCCTTACGCAAAGGCTGTAGCTTTTCTCCTGCCCGTACCCTTTCTGCTGAGAATAATATACGGAGCTGTCGAATGCGTAATAAGCCGTATAACAGCGGACGATAAGCTGATAACGGCAGAATATATGAGCTCCTCACTTATTAGAGCCTGTACCGTGTTAAAAAGCGAAACCGGTAAAATAACGCTTTCACAGACTCCTTTTGCCGTACTCAGAAATACCGCCGATGTAAGAATATTCGCTGTCGGACTATCCAAAAAGGCGGTTGTAAGAAACATCAAAAAAGAAGATGCAATGCGTATTTTCGGGCATAAGCAAGCCAATATATAGAATTTGTCGAATTTTCCTTGACAAAGCCGATAGTATGTGATACAATAGCGTTTGGAAAAATCCCTTATCAAGAGTGGTTTACATTTTCTGCTTTGCAGATCGGGAGTCAGGCTCCGTAAACCCAGCAACCGTTTCTTTACGAAAAAAGGTGCTAATTCCTACGGCACGAGGGCAATCGTGACCGAAAGATGAGGAGCAAGCGGCAAGCAGGCTCCGAAAGGGGCTTTTTTTAATGCAGTTTTACACTTCGGTGTACAGAATGCGGCAGCTGCCGCCATAACGAAAGGAACACAAATGGCAAGATACTTATTCACTTCCGAAAGTGTAACGGAAGGACATCCCGACAAGATATGCGACAGAATATCCGACGGTGTGCTTGATGCAATACTTGAACAGGACAAGACGGCAAGAGTTGCCTGCGAGACCTGTGCCACAACCGGTATGGTGCTGATTATGGGCGAGATTACCACAACCGCTTCGGTAGACATACCTGCTATTGCAAGAGATGTTATAAAAGAAACAGGCTACGATAACAGCGAGTACGGCTTTGACTACAAGACCTGCGCCATACTTACAAGCATAGACAAGCAGAGCCCAGATATTGCAATGGGTGTTGACAATGCTCTTGAGGGCAGAGAAAACAACGAATATGACACGGGCGCAGGAGATCAGGGCATGATGTTCGGATATGCCTGCGACGAGACAGAGGAGCTTATGCCTCTTACTGCGTCGCTTGCGCACGCTCTTGCTAAGAAGCTGACAGCAGTGAGAAAAAGCGGCGAAGTGCCTTATCTTCTCCCCGACGGAAAGACGCAGATAACGGTAGAGTACGACGACGGAACTCCCGTAAGAATAGACACGGTAGTAGTATCCTCTCAGCACAAGGCAGATGTATCACAGGAACAGCTCCACAAGGATATAACCGAAAAGGTGATACTGCCCACTATACCTGCTTCTCTGCTTGACAATGACACAAAGATACTTATAAATCCTACCGGACGCTTTGTAGTGGGCGGTCCTCAGGGCGACAGCGGTCTTACCGGCAGAAAGATAATAGTAGATACTTACGGCGGTGCAGGCAGACACGGCGGCGGCGCATTCTCGGGCAAGGATCCGACTAAGGTTGACCGTTCTGCAGCTTATGCGGCAAGATATGTTGCAAAGAACATAGTAGCGGCTCATCTTGCAAAGCGCTGTGAAGTACAGCTTGCTTACGCTATCGGTGTTGCAAATCCCGTATCGGTATATGTTGATACTTTCGGCACAGGCACAAAGCCCGACAGCGAGATAGCAAACGCAGTCAAGCGTGTATTCGACCTTCGCCCGTCTGCTATAATCGACTCGCTGAAGCTCAGGGAGACAAAGTACAGACCTCTTGCGGCATACGGACATATGGGACGCACCGAGCTTGATGTTGCATGGGAGAAGACGGACAAGACGGAAGAACTCATTAGGGCGATAGGCTGAAAAAGCAATCGGCAAAGAGCCGAAGCATAAAGATTTTGACGGCAGGGACATTGTTCCCTGCCTCAGCTTGTCGAAAAAGTCTATATTTTAATTAATAGGTTAAGTTCTATAACCCCATCCCCAAACCCCTTCCCCTCGGGAAGGGGCTGTTTTTCGGGGGCTGCCGCCCCTGCGACCTTGCTTGGGGCTTCGCCCCAAACCCCATTTTTATAAAATAATAGGTTTATCGACAGTCTGCGGCAGGGACATTGTTCCCTGCCGTTTTTTATTCGTGATGAATACACACAAAAATCCTCATATTCTTACAAAATTACAAAGTTCGCTGTAAAAAGTGTGGCATATCACAAAAGTTCGTTGTAAAAAGTGTAGTTAAATAACAAAAAATCGTTGTAATTTTTGTTTTTCTTGAATATGCGATTTGAAAAAGTGCATACCCGCACCTGCTTTTCGGTTTTTTAAACCGTAATCGAAAGGCAGGTGCATTTTATGCCATAATTCATTCACTATCGTGAAAAACTCAATCGGCAGGCGAGCTGAACTTTCGATTTTTCTCCTATAGCATTCATATTACCTGTACATTATATATCAAAATCAACAGCCGCAAAATATCCCTGTCGGTTTTGTGCAAAATAACCTTATATCCACCGCATATCAAATTCGTACAGAAAAACTATTAATTTTTTGTGCATATTTTTTAAAAAAACTCTTGACAAAGAGTTTAAAGTGTGATATATTTTGTTTAGCACTCAGAGAGGTAGAGTGCTAACAAACTAAACCTTAGAGTGCTAACAAGCCGGAAACAGCGGAATACCGCTTAATGAAGGGGATATGAACATGGAAAACCGGTCCCTCAGGATACTTGAAGCTATCGTAGATGAATATATCCGCACAGGCGAGGCGGTAGGTTCAAAGCTGATAGCCGAAAAGCTGGAAAACGCAGTATCAAGCGCAACGATAAGAAACGAGATGGCGGCGCTTGAACAGCAGGGATATCTTGAACATACGCATACAAGCTCAGGCAGACTCCCCACTTATAAGGGACTGAGATTATATATAGAAAAGATAATGTCGCCTGCCCCGCTTGCCGATGAGGAAAAGGAAGAGATAGACCGTATATTCTGCAATATAGAGAGCGCAACGGATGACGAACTTATAGACAACGCTTCAAGAGCGCTCGCCGATATCACAAAATGCGCTATCGTTTCAACAAATACGGTGAACAAGTTCTCGGTAATAACCAAGGTAGATGTTATTCCGACCGGCAGGCGTATGTATGTACTGCTGCTTATTACTTCGGAAGGCAATATAAAGAACAGAGTATGCAGACTGAGCTTTGACCTTACAAATGAGCAGATGGATTTCTTCACGCAGTTTGTAAATGATAATCTCAAGGGCGTAAATATAGACGATTTATCCGATGAGTATATAGAAAAGCTGACAGAGGCTATGGGCGGATATATGGTTACGCTGTCTCCCCTGCTCAAAGCGGTGGTTGATTTGTCCGCTGAGATGCAGCAGCAGATAGAGTTCAGCGGTGAAAAGAATCTGCTCACCTGCTCCGATTTTTCAAACACTCAGATAGCAACGATACTCGACGGAAAGAACGAGCTTTGCAGAATGCTTGACGATACCTTCTCGGGCATACAGATAAAGTTCGGTGCAGAGAGCGATACCTTCGCAGTTACCAATTCAAGCCTTATCGCCGCCAGCTTCAGCAAGGACGGCCGCAAGGCAGGCTCTTTCGGAGTCATAGGCCCTGTAAGGCTTGATTATAAAAAGATAATTCCATATATAGAATATTTCTCGTCAAAGGTGACCGACGCCCTGTCGGCTAACAGCGATGAAGAAGAAAAGAATGAAAAGGAGGCGGACAGCATTGAGTAAAACAGAAAACAAAGAAAAAGAAACCAAGGTGACCGATGAGGAAGAAATAAAAGAAACCGAAGAAGTTTCCGAAGAAGTTACCGGAGAAAATGCTGCAGAAGATACCGCAGAGGTATCAGACGGCAAGGAGGCAGAAAAAGACGGCGAAGAAGCTAAGGAAGAGATAAAGGTCGATCCTAAGGATCTCGAGATTGCCGATCTCAAGGATAAACTGCTTCGCAATATGGCGGAGTTTGACAACTACAGAAAGCGCACCGCCAAGGAGCGAATGGAGCTTGCGCCGGAGATAACGGCAAGGAACCTTACGGAGTTCTTACCGGTTATGGATAACCTTGAAAGAGCTCTTGCGGCAGAGTGTAAGGACCCCGATTATAAAAAGGGAATCGAGATGATACACGAGAGCTTCACGATTGCACTGAACAATCTCGGTGTTGAGACGATCGAATCCGACGGAAAGACATTCGATCCGTCATATCACCAAGCAGTTCAGCAGGTCGAGGATGACACAAAGGAAGAGGGTACGATAGCCGCCACATTCCAGAAAGGCTATAAGATAGGAGACAAGGTGCTCCGTTTTGCGATGGTCGCAGTAGTAAAGTAAGCTTTGAGCGGGCTAATGCCCGAATAATAAAAGACTACGTGCAAAGCACGGTCTTAAAGTAAGGAGATAATTATCATGGGAAAAATTATAGGTATTGACTTAGGTACAACAAATTCATGCGTGGCTGTTATTGAAGGCGGCGAGCCTACAGTCATCACAAACAGCGAGGGTTCAAGAACAACTCCCTCTGTAGTAGCATTCACAAAGGACGGCGAGCGTCTTGTAGGTCAGCTTGCCAAGAACCAGGCAGTTACAAACCCCGACAAGACGGTTATTTCGATAAAGCGTCACATGGGTTCTGACTACAAGGTAGACATCGACGGCAAGAAGTACACTCCTCAGGAGATATCCGCTATGATTCTTCAGAAGCTGAAGACTGAGGCAGAAGGATATCTCGGCGAAAAGGTAACAGACGCAGTTATCACCGTTCCTGCATACTTCACAGACTCACAGCGTCAGGCTACAAAGGACGCAGGTCAGATAGCAGGCCTTAATGTTCAGCGTATCATAAACGAGCCTACCGCAGCAGCTCTTGCATACGGTATCGATAAGGAAAACGAGCAGAAGATAGTTGTATACGATCTTGGCGGCGGTACTTTCGATGTATCCGTAATCGAGATAGGCGACGGCGTACAGGAAGTTCTTGCTACAGCCGGCAACAACCACTTAGGCGGCGATGACTTCGACCAGAGACTTATCAACTACTTTGTAGCTGAATTCAAGAAGAGCGACGGAATCGACCTTACAAACGACAAGTTCGCTATGCAGAGATTAAAGGACGAAGCAGAAAAGGCTAAGATCGCCCTTTCAAACGCTCCTTCTGTAAATGTGAACATTCCTTATATCACAGCTGACGCAACAGGCCCCAAGCACATGAACATTCAGCTCACAAGAGCTAAGTTCAACGAGCTGACAGCCGACCTTGTAGAAGCTACAATGGGTCCCTTCAAGCAGGCTATAAGCGACTCCGGTCTTTCTATGAACGAGATAGACAAGGTACTGTTAGTCGGCGGTTCTACAAGAATCCCTGCCGTACAGGAAGCTGTAAAGAAGTATACCGGTAAGGATCCCTTCAAGGGTATCAACCCCGATGAATGCGTTGCTATGGGTGCGGCTCTTCAGGGCGGCGTTCTCAACAAGGAAGTAACAGGTCTGCTTCTGCTTGACGTTACTCCCCTTTCACTCGGTATTGAGACTGCAGGCGGCGTATGCACAAGAATGATCGAAAGAAACAAGACCATTCCTACAAAGCACAGCCAGATATTCTCGACCTACTCCGACAATCAGCCGTCTGTTGATATCAACATCTTACAGGGCGAGCGTGAGTTTGCAAAGGATAACAAGTCTATCGGCACATTCAGACTTGACGGTATCGCTCCTGCTCCCAGAGGCATCCCCCAGATCGAAGTTACCTTTGATATCGATGCAAACGGTATTGTAAACGTATCCGCAAAGGATCTCGGCACAGGCAAGGAACAGCACATCAGCATCACCGCTTCCACCAACATGAGCAAGGAAGATATAGACAAGGCTGTTAAGGAAGCTGAGGCATTTGCCGCTGAGGACAAGAAGAAGAAGGAAGAAGTCGAGACACGCAACGCCGCAGACCAGATGGTATATCAGACAGAAAAGTCTATGAACGAGTTCGGCGACAAGGTAACTCAGGCTGACAAGGACAGCGTAAACCCCAAGCTCGACGCTCTTAAGGAAGCTCTCAAGGGCACCGACACAGAGGCTATAAAGAAGGCTCAAGAAGAGCTTCAGACAGCGTTCTATGCCGTAGCAGAGAGAATCTACAAGGAGCAGGGCGCAGCTGCACAGCAGGCTGAGGCACAGACAAATGTAAGCGGCGAAGGCACTAATTCAGCAAGCGGCTCAGACGATAATGTGGTTGACGCTGATTACACAGACGCTAACTAATTAATAATCAGTAGCAGATGAGCCGGGAACTCTCGGCTCATATTGCTGATTTTGCAATACTTTATAATACGGCAGATAATTCTGTCGGGAAGGTTAGACCATTATGGCAGAAAAAAGAGATTATTATGAAGTTCTCGGCTTGCAAAAGGGTGCAACCGAAGAAGAGATAAAAAAAGCCTACCGTAAGCTTGCAAAACAGTACCATCCCGACTTGAACCCCGACAATCCCGAGGCAGAGGCAAAGTTCAAGGAAGTAAACGAGGCTAACGATGTTCTCTCCGATCCCCAGAAGCGTGCAAAGTACGACCAGTTCGGCCACGCAGGCGTCGATCCGTCATACGGAGGCGGTGCAGGCGGCTTTGGCGGCGGCTTCGGCGGATTTTCGTCAGGAGACGGCATAGACCTCGGTGATATATTCGACTCCATTTTCGGAGGCGGCGGAAGTCAGCGTTCCAATCCCAATGCACCAAGAAGAGGCTCGGATGTGACCGTACCGCTGAGCATATCCTTTATGGAAGCCTGCAAAGGTCTTTCGTATGAGATGGAGATAAACCGTGCGGAAGTCTGCGATACCTGTCACGGAAGCGGCGCAAAACCCGGAACTTCTCCCAAGACCTGTCCCGATTGTCACGGAAGCGGTCAGGTGAGAGTACAGCAAAGAAGTATGTTCGGTATGATGACTTCTACCCGTCCCTGTTCACGCTGCGGCGGCAAGGGCAAGCTGATAGAAACTCCGTGTCCGACCTGTAACGGTCAGTGCCGTGTTCAGCGAAAGAAGAAGATAAACGTTGCAGTTCCCGCAGGTATTGACGACGGACAGACGCTGATAGTCGGCGGCGAGGGAAACTGCGGTATAAACGGCGGACCTTCGGGCGATCTCAATGTACGCATTACGGTACGCAAGGATAACATATTCGAGCGCAAGGGTTTTGATGTATGGTGCGAGATACCGATAACATATTCACAGGCAGTACTCGGCGACGAGCTGACCGTACCCACCATTGACGGAAATGTAAAGTACAGCATACCCGAGGGTACACAGCCGGGAACGGTGTTCAGGCTCAGGGGCAAGGGCATAAAGAAGCTCCAGCGTGACGGCAGAGGCGACCAGATGGTAAGAGTCGTCATCGAAGTGCCGAAGAAGCTCAACAAGAAGCAAAAAGACGCTCTGCAGAACTTTGAAAAGGAGCTTACTCCGTCAAATTATGAGAAACGAAGCAGTTTCTTTGATAAGATAAAGCAGTTCGGCGAAGATTTAAAGAAGAATTTCCAGTAGTAATTTAATATGAAATGACGGCAGGGGTAGTTCCTGCCGTTTTTTATAACAAAAATTTCTATTTATCACTATGTATTATATCCGCCGTCAACGAAGCTTTTAAATAAAGCAAGCATTTCAAAAGGCGGAACTCGCCGTCGGGCGTACCCGACAAGGCGGAACTGCGAGTCGAGGCAACCGAAAATTCTAATTCACCGCTTTGTTTTACCCCCGCCGTCAACGAAGCTTTTAAATAAAGCAAGCATCTCAAAAGGCGGAACTCGCCGTCGGGCGTACCCGACAAGGCGGAACTGCGAGTCGAGGCAACCGAAAATTCTAATTCACCGCTTTGTTTTACCCCCGCCGTCAACGAAGCTTTTAAATAAAGCAAGCATCTCAAAAGGCGGAACTCGCCGTCGGGCGTACCCGACATATTGACATTTATCTATTTATGTTGTATACTGTTATACAGAAACAAATCGCTATGAGGTGAAGCTATGAATGTAAATGCGAAAAAGACTGCCGCTGTCTTCAAGGCGTTCTGCGATGAAAACAGGATAAAGATCTTACAGCTTTTGCAAGGCGGCGAAAAATGCGCCTGTAAGCTGCTCACCGAAATGAACATCACACAGCCTACGCTTTCACATCATATGAAAATACTATGTGACAGCGGCATAGTCAAAGGTCGTAAAGAGGGCAAATGGATGCACTATTCAATTTCGCAGGATGGAATAGAAGAAGCGCAGAAATACCTTGACTCTCTCAAAGGTTAATTGAAAGGAGAATGAAAATGAAAAAGACGGATAAAGCGTTGGAGCTTTTCTCAAACAATTTCAACTGTTCGCAGGCGGTGCTGACAGCCTTTGCCGCTGATTTCGGCATTGATGAACAACTCGCTTTAAAGCTGGGTACATCATTCGGCGGCGGTGCAAGAAACGCAGAGATATGCGGAGCTGTTTCGGGTGCGCTGATGGTGCTTGGGCTGAAATACGGCCATTACATAGCCGATGATAACGAGCAGAAATCGCGTGCATACGAGATAGCGGTCGAATACACAAGGCGGTTCAAAGAGGCTAACGGCTCGATAGTCTGCCGTGACCTGTTGGGATATGACCTTACAAAGCCCGATGAAATGGCTTGTATCAAGGAAAAAGAGCTGTTCGGCGATATCTGCCCTAAGATGATAAAAAGCGCTGTTGAGATACTTGAAAGCGTGATTGCCGATTATGAATAAAGTTCAGCCGTGTTTTACACGGCTGATTAAAAGCATATAACAATGAAAAAGGTTGTATCAATGGGCAAGGTGCTGAAAACTGCGGATGTCATTAAGCTTATCGAAAAGGAAAGCGTGTAATATGAAAAAGATCGCTTTTATCTGCGTTCACAATTCCTGCCGCAGTCAGATTGCCGAAGCGCTCGGCAAGCACTTAAGAGGCAATGAATTTGACTTCTACTCTGCCGGAACCGAAACCAAACCGCAGATAAATCAAGACGCAATTCGGCTGATGAAACAGCTATACGGCATAGATATGGAGCAGACGCAGTACAGCAAGACTTTTGACAAGATACCCTCCCCCGATATTGCAATTTCTATGGGCTGTGATGTAGGCTGTCCTTATATCGGCAGGAATTTTGACGATAACTGGGGTTTGCCCGATCCGACAGGAAAAAGCGATGATGAATTTATCTCGGTAATAAAATCCATCGAAAATAAAATAACGGAGCTTTAATCCTAAAAGCCGGGAACAAACCGCAAAAGCAGAAAAAGCAAAAGCACTTCACAGCGGTGCTGTATTTTCCTCCTTGCAAAATTATAGACAAATCGGATAAATCGTGATATAATTAAACAGCAGACGATAATTCTGTCAACTGCGTTTTCAGGAGGAAATTATAGATGAGCTACAATAACAATTACAATCAGATGTACGGGAATCAGGGCGGTTATGCTCAACCCAACATATCCGCACCTTCAATTATATTAACGGTAAACCCGATTCCCTCAAACAACCACAACGACCCGTGGCCTAAGGGTACATATACCAATACGGTAAATATAGATTATTTTACAACGATACATTTTCATGTTATGCTCAATACCGCAGCTCTCAGATATAACAGAACGATAAGAGCTGTAATGAACATTTATGATAGTAATAATGTGCTTGTATTCAACGATGTTACCGATTATGAATGGCAGAGCGATTATGACCGTTTATCTAACGGCTGGATACTGAGAGGCGATGATGGCTCCCGTGTTCAGACCGGTCAGTATACTGCTGAGTTTATAGTAGAAAACAGCGTTCC
>CAMEKR010000053.1 GCA_945921515.1 uncultured Clostridia bacterium | reverse complement strand
CTGAGGCTGTCAACGCATTGACAGCCCATTATTATATTATTCTTTTACTATATCGCATACATCAGCCCGTGTAACCTTAATAAGATCCTTGGGAGCAATGATTATCTGCGTTCCGAGTTTTCCTCCGCTGACTATCACCTTGTCAAAATCAAGGATTGTACTGTGATAGACTGTCTTGTACTGTTTTTTCATACCTATAGGAGTACATCCGCCACGAATATATCCCGTAACAGCATTGATATCTTTGACATGAACCATCTCAATTGATTTTTCTCCGACTGATTTAGCCGCTTTTTTCATATCAAGCTCAAGAGCAATAGGTATTGCGAAAACATAATAGTTATTTGTCTTTCCTTGAGTCACCAGCGTCTTGAATGTGCTTTCATAAGGCTGACCGAGCATATCGGCAATATGTATACCGTCTATGAACTCATCGCATTCGTATGTATTTACTTCATAGCTGATTTTATTCTTGTCAAGAATACGCATAGCATTTGTCTTGTTATCTTTATCTTTAGCCACTTTGCCTCTCCTTCTCCTGCTCGGCGAGCAAAATAAATTTATCCTTATCTCCGCCCGACTCTGATATTAATTTCTCTACTGCTTCATATCCGATGTCCGTAACATATTTCATAGCATATGCTCTGCTTTTATCAAGGTGGTATCTGCAGGCTTCAACGTTTGAAGAAAGAGTTTTGACGCATTTCGATGTAAACAGCGAAACCGCTTCATAAAGTATTTTAAGCGAGTCAATAAGAGAGTCTGCAATAAGCGGCAAGAAAGCATTTAGCTCAAAATTACCGATAGATGCAGCATAAGTTATTGCCGTATCATTGGAAATAGCCTTAATAGAAGCCTGTACAGCCGCTTCGGCAATAACAGGGTTAACCTTAGCAGGCATAGCTGAACTTCCCTTCTGCATTGGTGCAAGCCGTATCTCACCGAGAAATTCAGCGTTCATAAGCCTGAGATCGTTAGCAATTTTTATTATATCAACGGCAAGAGCTTTTAGCAGACCCGATACTTCGACAAATACATCACAGTTCTGCGTGATATCCATAGGATACTCAGCCCTTGCTATCCCGAGTCCGCTGAACTTACGGACAAGCTCGGTCATACGGAATACATATCTGTTATCGGCTTGTTTTCCGACTGCCACTCCACCGATATTTACAAAACGAAGTCTTTCTTCCGCTTTATATATTCGCCAGCGGTCCCGTGAAATACATTGCGAATATGCACCGAACTGCTCACCGAGAGTAATCTCCGTAGCATTCATAAGCTCTGTTCTGCCTATTTTTCTTATTTCAGCAAATTCATGCTCTTTTTCCTGGAGAGCATTCTGAAGTTCGGCACAGGCGTCACTCAGCTTGCGGATAATCTTAATAGAAGCAATCCTTACGGCTGTCGGGAAGATGTCATTTGTTGACTGATTGAGATTGACATGGTCGATAGGATCGATATAGCTGTAATCGCCGATTTTTCTACCGGCAAGAAGCAATGCCTTATTGCAGACTACTTCATTTACATTCATATTTAGTGATGTTCCTGCTCCGCCCTGTAACGAATCGGTAGGAAACATAGCCACATCAATATCGTCTGCAAGCATATCGCATGCCGAAACGATATAATCCGAAATATCACTGCTTAAAAATCCCGAATCGCAATTAGCAATAGCGGCAGCTTTTTTCAGCATCAACAGTTCATATATCAGCTCTTTATGAACAGTTCTTTTGCTGATACCGAAATTATCTATTGCTCTTGCGGTATTTATACCGTATAAAGCGTCATCATCAAGCTGTATACTGCCGAGAAAATCACTTTCAGTTCTCATTTTCATCACCGCAAAGCAAGGAATATATATATTCAAACGGCTCTACACTGCGTTTAAGTATTCCCTGTGTATAAGCTATACAAATGCCGTAGTTAGTAATATGAACACCGGCATCTTTTGCACAGGCTATTCTGTATTTCATCTCACGCTCTGTAAGAGTACAGCCTCCGCAATGTATTATCAGTTTATATCCGCTTAAATCTTCGGGGAAAGTACCGCCTGAAGTAAATTCAAACTTTATATCCTTACCGGTATAGTTTTTTACCCATCTCGGAATTTTTACCGTTCCTATATCATCACATTGCCTATGATGAGTGCATCCTTCGGAAATAAGGACTTTATCACCATCAACAAGCTTATCAAGAGCCGTAACGCCCATGACATTCGTTTCAAGGTCCCCCTTGTAACGAGCCATTAGGATAGAAAAAGAAGTCAGCATAATATCTTCGGGGACATCGGCAGATACTTTTGAGAATACCTGACTGTCTGTAATCACAAGTTTCGGCTTTACGGAGAGCTTAGCAAGAGTATCTCTTAGCTCATATTCTTTGCAAACTACAGCTGTTGCGTCAGCTTCAAGTATATCTCTTATCGTCTGCTGTTGAGGCAGTATAAGTCTGCCCTTCGGTGCTGCCTTATCGATAGGAACAACCAATACAGCTATGTCTCCCGGACAAAGCAAATCAGCGCATATGCACAGTGAATCGTTCTTTACATTCAGCTTGCTGCCTATTAGCTCTTTAAGTTCGTGAATGTTTGTGCCGTTCAATGCGTCGGTGTAAATTGTGTCATTGGTTTTTTCGGGATAACCGTCGGTAAGGTCGCATTTGTTCATAACCGTAATATACGGAATGTTCTGCTGTTTCAGCTTTTCAAGTATCGCCTTGTCAAATTCAGATATGCCTTTGGTGCAATCAACCACCAATAAAGCAATATCCGTCTTAAACAACACCTGATAGCTTTTCTTTACTCTGAGACTTCCGAGCTCTCCTTCATCGTCAAGTCCCGGCGTATCGGTTATTAGAACCGGACCGAGCGGCAAAAGCTCCATCGCTTTTGATACGGGATCGGTGGTAGTTCCTGCGGTATCAGATACCACAGAAAGCTCCTGACCGGTTATTGCGTTTATCAGGCTCGATTTTCCGGCATTTCTTCTTCCGAAGATACCTATGTGTATCCTTTCTGCATTAGGAGTTGAGTTCAAACTCACAGTTAGCTCCTTTCCTGTATCAGAATCTGAAATCTCTTTGGCCGTGAATAATATTATCTATATACTCTGCCGCTTTTACTCTTACTTTTTCATTAGGTATATTTGCAAGCTCCCTTTCAATAAGAGCTTCGCCTATCTTTCTTGTATCTTCCGAAGCATAATCAACAAGGTATTCTTTAAGAGTCATAAGAGCGTTAGGGTGACAGCAGTTTTGTATCTGCCCTGCTTTGCAAAGGCTCATAAAGCGATCGCCTGTTCTTCCTTCACGATAGCACGCTGTGCAGAATGAAGGAATATAGCCCAGTCTCATAAGCCAGTTAACAACTTCATCAAGGCTTCTGTTATCGGAAACATCAAACTGTGCGGAGTTTTCTTCTTCAGGCTCCGGCTCAGCGTATCCGCCGACGCTTGTTCTTGAGCCGCCGCTAATCTGTGATATTCCGAGATGAAGCACTCTTTCTCTTGACTTCTGACTTTCTCTTGTAGAAACTATCATTCCGGTGTAAGGAACGGCAATTCTAAGGCAGGCAACGATTTTTGCAAACTGATCGTCGGAAATACCGTTGTCAAATTCATCGGGGTCTATATCATCGGCTCGCCTTACTCTCGGAACGGAAATGGTATGAGGACCTACTCCGTGAACAGCTTCAAGGTGTTCTGCGTGCATAAGAAGACCGGCAAACTCATATCTGTACAGCTCAAGTCCGAACAAAGCGCCTATTCCGACATCGTCTATGCCGCCTTCCATTGCTCTGTCCATCGCCTCGGTATGGTAAGCATAGTCATGCTTCGGTCCTGTAGGATGCAGACGCTCATAGCTCTCTTTATGATATGTCTCCTGGAATAATATGTATGTGCCTATTCCTGCCTCTTTCAGCTTGCGGTAATTCTCTACAGTAGTAGCCGCAATATTTACATTTACTCTGCGAATAGCACCGTTCTTATGCTTAATTGAATAGATAGTGTCGATGCACTCAAGTATATACTCTATAGGGTTATTGACTGGGTCTTCTCCTGCTTCGATAGCAAGTCTTTTGTGCCCCATATCCTGAAGAGCTATTACTTCGGCACGAACCTCGTCCTGAGTGAGTTTTTTACGGCAGATGTGCTTGTTTTTAGCGTGATAAGGACAGTAAAGGCATCCGTTTACGCAGTAATTTGAAAGATAAAGCGGTGCAAACATTACTATTCTGTTTCCGTAAAAATCCTTCTTGATCTGTTCGGCAAGCTTGTATATCTCCTCGTTCTTTTCGGGGATATCACAGTCAAGAAGCAGCTCCGCCTCCCTGTGTGAGAGACCTTTTCTAAGCTTTGCTTTTTCAAGTATGCTGTCGATAAGCTCTGCATTATGCTTGTTTTCTTCGGCATACTTAAGAGTTTCCACGATTTCTTCGTGATTGATGAATTCTTCTGCTTTCAGCGAAGCGGGATTGTAAGTGTACATTTTTTATTTCCTTTCATTATAGGCGGCATGGTCGCCTCTTGATTCAACAATTCTGTAGCCTGCACTTTCTACTCTTTTTTGCAGGCACATTCTGCATTGTGCCGATTCATCACCGGTACATATCTTATTATCGTAAAGCAGGTATTTCTTCCTAACGCTGACAGGTGAAAGATTAGGCATTACGACATTAGCTCCTGATTTAAGCGCAAGCTCTCTGCCTTGCGGATGAATTGTTCCGAGAGCTGTGGTAGCGGGAAGCAGTACATCGGGAAGCGCAAGCCGCACAAGTCCGAGCATAAACAGCGTAAGTTCTACCGTTCCCTGCGGCATATTGGCAAACGGCGTTGCGTGATGAGGGATAAAAGGTCCTATCCCGACCATCTCAGGTTTAAGTTCCTCTAAGAACAGCATATCATCAGCAAGATTTTCTGCTGTCTGATAAGGAGAACCTACCATAAATCCGGCTCCGGTCTGAAAGCCTATTTTTTTAAGCGTCTTGAGGCAATTCTGTCTGTTTTCGGCAGACAACCCGACAGGATGCAGTTTGGAATAATGTTCATAATCGGCTGTTTCGTGCCTTAACAGATACCGGTCTGCACCACTTTCATAATATCTGCGGTAGCTTTCCTCACTCTTTTCGCCAATTGACAATGTTACCGCACAATCGGGATAATCCTTTTTTATCGAAGATACGATATCACATATAATATCATCGGTATAGAACGGATCCTCTCCACCCTGCAGTACAAATGTTCTGAATCCAAGCTCGTAGCCTGTACCACAACATTCAAGTATCTGTTCTTTATCCAGACGGTAACGCTCCGCCTGCTTATTACTGCACCTTATGCCGCAATAGTAGCAATCGTTCTTGCAATATGAGGTAAACTCAATAAGTCCTCTCAAGTACACATCATCGCCGTAGTTTTCTCTTCGCACCTTGTCGGACAAGGTAAAAAGATAATCGCTATGGCTGATACCGTTCTTTATAAGAGCAGAATACTCTGCTTTATCAAGATGATGCGTACTGTATAGCTTATCTATAAGAGCGACACAATCAGTCATACGCAAGTCACCTTTGCTTTTTCGTTTTCATCAGGCAGCTTCTGATATATGGTCTTAGAAGTGACCCCTTTCAGCGCACCGAGTCTGCCCGACAGTGTATTTATCACATCCTGCGGAGCGTCGATAGCTACGCTGATAATAGATACACCTGCCTTTTCATAAGGGACTCCCATTCTGCCGATGATATATCCGGCGCATTCGTGCAGATATTCATTAAGCTTCGTTACAGAAGCAGGTTCGGAAACAACAATCCCAATCAGAGCTACTCTGCTTTGACTACACATTTTCTCACCTTTTTTCTTAAAAAATTAAAGAGCTGTGCAAGGGCACAGCTCTACGCATAATTCGTAAAACAATAACACCTTGCTTTTTTGTCAGCATACGCTTTCAAATCAGTCCGGTAAAAAAGATTAGTGCCGTTTAGTGAAAGTATACTCGCACCTTACGGTTTTTTAATATTATAACAAAATATACGGAAAAAGTCAATAAATCAAGAATACCAGCGGATATCCGCCAAATAAATTTAATGTCTCGGACTTGAGCTTATATGCTCGATAGCCTTGATAACGGCAATATCAAGGTCTACAGAAGGCTGGTTCTCCAGCTCCTGCTGAATACGGGTGAAAACCTGTCCGTTAACCGTGCTGACATATCTTGCAGGAAGACGGTTAAGTGCGTATGCCTTCATATCCTCAACACAAGCCTCGCACTTACAACAATCATAATCTTTGAGAAGCTCTGACAGTCTTTCATCAACATAGTGTTCCATCATATTAATGAGCATATTGTTATCCTTTCGCTGTAAAACAGATTTTCTTTTATTTTATCACGGAAGTTACATTGAGTCAATAGATAATTCAGAAATTCGACACTTTTCACGCCTTGACCTAAAATTTGGCTACAGCCCCTGCGTTATATTGACAAAATCGTTTCGTGAGTGTATAATATAAAAGAATGTAAACTAAAATATGTCAATATGCCTGTTGCACATAAATTGACTCAGTCAGAAGCACAGGGTTACTCAAAGACGAAAGGAAATAGCACATTAAATGGGATTGCTTACAAAGATTTTCGGTAACTACTCCGAAAAAGAGATCAAAAGAATAACACCTTTAAAAGATAAGGTACTGGAGCTTGAGTCTAAATACTCTGCGATGACAGATACTGAATTAAAAGCCCAGACTCCTGCCCTTAAAGAAAGGCTTGCAGGCGGAGAAACTCTTGAAGATATTCTTCCTGACGCTTTTGCTGTCTGCCGTGAGGCAATGTGGAGAGTTCTCGGCAAAAAGCCCTACCCTGTACAGATACTCGGCGGTATCATACTTTTCCAGGGAAGAATTGCCGAAATGAGAACCGGTGAAGGTAAAACATTCGTTGCGGCACTCCCTTCATATCTTGTTGCTCTCAGCGGCAAAGGTGTACACGTTGTAACAGTAAACGACTATCTTGCAAAGCGTGACGGTGAGATGATCGGCCGTGTTCACAGATTCCTCGGCCTTACTGTAGGTCTTATTCTTCACGATATGAAGAACGATGAAAGAAGAAAGTCATATAACTGTGATGTTACTTACGGAACAAATAACGAGTTCGGTTTTGACTATCTTCGTGACAATATGTGTATTCACAAGCAGGATAAGGTTCAGCGTGAATTTAACTTTGCAATTGTCGATGAGGTCGACTCTATTCTCATAGATGAAGCAAGAACGCCCCTTATTATTTCAGGCCCCGGTGACAAGTCTACCGACCTTTATATGAAGGCTAACAAGCTGGCTCTTAACTTAAAGCCGTTTACTGTAGTAGACCTTGACAGCAAGGAAGACCAGGATCAGTTTGACGGCGACTATATCATAGACGAAAAAGCAAAGAATGCTACACTTACACAGCGCGGTGTTAAAAAGGCTGAAGCTTATTTCGGCGTTGAAAACCTTATGGACGCTGAAAATATGACTCTTCTGCACCATGTTAACCAGGCTATAAAAGCCGTTGGCGTTATGAAGCGTGATGTAGATTATGTAGTAAAAGACGGCGAAATAGTAATCGTTGATGAATTTACGGGCAGACTTATGTTCGGCCGTAGATTCAACGAAGGCTTGCATCAAGCTATCGAAGCAAAAGAAGGCGTAAAAGTCAAAAATGAAAGCAAGACGCTTGCGACTATCACATTCCAGAACTTCTTCCGCCTTTACGATAAACTGTCCGGTATGACAGGTACTGCTATGACGGAAGAAAGCGAGTTCAGGGAGATTTACGCACTTGATGTAATCGAAATTCCCACTAACAAGCCTGTTGCAAGAGTCGACCACGAAGACCAGGTTTATAAAAACGAAGAAGGCAAATACAAGGCTGTTATCCGTCAGATTGAAGAATGTCACGCAAAAGGACAGCCTGTACTTGTCGGTACGATAACGATTGAAAAATCCGAACTGCTCTCCTCTATGCTCAAGAAAAAAGGCATTAAGCACGAAGTGCTCAATGCAAAGAATCACGAGCGTGAAGCAGAAATCGTTGCTCAGGCAGGTAAGAAGGGTGCTGTAACCATAGCTACAAATATGGCAGGTCGTGGTACCGATATTATGCTTGGCGGTAATGCAGAATATCTCGCAAAAGCAAAAATGAGAAAAGAAGGCATGGAGGAAGAGCTGATAAATGAAGCTACCGGCTTTGCCGAAACAGATAACGAAGAAATCCTCAATGCAAGAGAGACATATATCAAATATAACGAAGAGTTTAAAGCGGCTATTGAAAATGAGGCTGAAGAAGTTAAAGAGGCAGGCGGTCTGTTTATTCTCGGTACTGAGCGTCATGAATCACGCCGTATAGACAATCAGCTGAGAGGCCGTGCGGGACGACAGGGTGACCCCGGCGAAAGCAGATTCTTCATCTCACTCGAAGATGACCTTATGAGAAAGTTCGGCGGAGAAAGAGTTCAGAGCGTTATGCAGACTCTCGGAATCGAAGATGATATGCCTATCGAAAACGGGTTCCTTACCAAAACTATCGAATCCTCTCAGCGTAAGGTTGAAGGAAGAAACTTCTCTATCCGTAAAAATGTCCTTGACTTTGACGATGTTATGTCTCAGCAGCGTATGACTATCTATTCACAGAGAGCTAAAGTGCTTGACGGCGAAGATGTCAGCGAATATGTAAAGAGCATGATCAAGGAAACGATCGAAGAGAATGTCAAAACATACTGCTCTGATGAATACCCCGAAAACTGGAACTTCATCGGTCTGCGTGAGCATTTTGCTAATATGCTTACCAATGAAGATGATTTCAATTATACCACAGATGATCTTAACAATATCGACCGCAAGGACATTATAAAACTGCTCAACGAGCGTGCTGACGAGCTTTACGCTAAGCGTGAAGAAGAATTCGGAGCAGAAATGATGCGTGAGATAGAGCGTATTTGTCTTCTCAAAGTTGTAGATACCAAGTGGATGGATCATATCGATGCAATGGAAGAGCTCAAACGCGGTATATATCTCAGAAGCTATGCGCAAAGAGATCCTGTTGTTGAGTACCGTATAGAAGGCTTTGCGATGTTCGATGAAATGATTGCATCTATCCGTGAAGACACAGCAAGACTCGTTCTCACAGTTAAAGTCAGAACGGAAGAGCCGCCTCAGCGTGAACAGGTTATGAAGCCCGAACCCGAGAATGCAGGTTCGCATACTACAGTTAAGAAAACTGCAGCTCAGAAGGTTGGCAGAAACGATCCCTGCCCCTGCGGAAGCGGAAAGAAATATAAGAAGTGCTGCGGCAAAGATGACTGATAACGCTGCAGTACAGTTCAGCTTGTGTTCATAACTTGGATACAAGCTGAACGCTTTAAATGAGATAAAGGTATATTTTATCTGATTTTACAATGAAAGGAATACTTGTATGGCTGAGATCAAATCATTCAAGGGACTGAGATTTACCGATAAGGCCGGTGACACAGGCAAGGTCTGCTGCCCTCCTTATGACATAATTAGCCCTGAGCAGAAAAAGCAATATATTGCTGAAAATCCTTATAATATAATAAGACTTGAGCTTCCTAAAACAGCCGGAGATACCGACGAAGCTTACGCAAAGGCAAGGGAATGTCTTGTCAAGTGGCTTGAGGACGACATACTGAGATGTGATGAAAAACCGGGTATATATATCTATGAAATGGTATTTGACGCACTCGGTGCAAACTACAGCGTGAAAGGCTATGTTTCTCTTGTAAAGCTTGAAGAATTTTCTAAAGGAATAATTCTTCCTCATGAGGAAACTCTTTCTAAAGCTAAAGAAGACAGATTCAACCTGATGTGTGCTACCGGATGTAACTTCAGCCAGATATATTCATTGTATATGGATGATGATAACAGTGTTTTCTCTATGATCGACAACGAGAGCAAGAGAGAGCCTGACAAACAGTTTAAGGATGCCGACGACGTAACTCACAGACTCTGGTGCGTATACGATGAAGCGTTTATTTCACAGCTTACCGAAAAAATGGCTGATAAAAAGCTTTATATTGCCGACGGTCACCACCGCTATGAAACTGCTCTTCGCTACAAAAAACACATTGCCGAGAATACTGCCAATGTTGGTTCCTCTGAATATGTTACTATGATGCTTGTAAATATGGAAAACAGCGGTCTTGTTGTCTTCCCCACCCATCGAATAGTAAGAGATCTTGATAATTTTGATATTAACGCCGTTATCGAACGTTCCCGTGACCATTTTGATATTGAAACCTCGCTTTCACGCAAAGACAGTACCGAAAAGCTTGATAAGGCGTATAAAGACGGCAAGAAAGCCTTTGTACTGTATCACAGCGGAAGCTATACATTAATGACGCTTAAGAGCACAGAAATTATGCACGAGCTTATGCCGAATGCAAGCAAGGCGCTGTGTGAGCTTGATGTAAGTGTTCTGCATACCCTTGTGCTTGAAAGAATATTCGGTATAGACAAAGAAAATATGGCTAACCAGAAGAACCTAACTTACACAAGAGTTCTTGATGAAGCTATCGAGGCTGTGGACAACGGCAGTGCCGATTGCAGCTTTATCCTCAATCCAACGAGAGTATCGGAAATAAGAGACGTAGCTCTTGCAGGCGAAAAGATGCCGCAAAAATCAACTTATTTCTATCCGAAGCTCACTACCGGACTTGTTATGAATAAAATTTTTGAATAAGGAGATAAAAACAATGCTTGCCCGTGAATGTAAAAAAGAACTAACAGAACATATCATTCCTTTCTGGAATGCTCTTGAAGATGATGAAAACGGCGGATTCTACGGCTATGTAGGAAACGACCTTAGTCTTGACAAGAATGCTCCTAAGGGAGTTATTCTTCATTCAAGAATACTCTGGTTCTACTCAAACTGCTATATTGTGTTAAAAGACCAGGCTTGCCTTAAAAAAGCAAAACACGCTTATGAATTCCTTTCAAAATACTGCGTCGATAAGGAAAACGGCGGTGTTTACTGGATGATGAATGCCGACGGAACAATAAACGATTCTATGAAGCACACTTACTGCCAGGCGTTCTTTATCTATGCAATGTCAAGCTATTATGACGCATCCAAAGACAGAAACGCTCTCCAGCTTGCCCTTGATGTATTCCATACTGTTGAAGACAAATGTCGTGACGAAATAGCTTATCTTGAAGCTTTCTCAAAAGACTGGAATATCATCCCTAATGACGCCCTCTCAGAAAACGGTCTCATGGCAGACAAGACAATGAACACCACCCTTCATGTTATGGAAGCATACACTGAACTTTACAGAGTAAGCTCTGACAAGCAGGTTTTAAAAGCCTTGAGATTTACACTCGAAATAACTCTTGATAAGATATATGATAAAAGCGGCGGCAAACTGTTTGTATTCTTTGACAAGAACCTCAATGAAATAGGAGATATTTATTCATATGGTCACGATATCGAGGCTACATGGCTTATCGACAGAGCCTGCGATATCATCGGCGATGAGCATCTTTCAAAGAGATGTGCAGAGATGAACAAGGTTATTGTTAGAAATATCGCCGACAGAGCAATGTCAAACGGCAGGCTCAACAACGAAGTTGAAAAAGGCGTTGTTAACACATGGCATATATGGTGGGTACAGGCCGAGGGCGTTGTCGGCTTCTGCAATGCGTACCAAAGATACGGCGATGCAAGATATCTTGAAATTGCTCGTACTCTGTGGGACTATATCAAGAATAATATGGTTGACACAAGAGAAGGCGGAGAATGGCATTCTCAGCTTGACGATAACGATAAACCCGCTGATTTCAAACCTGTTGTAGATCCGTGGAAATGCCCATATCATAACGGAAGAATGTGCTTAGAGATAATATCTCGTATGTAATTGAAAGGATATTATATGTCTTTCTCTCGCAGAATAATAAAATATTCGGCTGTATTTTTAGCTGTATGTGCAGTTATATCAGCTACCGGATGCAATTCTGATTCAACCGATAATGAAATAGTTACCTCAATAACTGACCAGGTGCAGTTTTCTTACGAAACAGCAAAAGCTCAGTATATGACAATTGAAGAAACTGAAAAAATTCCTGCTATGCTCGCTTTCGGCGAATCGGATTCATATTATGCTCCCTTTGACGGAAAGATAAAAGTCAACAATTTATCAAAAAATCTCAAAGTGAAAAAGGGAGATGTGCTGATTGCCATTGATACTACCGATCTCGATTTTCAAATCAACGAACAGCAGATTAAAATTGACACAATGACCGACAGCATTGAAAAAGGCTATGCACAGATTGAGCTTGACAAGCTGATTGAACAGCGTGACGGTGCGATTGTAACTGCTCCCTACGACGGAATTATTGCCGATTGCTGTTATTCTTCGGTTGGTGCAAATATCAAAAGCGGAACTCTGCTCTGCACTATCGCTGTTCCCGAGTCGATATTTGTTTATAATTCCGAAGGTGCGGGTAAGAATCTGAGATTCGGTATGGATGTCGATCTCGTTATAAACAATGCCGACTATGAAGGAACAATTACAGCAGCTCCCGATACCATTCCTTCTGACGCTTCCAAAGAAGCTTCAAAATATTCAGCGGCAAAGCTAACAGATGAAAGTCTTAAAAAACTGCTTGAAATTAATGACGGCGCTATTGCAACCGATGCCGGTTGGGCAACAATACACGCTGTTACTATAAAAAGAACAAATGTACTCGCCGTACCCGAGGCTGCTGTAAAAAAGAACGGTACAAAAAATTATTGCAGTATTCTTCAGGGAACAGAAAAATATGATATGCCTGTTGAAATCGGTGCTACCGCAGGCGGTTATATTGAGATAGTAAGCGGACTTAACGAAGGCGATGTGGTTATTCTTTCCGAATCCACTTCAAACTCAGGTCAGAACAACAATAATAATGACTTCGACAATGAAGAAGAACCACAGGAAGAAAACACGAAAAAACCCAGAGAAAACAACTAATATTAATGCCTGTATCAGCAATTCTGATACAGGCATTAGACTGTCGATAAACCCACGCACCGCAAAAATGCAAGACTAAGTTTGGTTGTTGC
>CAMEKR010000052.1 GCA_945921515.1 uncultured Clostridia bacterium | reverse complement strand
TTTTTATCATCGGCTTTTATCTGAAAAGCGTACATTCGCCGCTTTTGCGGTAATAAGCGATACGCTCCTCTATAACTTCACGGGTGGTGTTGTAATACTGCGCAAGGCAGTCTATGCAGTAAAATTCATCGGCGTTTCGGGTGACGAGCTTACGGTATATCGCTATATCGTCACCGCCCAGAGCCGCACCGCATTTTATGCAGGTACTGTAATTTGACATTACAGCTTTACCACCTTTGCTCTGTATACGGCACAGTCATGAGGCTGAATAGTAGTAACAAATCTCTCCGAGCATCTGCCTGCGTCCTCGTGTGCCCAGCAGTCGTACATCTCAAGGCCTCTTCCTGCCGCTGTGCTGAGTCCTATGTCCCACAGCTGAAGCGACATCTCCGAAGGAACATCGCTGAAGTTGAACATACCTATAGCATAATCGCCGTTAGCAAGGGGCTTAACAAGCGAGAATACATTCTCGGGGTTGTTCCACTGGCTTATGCGGTACGGGCCTCTGCACTCGATATCCTGATTTATCGCAATTACATCACGGTTTGTGAGTATCGTTTTTGTTGCTTCGGTCATGTTGCGCACATCACAGCCTATCATCAGCGGTGAATTCATTATAGCCCACAGGGAGAAATGCGTCTTGTACTCGGTATCGGTACAGCCGCCGAGTCCCTTGCCGTCCTTGTTCGCAAACTGATCGTCACTCTCGCCGTTTATGAACTGGTTGTTAGAGCCGCCGTGCATACCCACAACAAGCATATCAATGTCGTTATGGCAGAAGCAACCGCCGTAGCACTCGTTGCCCATCTGGGATAAAGCAAGGCGCTTTATCGACTCCCAGTTGTCCTGAATGTCGCCTGTTGAACGGAACAGATGCGCTCCGCTTTCTCTTATCCATCTGTATACATTGTCATTGCCCCAGTTGCAGGCGGAGAAAAGTATAGTGCGTCCGCAGTTTCTGAGGGCTGTAGACATACGCTTGTAGAGTATCTCACCGGGTATATGCTCGGGCTTGTAGCAATAGTCGTACTTGAGATAATCAACGCCCCACTTGGCAAAAGTCTCGGCGTCCTGAAATTCGTGCTCAAAGCTGCCGGGATGACCTGCACAGGTGTGCGTGCCTGCACAGGAATAAATACCGAACTTAAGTCCCTTTGAATGAACATAATCCGCTACAGGCTTTATGCCGTTCGGGAATTTGTAACGGTCGGGGACAAGCTCACCGTTTGCGTCTCTCTGCTTCTCGCTCCAGCAGTCGTCAATAACTACATACTCATAGCCTGCGTCTTTCAGTCCGCTGTCAGCTATTGCGTCTGCGGCTTGCTTTATCAGCTGTTCGTTTATTTCCCAGGTGAATGTGTTCCAGCTGTTCCATCCCATAGGGGGAGTCATACCTGCTAATTTTTCCATAGATGTTTTCCTTCCGTATAACGATCAAGGCTTATATTATTCCTCGAAAGAATCTTCCTCGTCTCTTGTGTTCCAAAGCTCTACAAGGCGCTCCATCTCTTCTTCGGTAAGGGAAATACCCTTGCCCATACGGCTGTGATCGGGCGACCATGAACGGATATCGTACTTAGGCTCTCTGTCGTTCCAGCTTACCATATTAAGCTCGATGTTGTACTTGCCCTCGCTGATAACGCCAAGCTCCTTTGTTATCTCATACTTAAATTCTGCCATAAAAATCTGTTCCTTTCTCGTATTGTCAATTGATATATAAAGGGATCATTCCCCTTCTGACCTGTTTTTATCGTCTTTTCTGCCCGACTTCTTTTCTTTTTTCGGCGCGGATTTTTTCTGCTTGGGAAGTCGGGTGCTGTCCGCTACCTCCACAGCGTCAAATATACAGCGGTATCTGGGCGGTATCAGCTTGTTTATATGCCGTTTGCCGAAATACCACATACCGAATTTTGCCGTGTCAAGCACGGTATCAAGATAAGTGTTTATATGATTGCGGCTGGTAGTGCCGATATCTATAAATTCTATCATCCTTGCCGGCGGCTCATAGGTGACTATGATGTCGGCAGAGTTGTCGTGTGCGGCAAGGTTTTCGAGTCCCTCACTAAGCTCCTCGTCTGTCGGAAGCTCTCTCAGCCACTTCTGCTCATCGTCGGGTTCAAGATAGCTGCTATTCTCATCGCTCTGACCGCCGCCGAAGGCAAATACCTTCTTCTGTGCTATCTCGTAGTACTGACCTCGCATAAGCTGACGGAGATTTCCCGAAATAAGACGGGTTTTGCCTCCGCACCACTCCTCGACGGGATACTTCTCAAGCAATTCAAAGTTTTCGTGAACGCCCTCGACAAAAAGAATGTTATATTTCTTTTTACCGAGCTTTTTAAGCGTTTTATGCTCTTTTTTGCTCCCGTCCCATATACAGCCGAAGTCGCCCGTAATAATCAGAGCATCGCCCTTTTTCAGCTTTCTCAGCACAGGCGCATTTAGGCGAGTAAGATCTCCGTGAAGATCTCCCGTAACGCATATCATAAGCTGTTTCCTTCTTCCGTTCGTTCTTTTTATTTTTAGCGTATGCTCCAGTCTATAGGCTCAATTCCGTTTTGCTCAAGAAACGCATTTACCTTTGAAAAATGTCGGCAGCCGAAAAAGCCGTTATACGCCGACAGCGGACTTGGATGAGCCGCCGTGAAAACGGCATGGCAAGGATTAGTAATAAGCGGCATTTTCGACTTTGCGTTACTGCCCCAGAGTATAAATGCCGTAGGAACATTCCGTGCGTTCAGCAACTCGATTATTCGGTCTGTGAGTATCTCCCAGCCCTTTCCTCTGTGACTGCCTGCCATACCCTCACGGACAGTAAGAGAAGTGTTAAGCAGCAGTACGCCTTGCCTTGCCCAGTCGGTAAGCTCGCCTACCGACATATCAAAATCTATGCCGATGTCATTATGTATCTCGGTGAAAATATTCTTCAGCGACGGCGGCGGCATTACGCCTCGCTTTACCGAAAAGCAAAGCCCGTGCGCCTGTCCTGCTCCGTGATAAGGGTCCTGTCCTAACAGCACCGCCTTTACTTTAGAGTACGGCGTGTATTTCAGCGCATTGAAGATACAGTCTGCAGGCGGATATATGTTGTGAGTGCGGTATTCGCTGACAAGAAACGCTCTCAGCTTTTTATAATAATCACTGCCAAACTGATCTGCCAGCAGTTCGTCCCATTCGTTTCCTATATTGACCATTTTTCTCTCCGTCAGATATTATGCGTTCTTGCATAATCGAACAAAAACTGCTGCGCTATGCCCTCGTTGCCTTTTATGCACTCGGGCAGTCCGTCGGGGTACAGCTTCTGCTCAACACGCTTTATCCATACATCACGGGGGAAGGCGTCGGTCTTGTGATATGCGAAAAGTAAAACGCAGTCAGCGACCTTGTCCCCTACCCCTTTTATCTTTTTAAGCTCTTCTCTTGCCGTACAGGTATCCTTTTCATATAGGCTGTCAAGGTCTACTTCCCGGCTTTTAAGCTTTTCCATTGCGTCGGCTATGTACTTTGCCCTGAAGCCTGCTCTAAGCGGTGCAAGCTCCTCCGCAGTTATACCGTATAACTGCTTTTCGGTAGGAAAAAGAAAGCCGTTGTCCGTCTTTTCGCCGAACTGCTCGCACAGCCTATCTATTATGCCGGTTATACGCTTTATGTTGTTGTTCTGCGATATGATGAAGCTTATCAGCGTTTCAAACGGCTCCTGTATCAGCACTCTTATTCCCGGATTTTCACTGCAGGCAACACGCATATGGCTGTCGCTTGAAAACCGCTTTACAAGCTCGTCATAGTCGGTGTCAAGGTCAAAGTATGACCGCCAGTAAGGTATATCTTCCTTTTCTATATTCCGCAGGGTGAATGTTCCGTCGCCGTTATCAAAAAGCTCGGCATATCTGCCGCCCGAAATTCCGCAGTATACTCCATCTGTCTCTCTCCAGCGGAAAGCCTGACCGCAGAAAAGCGTCCTGTGTGGATCAAACCCTCTGCATTCAAATGTATATTCCATATCATCATCCGTTTCGTATCTTCTTATCCCCGTTAAGACAGGTTTGTAAGGCATATATCCCCTATCGGTGCCGATAAAATAAATTTTCAAAATAGGCTTGATTATTTCCGTTATATATAATACAATATTAACAGGAAAATTACAAGCCCGACGGTAAAAATTTTCTTTGTCACGGGCATAAAAATTCGATTAACTGCGAATAACGGAAAAATTAGCGAAAGGAAAATAAAAAGTGAGAGAAAGTATACTGACAATACCCGTAAACGAGGTGTTTGAGCCGAGAGAAGGCTGTCCCATCTGCCGTATGAGAGATACCGTAGAAGAACACATCTGCGAATATATAATGGGCGCCGCTATGATGGAGCCCGATGTAAGACAGGATACAAACAGACTTGGCTTCTGCTTTACGCACTATCAGCAGCTGATGATGCAGAACAACCGTCTGTCGCTGGGACTTATGCTGAACAGCCATCTTGAAGAGCTGAGAGGCAATATTTTTGAAAAGAAGGGTTTATTTGCTCCCAAGGACGCAAAGGCTAAAAAGGCGGGCGCTGTGGGAGATACCTGCTTTGTCTGCTCTAAGGTGCAGTGGGGCGTGGATCATATGCTTGAGACGGTCTTTACCATGTTTGTAAAGGACGGAAAGTTCAAGAATCTGTTCAAGACGCAGGAGTGCTTCTGTATGCCGCATTATCACTATCTTGTACAGCAAAGCGAAACAAAGATGGCAAAGAACGACAGAGCCGAGTTTGTCAAGGTGATGGATACAATAATGCAGGAATACATAACAAAGCTGAACTCCGACGTCAACGACTTCTGCAACAGCTTTGACTACCGCAACGCAGGAAAACTGCACAGCGCAGAAATGGAGCACGTACGCACATCAATAGAACGAAGCGTTTCATTCCTCACCGGCAGAAAGCCGTCTTCAAAGTAATGTTTTTAACTTGAGTAAGTCTTTTATTCGGCTAAACAACTCAAAAATACGCAAAAACGCTTGAAATTTTTGTGCAAAAGCTGTATAATAAAATATAAACCATTTTCGGAGGTGCTCATGAGTAAGAAAAATACTGCCGCTACCATAGCTACGATAATTGTGGCGGTGCTTGCAATAGCTACTACATTATTCCTGCTGTATCAGACCTCACAGCAGCAGATACAGGAAACGAGTTATACATTTGTACCTTCCGCCGAAGTTGAGGAAGAGATGAATATGAACGCAGTTACACTAATAAAGAACAACTGCGAGGTGTTCAGGATATATCTGCAGTACGGTCTTTCCCATCAGGAAGAGCCTTACGGCAATCTCCCCGAAGATGGTTATTATACGGTTATAAGCGACACCTACAAGACTATGGCGGATATAGAAAAGCTGGTCAATGAGACCTTCATTGAAAAAGAGGCAAAGCGTATCCTTACCAACATAAACGGCGATGATATTGCAGTTTATGCAGAGGAGACCGACGATGACGGAAACAAGGGCATCGGTCTTGATATGAATATGGTTGACGAGAACGGACGCTTCAAAGCCATAGAATACGGTTATTCATGGGCAAATGCAAAGTTTACGCCGTACCCTAAATCAAACACGGAGTGCGATATAGTAATAGAGCTTAATCCCCTTGACAGCGCATCCGCAGATGGCTCATCGTCTGCAGAGGGTGAAACAAAGCAGATAACCGCAAATATGGTCAAGGCAAACGGACAGTGGCGGCTTCAGAAGCTGGCATATTAAAAGATGAGCAAAAAGGATAATCCGCTGAAGGTATATGCGGTAGTAAGTCAGATAGGCTTTCTTGTTATAACTCCCCTGCTTATCTTCATCTGGGGCGGGAGCGTGATGGTGGACAAGCTGGCTCTTCCCTCGTGGGTGATGATACTGCTCGTATTTGCGGGCATCATAACTATGATATCGGGAGTCGGAACATACCTTCGCAATCTTATAAAGATGTACGGTGGAAAGGACGATACAAAGAGCTACAAATATCTTTCCGACCGCCGTGACAACGACTATTACGACGATGACCGCCGTAACAGGAAACTGTAACTTTATGAAAAAGAAAATCAAACAGACGACAGCGTATAAAGAGTTTATGGCTCTGCTTCCCTATTATCTGGGTATGCTTGCCTTGCTGGGAATAATCGGCGTTATTCTGATGGCGTCGGGTATCGGCGACTACACTCTGCTTACCGGTGCATTGATAGGCACGATTGTTTCTGCGCTTAATTTTGCGCTTCTCGCAATAAGTGCGGAAAAGGCAGTCACAATGACCGAAAAGTCTGCAAAGCTCACGATGAACGGCAGCTACGGAGTGAGATATATCGCAACCTTTCTGATACTGGGTGCGCTGATGTTTTTTAAAGTGATAAATCCGGTTACAGCTATTCTTCCGCTGTTCGTACCGAAGATAGCATATACCGTCGTGGCTCTTAAGGAAAAAAGCCCTTTCTGAGCACGATAGAATTAATATACGATTAATAAAAATATGTTAGTTATTAACTACGGGACATATCCCGTAACAATAAGGGAGGAGCATTAATTAATGACAGACCTTATAAGACCGATGACGGAATTTACCGTTGAAGGTCCGCTTCAGTCGATAAGCTTCAATATCGGCGGCTACAATGTGATAATCAGCGAGAGCATTGTTGTTCAGTGGATAGTTATAGCTGTGCTTGCCGTAGTATTCTTCATACTGGGAAGAAACCTTAAGGTGAGAACAACTTCAAAAAGACAGATGGCGGCGGAATATCTCGTAAACTTCTTCAACAATATGGTGCGTGACACTATGGGCGAGAAGTATAAGAAATATACCCCCTATATCGGCGGTCTGTTCTGCTTTTCGATATTATCGAGCCTTATGGGACTTTTCGGCTTCAGATGCCCGACCTCCGACCTTTCGGTAATAGCGGCATGGGGCGCAACGACATTTGTGCTGACTCTCAGAAACAAGCTGAAAACAGGCGGTGTAAAAGGATATCTCAAGAGCTTTATCGAGCCTATGCCCTTTATGCTACCGTTCAATATAATCGGTGATATAGCAAACCCCGTTTCACAGACTCTGCGTCACTTTGCAAACATTCTTGCAGGCTCTGTTATCGGAGGACTTATCTACTTCGCATTGGGACAGGTCGCAAACGGACTTGCGTCTATAGGTATACCGGCTATATGCTCGCTGTACTTTGATCTGTTCTCGGCGTTTATACAGGCGTATATCTTCTGCACTCTCACTATGGCTTATGTATCAATGGCGGAGTGCGGCGACTGACAAGGTTTATTACCGCAGAAAACTGCGGTGCAATAATAACAACTATCTGCCTTAAGGCGGAATAAATTACGGAGGACTTTGATATGGAAAACTTATCACAGGCTATCGTACTGGGCGCATCTGCAATAGGTGCAGGTCTTGCAATGATCGCAGGTCTCGGCCCCGGTATCGGTGAAGGCTTCTGCGGCGGTAAAGCTGTTGAAGCGATCGGCAGACAGCCCGAAGCATCCGGCGCTATCACGAGAACTATGATCATCGGTGACGCTCTTGCGGAGACGACAGGTCTTTACTCTCTGGTTATCGCTCTGCTGCTGATGTTCGCAAACCCCTTCATCGGTCAGCTTTGATGCTCGACGGACTAAAACACGAAAGGATTGAAGTGAAATGACGGATATGCTGAGAATAGCCGAGGAAACGGCTGAACAGGCCAAGTTTTCTCTGGTCAGCATAGATCTTAACACTATAGTCTTCACTCTGATCAACACGCTTATTATCGTTCTTATCTATTTCTTCTTCCTGCACAAGCCCGTCTGCAAGATACTTGACGAGCGTGCAAAGGCGGTAAACAAGGATATGGACGACGCACAAAAGGCTAAGGAGGAGGCTGCCGCCGTGAAAGCGGACTATGAACAGCGCCTTGAAAAGTCAAAGGAAGAGGCTGAACGCATAGTTGCCGACGCTACAAAGAAGGCACAGGCGCGTGAGGCGGAGATAATCTCTGCCGCAAACGACGAAGCCGCTTCAATGAAACAGCGTGCGGAAGAATCAATCGAGCGTGAAAAGAAGCGTGCCGTTAACGAAATAAAGGAGGAAATCTCCGATATGGTAGTTATGGCGGCTTCAAAGGTTGCCGAAAAGGAGATAAACGCACAGGACAACGAGAAGATAATCGACTCTGTTCTGTCGCAGATCGGAAAGGAGAGCTGAAATGGCTGCTGTTGACAAGACATACGGCGACGCATTGTTCTCTCTTGTGACCGAAGAGGATGAAACGGCTCTGCCCGACATCCGCAGTCAGCTCGGGGGCGTTTCTGAGGTTTTCAAAGCCGAACCCGAATTTATAAAGCTGCTGCGTACTCCTACCGTTCCTATTGAAGAAAAACTGGGTATAATAAAGGAAGTTTTTGAAGGAAAGGTGCATAAGTTCGTGCTGAACTTTCTTTGCATACTTACCGAAAACGACAGACTGCCCGACTTTGACAGGATACTGGCATATTTCACACAGCTGTACAACGAAAAGCTCGGTATAGCAGATGTTACCGTAACATCCGCAATGCCTCTTTCTCAGGCGGCTGCTGAAAAGATCAGAGCAAAAATGGCTGATATCACGGGCAAAACCGTGAATATGACGCTGAAGACAGACGAAAAGCTGATCGGCGGCGTTGTCATCAGCTACGGCAATACTACCATCGACGGAAGCGTCAAGGCAAGACTTGAACAGCTGAAGGCGGAGATTGCCGGCACCATCGCATAAGCGGTGAAAAAATACGAAAGGAAGAACCTCCAATGGATTTACGCCCGGAAGAAATAACAGGCATAATTAAATCCCGGATCAAGGACTACGGCTCGAAGATCCGTCTTGAAGACACCGGAACGGTAGTTACGGTCGGAGACGGTATTGTTCGTATACACGGACTCGAAAAGTGTATGATGAACGAGCTGCTGGAGTTTGAGAACGGCGTTCACTGCATGGCGCTCAACTTAGAGCAGGATTTTGTCGGTGCGGTAATGCTGGGCTCGGACGCTGAGATCAAAGAGGGCGACACGGTAAAGCGCACAGGCTCTGTCGTAGCCGTACCCGTAGGCGATGAGCTGCTCGGACGAGTAGTAAACGCCCTGGGACAGCCTATAGACGGAAAAGGCGCATTGCTTACAAAAGAAACACGCCCCATTGAGAAGATCGCTCCCGGTATCATAACGAGAAAATCGGTAAATGTTCCGCTGCAGACGGGTATCAAGGCTATAGACTCCATGATACCGATAGGCAGAGGTCAGCGTGAGCTTATTATCGGCGACAGACAGACCGGTAAGACGGCTATAGCGATCGACACCATCATAAATCAGAAGAAGACAGATGTAATATGTATATATGTCGCAATAGGTCAGAAGGCATCTACGGTAGCTAATGTCGTAGAACAGCTTACTGCGGCAGGCGCAATGGACTACACCATCGTAGTATCCGCAACGGCGAGCGAGCTTGCTCCGCTTCAGTACATCGCACCCTACTCGGGCTGTACTATGGGCGAATATTTCATGGAAAAGGGCAAGGACGCACTTATAATCTACGACGATTTGTCCAAGCACGCAGTGGCATACAGAGCACTTTCTCTGCTGCTCAAGCGTCCGCCCGGACGAGAGGCTTATCCCGGCGATGTATTCTATCTTCATTCAAGACTGCTTGAAAGAGCGGCTAACTTAAACGAGGACTACGGCGGCGGTTCGCTCACCGCACTGCCCATAATAGAAACGCAGGCAGGCGACGTTTCGGCATATATCCCGACTAACGTAATATCCATTACAGACGGTCAGATATTCCTTGAAACAGAGCTGTTCCACGCAGGCGTAAGACCTGCCGTAAACCCCGGTATATCCGTATCCCGTGTCGGCGGCAGCGCTCAGATAAAGGCAATGAAGAAGGTTTCGGGTACGCTGAAGCTCGAATACTCGCAGTTCAGAGAGCTGCAGAGCTTCTCGCAGTTCGGCTCGGACTTGGATAAGGATACAAAGGAAAGACTTGCAAAGGGCGAGCGTATCGTTGAGATATTAAAGCAGGGACAAAATTCTCCCGTTGCGGTAGAAAATCAGGTAATCATAATCTACGCAGTAATCAACAACTATCTCAAGAATATTCCGCTTGAGAAGGTATCCGACTACGAGCGTGACCTGTACAAGCATATGGCTGAGGTTCACCCCGAGATACCTGCAAGCATAAGAGAAGAAAAGGTACTCACTCCCGAAAACGAAGAGAAGCTGAAAGCGGCTCTCAAGGAGTTCTCGGAAAAGTACGTCTGATACTGAGATATAAGACACAGCGAAAGGAAAAATAGTTATGAAAAAGGCATCACTTGTACTGAGCATAGTTTCTTTATGCATATCAACACTTACCCTTGCCCTAACGGTTTTAGAGCTGTTCTATAAAAAGACTACTTATATCGACAGTGATAACATCCGATAAAGGAGGCTTTGAATGGCTTCGGGAAACATGAAGGACATCAAACGCAGAGTAAAGAGCGTTGAGTCCACTATGCAGATAACGAAGGCAATGGAGCTGGTCGCTTCTTCAAAGCTGAGGAAGGCTAAACTCCGTGCCGAAGACGCCCGTCCGTTCTTTGACGCACAATATTCGCTTATGTGCCGTATAGCCGGCGAAACGGAAAACTTAAGCACCGTTTATACAAGGCGCAGAGAGGTCAAGAACCGACTGTTCATTGTAATTGCGGGCGACAGAGGTCTTGCCGGAGGATATAACTCAAATATTCTGAAGCTGGTACAGCAGACTCATGCGGACGAATACCCGCCGAAGATAATAGCTATAGGCAAGAAGGCGGTTGAATTTTTCACAAAGCACGATTATGATGTCGTGGCTGAGTTCCCCGGAATTGCAGAACACATCAAGACTGCCGACGCCGCAGACATCTCGCAGATAGCGACCGATCTTTTTGTAAAAGGCGAGGTTGACGAGATACAGCTGTTCTTTACGCAGTTTGTATCGCCTTTAGTGCAGACGCCTACCCGTATGCCCGTACTTCCTATCGACGCTCCGAGCGAAAAGGTCGCAGCCGAGAATAAGGCAGGCACAACCTACGATCCGAGCCCAGAGGCGGTTTTCAACCGTGTAATACCAAAGCTTATCACCAGCCTTATAATGTGCGCAGTAAACGAGAGCTACGCATCGGAGCTTGGCGCACGCAGAACGGCTATGGAAAACGCTACGGACAACGCAGAAGAGATGATAGCAAGCCTGTCGCTGATGTACAACCGTGCAAGACAGGAGAAGATCACCAACGAGCTCAATGAGATCGTATCGGGTGCAAATGCACTTTAATAAAGATTTAGAAAGGACAGGACTGATCTATGCCACAGAATATCGGCACGGTAGTGCAGATCATCGGTGCGGTGCTTGACATAAAGTTCCCCCCCGACAAGCTGCCTAACCTGCTCAATGCCATAGAGATAGAACACGAGGGCAAGAAGCTGACCGTCGAAGTAGCACAGCATATCGGCGACGATACGGTGCGCTGTATAGCTATGGGAAGCACAGACGGACTTGTAAGGGGCATTCCGGCGGTTGATACCGGTGCTTCTATCAAGGTTCCCGTAGGCAGACAGACTCTCGGAAGAATATTCAACCTGTTAGGCGAGGCTGTTGATAACAAGCCCCAGCCCGAGACAGAAGAAAAATGGGAAATACACCGTCCGGCTCCGACTTTTGAAGAGCAGGAGGGTTCGACTCAGGTACTCGAAACCGGCATCAAGGTCGTTGACCTTATCGCACCTTATCTTAAGGGCGGTAAGATAGGTCTGTTCGGCGGTGCAGGCGTTGGTAAGACCGTACTTATTATGGAGCTTATCAACAACATAGCAAAGCAGCACGGCGGTCTGTCGGTATTCACCGGCGTCGGCGAGCGTACCCGTGAGGGTAACGATCTTTACAACGAGATGACCGAATCTGGCGTTATCGAAAAGACTACGCTTGTATACGGTCAGATGAACGAGCCTCCGGGAGCAAGAATGAGAGTTGCTCTTTCGGGACTTACTATGGCTGAATACTTCCGTGATAAAGAAGGACAGGACGTGCTTCTGTTCATCGACAACATATTCAGATTCACACAGGCAGGCTCCGAGGTTTCGGCTCTGCTGGGCCGTATGCCGTCAGCCGTTGGCTATCAGCCTACGCTTGCAACCGAGATGGGCGCTTTGCAGGAGCGTATCACTTCTACAAAGAAGGGCTCTATCACATCGGTACAGGCTGTATATGTACCTGCGGACGACCTTACAGACCCTGCGCCTGCGACAACATTCGCACACCTTGACGCTACAACGGTTCTTTCAAGAAACATATCATCGATGGGTATTTTCCCTGCGGTTGATCCTCTTGACAGTACCTCAAGAATACTCACTCCCGAAATTGTCGGAGAGGAGCATTATCAAGTAGCAAGACAGGTGCAGTCTATACTCCAGCGTTACAACGAGCTTCAGGATATTATCGCCATACTCGGTATGGACGAGCTTGACGACAACGACAAGCTGACGGTATCAAGAGCAAGAAAGATTCAGCGATTCCTGTCTCAGCCGTTCTCTGTTGCAGAGCAGTTTACCGGTATGCAGGGTAAATATGTTCCTCTCAAGGAGACGATAAGAGGCTTCAAAGAGATAATAGAGGGCAAGCACGACGATCTGCCCGAATCGGCATTCCTGTTCGTAGGCACTATCGACGAGGCCGTTGAAAAGGCTAAGAATGAGCAGGCATAACAGAGCTTCAAAGGCTCGGTAACTCCTAAGGAAAGGAAAAGATGATATGACAGAATTCAAACTGAAGATTCTTACCCCCGAGGGAGTAGTGTATGACGGTATGGCTGAAAGCGTTATTGTCCGTACTACCGTGGGTGACAAGGGCATCCTCGCTAAGCACGAGCCGTATGTTGCGGCGCTTACCATAGGACAGGCGAAGATACGCATAAACGGCGCTGTCCGTATAGGTGCGGTATCATCGGGTATAGTCGAGGTTACAAAGGATCTGACTACCATTCTCGCCCAGTCGTTTGAATGGTCCGACGAGATCGATGTTGACCGTGCCGAAAAGGCAAAAGCCCTTGCGGAAGAACGCATGGAGCAATACAAGGACGATCAGAGGTCGCTTGATATTGCAGAGTATAAGCT
>CAMEKR010000051.1 GCA_945921515.1 uncultured Clostridia bacterium | reverse complement strand
CTGAAAGCCCTCGTATGAGGGCTTGGGTATCATATCAGATATGGCTCGTATTCATGCTTATGCAGCTTATCCACAAGTGCGGTAACGGCAATGCCGTTGTCACGGTACTCTTCGCTCAGCACCTTACCGTGTGAGTGGAGCGCCGCCGCAAGTCCCGATTTTTCGTAGGGGATAAGCAGTTCCATACGGCTTACCTTGTCTGCGAGGTTTTCGGATATCAGCTTGAGCAGCTCGTCAAAGCCTGTCTTGTTCTTTGCGGATATCATAACCGTGTTCTCCGCATTTGGAAGCTCATAGTCAAGCTTGTCGCACTTGTTCAGCACCGTTATAACGGGTATATCACTGCAGCCAAGCTCGGACAGAAGCGAGAGCGTGGTTTCGGCTTTCTCCTTTGCTTCGGGATCGGACACATCACAGACATGAATAATAATATCTGCACTTGCGGCTTCTTCAAGCGTTGACTTGAACGCTTCTACAAGGTGATGCGGTAGCCTTCTTATAAGACCTACCGTATCCACAAGAGTAAGATTTCGCCCGTCGGGAAGCTCTATCGCTCTTGAAGTGAGGTCAAGCGTTGCAAACAGCTTGTCCTCGGCAAGTACGCCTGCTCCCGTAAGGGAGTTTAACAGGGTGGATTTTCCCGCATTTGTGTAACCGACTATAGCACCTGTGCAAACGCTGTCCTTTTTTCGACGGCGGCGTGACAGTTCACGGCGCTTTTCAAGCTCTTTTAGCTCTTCGCTCAGCTTTTCTATCCTGCGGCGGATATGACGGCGGTCGGTCTCAAGCTGTGTTTCGCCGGGTCCTCTTGTACCGATTCCGCCTCCCAGACGAGAGAGCGAAGTGCCAATACCCATAAGGCGGGGCAGACGGTATCTCAGCTGTGCAAGCTCGACCTGAAGCTTTCCTTCATTGGTAACGGCTCTGCCTGCAAAGATATCAAGTATCAGCATAGTGCGGTCTATTACACGCACAGAAGTGATATCCTCAATATTTCTTATTTGGCTGGAGCTAAGCTCCATATCGAATATAATAAGCTGTGCGTCAAGATCCTCTGCGGCTTTTGCAAGCTCTTCTATCTTGCCCTCACCGAGAATCGTCGCACTTTCTATGGCAGGACGCTTTTGCAGGATACGGCATACTACGGTCGCTCCTGCGGTTTCGGCAAGCTGTGACAGCTCGTCCATTGATATTTCCGCATCATACTCGCCTGTGTCAACTCCTGCGAGTATGGCGCGTGTTGTTTCGTTTTCTTTTGCGATTGGATTAGTTACGGTTTCGTTCATACTGTCTATCCGATCCTTTACAGTAATATTTTATGCGGTATTCCGCAAAAGGTGGTAATCTTTATGAAATTCACAGAATATGATGTCATCATTGTAGGTTCGGGCGTGTCGGGCTTATATGCCGCACTGAACCTTGACAGCAGTATGCAGATACTGATGCTTTCAAAAAGAGAACTTACGCTGTGCAATTCCGCACTTGCCCAGGGCGGCGTTGCCGCTGTTATGGATACCTCCAATGACAACTACGAACTGCATATCAAAGATACGCTTATTGCAGGCGGTTACAAAAATGATATCGACAATGTGCGTATTCTGGTTGAACAGGGACCCAAGGATGTAAAAAATCTTCTCAACTACGGGGTGGATTTTGACCGAAAATCCGACGGCTCGATAGACCTTACACTTGAGGGCGGCCATTGCCGTCACAGAATAGCGCATCATAAGGACAGCACCGGCTTTGAGATAGTGACCTCGCTTATTGAGGGAGTAAAGAAACTGCCGAATGTTACTATCCTTGAAAATTCCCACCTGCTCGGACTTACCAAGAGAGGCGACAGCTTCCTTGCCGATGTACTGCATGAGGGAAAGCACAGTTATTATACCACAAAAGCCACCGTACTTGCAACTGGCGGTATAGGCAGAGTTTACGACTATACCACAAACTCCGCAATAGCGACCGGCGACGGTATACAGTTTGCTTATAATATGGGCGCAGAGATAAAGCATCTCAGCTACATACAGTTCCACCCCACCGCATTTGCAGACAGAGAGAACCGTGAGTGTTTTCTTGTGTCGGAGGCGGTAAGAGGAGAAGGCGCATATCTGCTCAATTGCCATAAAGAACGCTTTATGCACAAGTACGAGCCGGAGCGCAAGGAACTTGCACCGAGAGATGTAGTGTCAAAGGATATGCTGAAAGAACAGAAAGAAACGGGCAGCGATGAGTTTTTCCTTGACATCTCATATAAAGACCCCGAGTTTGTCAAGAATCGTTTCCCGATGATATATAAAAAAGTGCTTGAAAAAGGCTACGATATGACTAAAGAGCCTATCCCGATATACCCTTGCCAGCACTATCTGATGGGTGGTATTGCGGTAAACGGACACGGAGCAACCACCGTAGAAGGCTTGTATGCGGCAGGCGAATGCGCTCATACGGGAGTACACGGTATTAACCGCCTTGCAAGCAACTCACTCCTTGAGGCGCTTGTATTCAGCCGCCTTATCGCAGAAGATATCAACGGTAAGTACACCCACCATGAGCTTGGCACTCTTGAATTTGATTATCCTTCCCCTGATGGAAAGCCCCTTCCCACAGGCATACGCACCGAGATACGCCATATTATGCAGCGTTCTTATTTCGTAGTACCCGATTACAAGGAAGCCCAGAAGGATATAAAGCGTGTCGCCCAGCTTAAAGAACAGCTCGATAACGGCGGATATGAAGTCACACCCGACTATATCGAAGCAAAATCACTTACAACCGTTGCATATATCGTACTCAGCGAAGTAGTGGCAGACGGCAAGGAAAAGGGCATAATATAAATACCGAAAGGACAGAAAATGAAGTTATTACAGTTTTATGTTGACGATCTTATCAAAAGAGCGATAACCGAGGATATCAATTACATAGACAGCACCACCGACCTGCTTATAGATGAAGATGATATCTCGGAGGCTTATTTTGTAGCAAAGGCAGACGGCGTACTTGCAGGAATTGATGTCGCAATGCGTGTGTTCACTATGCTTGACGATACGATAGAGATGAATATTCATTTTTCTGACGGCGATGAGATAAAAAAGGGCGATATTATCGCAGAGTTTAAAGGACACACCTGCGCTATGCTTAAAGCTGAGCGCACTGCGCTGAACCTTCTTCAGCATATGAGCGGTATAGCAAGCTATACCAATAAGTGCGTCAAGGCGGTAGAGGGAACAAACGCCTCTATAGCCGATACAAGAAAGACGCTGCCCGGACTTCGTGCCTTGCAGAAGTATTCTGTAGTCGCAGGCGGAGGAAGAAACCACCGCTATAATCTAACCGACGCCGCAATGCTCAAAGATAACCATATTGACGCATACGGCGGAATTACTCAGGCTGTTACGGCGCTGAGAAAAAAGGCAGGCCATATGCTTCAGATAGAGGTCGAGGTACGCAACTTTGAGGAGCTTGACGAAGCACTTGCTGTAAAGGCAGATGTTATTATGCTCGACAATATGAGCTGTGAGGATATGAAAAAAGCGGTAGAGATAAACGCAGGCAGAGCAAAGCTTGAGGCAAGCGGCAATGTTACTCTTGACAATATCCGTGATGTTGCGCTGACAGGCGTTGATATCATCAGCCTCGGAGCGCTTACACACAGCGTAACGGCGTTTGATATATCTATGAAGTGGAAGAAAAAAGCATGACCAACTGCGACTGCTGTGTTAATTATGTCTATGATGACGAGTATGACTGCTATGTCTGCCTTGTAAATCTTGACGAGGATGAAATGCGCCGCTTTCTGACGGGGGACAATTACAACTGCCCCTATTTCAGAAACGATGATGAATACGAGCTTGCAAGAAAGCAGTAAAGAGGAATAGTGTATGGAAAAGATTAGAGTACCGCGCGGCGATAAGTCATATATAGGAAAGACGGTAACGGTCACGGTTGACAGACCGATAGGCTCGGTTCATCCCAAGCACCCGGGACTTATTTATCCCATAAATTACGGATATATTGATTCACTTATCGGCGGTGACAATGAAGAGCAGGATGTGTATATACTCGGTATAGATAAGCCCGTAGAGTCCGCCGAGTGCGTTATTATTGCCATAATTATGCGTACCGATGACAACGAGGATAAGTGGGTAGGAGTACCCGCAGAGCTTGTCGGAACGGAGCTTTGCTGTGAGTGCAATATAATCAATAAGACGCATTTTCAGGAGCAGTATTATCACTCGGAGATTTTTGCGAAGTACGAAAAGACCTGCGGTGCTGTTATATATACTGGAAAAGGCAAGGACAGACGATATTTTCTAATAAAGAACAACAGCGGACACATCGGCTTTCCCAAAGGACACATCGAGTACGGCGAAAGCGAGCGTGAAACTGCACTGCGTGAAGTGTTTGAAGAGTGCGGACTTAAGGTTTCGCTTGACGAACATTTCAGGGAAGAATACACCTTCCATACGCTTGACGATACCGAAAAGACAAGCGTGTTCTTTGCAGGCAGTTTCGATGAAAATGCCGCAGTAAAGATTCAGCAAGAGGAAGTAATAGGCGACTGGTTGCTAAGCTACGACAGCGCTATGGAAAAGCTGAACTGGGAGCAGGACAGGCGTATACTTAAGCTGTGCGAAGAGTATCTTAAAAAGAATGATGAATAAGTGATTTGAAACCGCCTTGATTTTATCGGGCGGTTTTTCATATTTCGACCGAAAACGCATAGAGAGGCGCTTGTTGTTCTTGACATTTAGTCCGCTTTGTTGTACAATACTTGTATTGACAAATGCAATATTTGTACCACGATCAGTGTAGGAAATGAAACAAAACTGCTTTTTCCCGATGAGAAACGGCAGTTATGAATAACGGATTTATTTTAAGTAAATTATATAAAAAAGAGAATAGCGGAAAAGCGGCTGCAGAAATTATATATTTTCCAAAAGACTAAGCATTTTGATTTTATTTCAGCAATACAGCGGTTTGCCGTTTTATTACCGGCATATTATGCAGGATAACGGCAGTGCAGATACCGACATTTTTTCATCGCCGCTTACGAAAACACCTATGCCCGTACAGCTACGGGTGAGCTTTGCTTTGACTTTCAAGGGATAGGTATGCCATAAGGTTTTCGTGGGTTTTATGGGCAATTTTATAATGAATTGTCGTTTTTCCGCCGGTCACGGCGCAGTACATATCTTTTATGCGCTGACGGAAGGAATGGTATTTATAATGGGAGTTCTCGATTCTAAAAATCTGCTTACGGCAACGGATAGCGTAAAGGCAAAAAGCCCAAAGCCTTTTTCAAGGCGTAAGAAAAACCCGTTTGCAAAGCAGTTCAAGCTGTCCGACAGAAATGCACCCGAACAGCAGGAAATACAAAGCAAGCAGACAAAGCCTGTTTTGAACAACAAGCCTGTACTCTCAGGCAAGCCGGTGCTGAACAATAAAAAGGTTCTGACCGATAAAAGAGGTCCGGTAAGAAATAATATAGCGGCTGACAGCAATAAGGCAAACGAGCGTACAAACAGCTCCGCCGAGAAAAAGCCTGTGCTGAAAGACAACAGAAATAACGAGAAGAAGTCTATTCTTGCAGGAGAAAACACAACAGCGGCAAAAACCACCGTTCTAAGCGATAACGCAAAACGAGGCTCGGAGCAGGTAAAAGACGGCAGACAGAGGAGTATGCAGTACCCCTCTTACTTTGCCGAGGACGCTTCAAAGGAGAGCAGAAAAACGCCTGTCAGGATTATGTCGCTCGGCGGCGTAAACGAAATAGGCAAGAATATCTATGTATATGAGTGCTGTAATGATATCTTCATCATCGACTGCGGTCTTGCGTTCCCCGATGATGATATGCTCGGCGTTGACCTTGTTATACCAGATTTCACATATCTTGAAAAGAACAAAGAGAAGATAAGAGGCATTGTGCTGACTCACGGCCACGAGGATCATATAGGCGCACTGCCGTATTTCCTGAAGAAAATAAACGTGCCCGTTTACGGAACAAGGCTCACGCTCGGTCTTGTAGAGGGAAAACTGCGTGAACACGGAATACTTTCCCAGTGCTCGCTCAATGTTGTTGTTCCGAGACAGAATGTAAGAATGGGCTGTATGAGCGTTGAGTTTATAAGGGTTAATCACTCTATCCCCGATGCTTGCGCTATGGCTGTGCATACGCCTGCAGGTGTTATCGTGCATACGGGCGACTTCAAGGTAGACTATACGCCTATAGAGGGCGGAATTATCGACCTCGCAAGATTCGGTGAGCTTGGCAACAAGGGAGTGCTTGCGCTTTTGTCTGAGAGTACAAACGCAGAGCGCCCGGGATATACTGCTACCGAAAGAAAGGTCGGCGAGAGCTTCAAGAGCCTTTTTGCAGGTGCAGAGGGCAAGAGGATAATCGTTGCGACCTTCTCTTCAAATATCCACAGAATACAGCAGATAATCAATAATGCGGCGGCATGGGAGAGAAAAGTAGCCGTATCGGGCAGAAGTATGCTCAACGTGCTGACAACTGCAAAAGAGCTTAATTATATCAAGATACCCGACGGTATGCTTGTCGATATCGAAGATGTCAACAAGTATCCGCCCGAAAAGATGGTAATTATCACCACAGGAAGCCAGGGCGAGCCGCTTTCGGCTCTTTCAAGAATGTCGTCGGGAGATCACCGACAGGTTACTATAACTCCGAACGACCTTATTATCATCTCCGCTACTCCCATACCCGGCAACGAGAAGTTTGTCGGCAAGCTTGTAAACGAGCTGATGAAGCAGGGCGCAGAGGTCGTATATGAGGCAATGTACGAAGTCCATGTTTCGGGACATGCGTGCCAGGATGAGCTTAAGATGATGCTTGCACTTACAAAGCCGAAGTTCTTTATCCCTATCCACGGCGAATATAAGCATCTGAAAAAGCATGAGAGCCTTGCAATAAAGATGGGTATCCCCGAAGAGAACATTTTCCTGCTCAACATCGGACAGGTAGTAGAAACTGACAGCGTTGAGATGAAGGTAGTAGGACAGGTTCAGGCAGGAAGAGTCCTTGTAGACGGTCTGGGCGTAGGCGATGTCGGCTCGGTAGTTTTAAGAGACAGAAAGCACCTTTCGGAAGACGGCCTTATTGTTGTCGTTACTACGATAAACCGCGAAACAGGCGCTGTAGCGGCAGGACCTGATATAGTTTCACGAGGATTTGTATATGTCAAAGAATCCGAAGAGCTTATGGAAGAAGCAAAACAGCTTGTTGCAAAGACTCTTCAGAACTGTTGTGACAGAAACATTCGTGAATGGGGAAATATCAAATCGAGCGTCAGGGACGAGCTTGGCAATTTCATTTTCCAGAAGACCAAGAGAAGTCCTATGATACTGCCGATAATAATGGAAGTATAAAGGGTAAGGAGGCGCAGCCGTGAAGAATTTTTACCGTGACGGCGGACTTGTAATTTCCGTGACCGCACTTGTTGTGGCACTTGCAGTACTTCAAGGGTATGTCTACACAAAAGATATAAAAATATTCTGGATATCTGCGCCGTTTGTTGTGCTGATAGGCGGATTTGCCATCGGCAAGCTGATACAGGTAACAAGAAAGACATTTCAGTATTATGCCCGTATAGATGATGAGCTTGAATCAAAGATGCATCTGTCGGTACAGAGCTTTCCTATGTCGGCGGTAATAATCGACAGTGCCTGCAGAATAGTATGGACAAATCAGAAATTCACCGAAGAGTTTCCGCAGTGCTGTGAATACGGTATGGAGCTGTCCAATATCACCGATGTTCCTGCGGCAGAGTGCTTTACCGATGACGGCGTTACTATAACTTATCGTGACAGCGTGTATCAGGTGTTTGCAAAAGTCCCGGATGAGAAAGAAGCTAAAGAGCTTACGCTCCTGTTCTTCAAGAATATTACCGATATCACAGAGCTTGAAACCGAGAAGAAGCTGTCCCAGCCTGTTGTTATGCTGTTTATGGTAGACGGCTACGAGGAGCTTATCAGCGGATGCCTTGAGAGCGAAAAGGCTCATGTTTCGGTACAGATAGACAAGCTGCTTGAGGATTTTGCGGGACAGACTACGGGAGTGCTGAGAAAGAACGCTTCCGACAGATTCATTGCGGTAATTGAAGAAAGACACCTTGAAAAGATACTTGCGGATAAAGTCGAGATACTTGATAAAGTCCGTGAGATATTTGTAAACGACCACCTTAATGTTACAATGTCGATAGGCATAGGAAGAACGGGCAAGAATCTCAGCGAGAGCGAAAAGTTTGCACGGCAGGCGCTTGAAATGGCGCTCGGACGAGGCGGCGACCAGGCGGCGGTAAAGACGGATAACGGCTTTGAATTTTACGGCGGCGTTTCAAAGGGCGTTGAGCGTCACAACAAGGTAAAGACGAGAATTATCGCAAATTCTCTGCTGGAGCTTGTTGATAATGCCGATAAGATATTCATAATGGGACACAAGTACAGCGATCTTGACAGCGTAGGTTCATCGGTAGGACTTACCTGCGCTGTAAGAAATCTCGGCAAGAGTGCATGGACAGTTTGCGATTACGGCACTTCTCTTGCAAAGGTGCTGATAGACCGTTTCCCCCATGTTGAAGGCGAGGAGCCGCTGTTCAAGACTCCCGATGACGCAATGGCGGATATAACAGACGATTCGCTTCTGATAATATGCGACACGCATAATCCTCAGATAATCGAAAGCAAAGAGCTGTATGAGAGAGCAACAAAGGTAGTCGTCATCGATCACCACAGAAAGATGGTGAACTACATAGACAATGCCGTGATATTCCATCACGAGCCGTATGCTTCATCAGCTTCTGAAATGGTAACAGAGCTTATCCAGTATTTCGGTGAAGCCGGAAAACTGCGTGCGGTGCAGGCGGAATGTCTGCTTGCCGGAATTATGCTTGATACCAAGAACTTTGTAATGAAAACAGGCGTAAGAACCTTTGAGGCGGCGGCGGTACTGCGAAAGATGGGTGCGGATACCATTACCGTCAAGAAGATGTTTGCAAGCTCAATAGACAGCTACAAGAGAAAAACTCAGATAGTGGCAGAGGCGGAGATATACCGCAAGTGTGCCATTGCTCCGTGCGACTTCTATGCCGACGATCTTCGCATAGTTGCTCCGCAGGCGGCAGACGAACTGCTGACCATAACCAATGTTGACGCGTCGTTTGTTCTGTACAAGACAATGAGCAACGAGATTTCGATAAGCGCAAGGAGCATGGGAAATCTCAATGTTCAGCTTATTATGGAATCGCTCGGCGGCGGCGGTCATCAGACAATGGCAGGCGTTCAGCTGAAAGATACATCGGTAAACGAGGCTCTTACACAGCTCAAAAAGTCGATTGACGACTATTATCTGAGCCTTATAAAGGTAAATTCAAATGAAAACAAAGCTGCACAGCGTAGCTAATAGAAAGGAAGATATAATATGAAGGTAATTTTCATACAGGATGTTAAAGGAACAGGAAAAAAGGGCGAGGTAAAAGAGGTTAAGGACGCATACGCAAGAAACTGCCTTATCAAAAAGGGACTTGCGGTAGAAGCTACAAACGAGAATCTTAACCACCTTGAAGGTCAGAAGGCTTCCGCACAGCACAAGCTGGATGTAGAAGCGGCAAACGCACAGAAGATTAAGGATACCATAGACGGTAAGACTCTTGTTATCAAAGCTAAAGCAGGACAGGGCGGAAAGCTGTTCGGCTCTGTTACAGGCAAGGATATAAGCGCGCTTATCAAGCGTGATTTCGGATTTGATGTCGATAAGAGAAAGATATCAACTAAGACCGATATCAAGTCATTCGGTACATTTGAAGCAGAGGCAAGACTGTTCACGGGAATCGTAGCGCAGTTCAGCGTCAGCGTAACAGAAGAATAATACCGATTACTTAAGGAAGAAAACAAAATGGCTGATTATGATATAGCGGGAGCAAATCTTCCGTACAGTCTTGACGCAGAGCAGTCCGTGCTCGGAGCAATATTGCTTGACAGCGCCGCTAATATGCCTAAAGCAACGGCAAAACTGACGGCGGAGCATTTCTATGTCCAACTGCACAGCGATATCTTTGCGGTTATGTCTCAGATGTTCGCAAGAAGCGAGATAATAGACATTGTCACGGTGCTTGAAAACTGCCTTAACAGAGCGGACAGCGGCAAAGACGGCTATAAGAAAAAGAGCGTTTTCGAGTCGCCCGAGGAAGGTCGTACCTATCTTGTAAAGCTGATGGAAACGGTGCCGAGCATTTCGAGCATTGACAGATATATCGAGATAATCGAGGAGAGATATACAAGGCGTCAGCTGATAACAATAGCCGAAGAGATTCTTGACAACGCAAACAACGGAGCAGACTCCACTTCTTCTCTGCTTGAGCTTGCGGAAAAACGCATATACGAAGTGCGTAACGAGAATCAGGTAAGGGGACTTACCAAGATAAACGGAATAGTGGTGAGCATCCTCAACGAATTATCCGAAATGTGCTCAAACCCCGATAAACAGGGGCAGAGGGGACTTAAATCGGGATTCCCTACTCTTGACAAGTATATCTACGGACTCAACGGTTCTGATCTGCTCATCATTGCGGCTCGTCCGGGTATGGGTAAAACCTCATTTGCGATGAATATTGCCACAAATGTTGCAAAATATCATCCCGAGAAGGCAGTCTGCGTTTTCAACCTTGAAATGTCGAAGGAACAGCTTGTAACGAGAATGCTTTCCTCAGAGGGTAGAATATCGAGCGATCTTATGAAAACGGGAAAGTTCGATCCTGCCCAGTGGAGAAACCTTGCCGATGCGTCGCTTGTGCTGTCAAATATGAATATATATATCGACGACAGCTCTGCCATAACGGTAAACGAAATGAAGGCAAAGCTGAGGCGCATTGATAATCTCGGACTTGTCGTTATCGACTATCTTCAGCTTATATCTTCGGGAAGAAGAGACTTGAACAGAGTAAACGAGATAAGCGAGATGACAAGAAACTTAAAGATAATGGCTAAGGAGCTTAATGTTCCTGTTATTACTCTTTCACAGCTTGCCCGTTCTGCAGAGAAGAAGGACGATAAGCGCCCTATGCTCTCAGACCTGCGTGACTCGGGTTCTATCGAGCAGGATGCGGATATAGTTCTCTTCCTGTACCGTGACAGCTATTACAACAAAGATACAGAAGATCAGCGCGCCTGCAAGTGTATCATAGCCAAGAACCGTCACGGTGAGACAAACGACATCAATATGATGTGGGACGGTCAGTACACCAGATTTACGGATACGGAGTATGTGCATGCTGAGAGATGATGTAAAGAATACAATACAGCGTTACTCTATGATAAAATCGGGGGACACGGTCATAGCGGCTGTCAGCGGAGGCGCTGACAGCGTTGCTTTGCTCCATGTCCTGTATTCTTTGCAAGGCGAGCTTTCGTTTTCGCTTGCGGCGTGTCATGTCAATCATAATCTCAGAGGTGCAGAGAGCGACGGAGATGAGATGTTCGTGCGCAGAATGTGCAGAATGATGGATATACCGCTTTATGTTGCAAATATAAAGGTAAACGAATTCAGACAAAAGCACGACAGCCTTGAGGAATGTGCAAGGCGGCTGAGATACGGCTTTTTTGAGGATATCGGCAAAAATAAGCTGATTGCAACTGCACATACAGCTTCCGACAACTGCGAAACGCTCCTTATCAATATGGTGCGTGGAACGGCTCTTTCGGGCATTTGCGGAATACCGCCAAAGCGTGACAATATAATAAGGCCTTTGCTTTACAGCACCCGTGAGGATGTGGAGTGCTACTGCCGTGAAAATGAGCTTGACTATGTTACCGACAGCACAAATCTGTCGGACGATTACACGAGAAATAAGATAAGGCACAAGATAGTTCCTTTGCTCAGAGAGATAAATCCCGCATTGTACGGCGCAATGAGCCGCCTTTCCGACGCCGCTTCTCTTGACGACGCTTATCTTGATAGCTTAGCGGCACAGCTTATGCAAAAAGCAAGCGCAGGCGATGGTAAATATGATGTAAATCAGCTTTGCGACGCCGATGAATGTATACTGCGCCGCATTGTCACTATGCTGTTTAAACAAAACGATATACCCGTCAGTATGTCAGCGGTTGACTCGTGCGTAAAAATCATCAGGAATAAACAAGGTAAGATAAATCCGTGCCAGTTCAAGTTTGTACAGATACGCAAGAAAAAACTGTTTGTAGTTACAGACTATGAGAAATACAGGAGAAATCAATGTGACGGTTTTCTTAAAAGTGTTTAAAGCCGTTGATTTTTGCACATTTTTGTGGTATACTGTTTGCGTTAAGCGGGCTTGCGATTAGTTTCGGCTACTTAACATTTATTTAATATAAGGGATGTATAATCTAAAACGGAGAATTTAAAGTGGGAAATATCATTCACAGCGATATCGAAAGAGTTCTGATAACGAGCGAACAGCTCGAAGACAGAGCAAAGCAGATAGGCAGGCAGATAACCGAAGACTATAAAGGCGAAGAAGTAACGGTGATAGGGATACTTAAGGGTTCGTTTATGTTCCTGTCGGATGTTATGAAGAACATCGACCTTTATACAAGGCTTGATTTTGTAACCGTACAGTCTTACGGAAACGGTACTTCATCGGGCGAGCTTACTCTCACAAAGGATATCACGGCGGATATAAAGGGGAAACACGTTATCCTTGTCGAAGATATCCTCGACAGCGGCAAAACTTTAAAATTCGTAAAGGATCTTTTTGAGAAAAGAGAGCCTGCTTCAATAAAAATCTGTACCCTTCTCAACAAGAAGGTCAGAAAGTCGGAGATAATAAAGGCAGATTATATCGGATTTGATGTTGACGATGTTTTCGTCGTCGGCTACGGACTTGATTATGCACAGCTGTACAGAAATCTTCCGTACATAGGCGAGCTGAAAATCGAAGCACGCTGAGAATATCTGATGTAAATATATATGTGTAGACGATCTTATGGTCGGACGGAAAGGGTCAAACATGAACCAGAACAACAAATTCAAAGGCGTTTTCATTTATATTGCGGTGATAGTTCTTCTTATCATCGGTATGGTGACAATGCTTCAGATGAGCGCCACACCCGGCGAGCGTGTGAGATATTCACAGGTGATAAGCGAGTTTGATAACTATAATGTATCAAA
>CAMEKR010000050.1 GCA_945921515.1 uncultured Clostridia bacterium | reverse complement strand
CCCTTTACAGACTCACGAACAGATGTATATGTAACGCCTGTCATGTAGGGATACTTTGTAAGCTGCTCAACAATTGTATCCTGAGTATCGGCGCTTGCGATATCCTGACCGATACCGTTCTTGAAGTCAAATACTGCTACGAATGTAGTAGGATCCTTAAGAGTATCAAGTCTGTCAAGCTGTTCGTCCGTCCAGCCGTATTCTTCCTTGGACTGCTCTCTGCCGGCTGCCTTGATCTCTGCATCGTTGGAAGCTACGAGGTTAGCATAGATCCATGCCTTGTAGCCGTCAATGTTCTTAGAACCTGCAACGAGCATGATAGAATCCTGCTTCATGAACTGATAGTATTCATCAGATTCATCCATCTTGGGGAAGGGAACGAAGCATATCTCGTCATCATCCCATTTTAACTTCTGCTTGTAAAGTCTCCAGGTTTCTTCAAATCTCCATGTACCGTCCTCGAAGAAGAGAGTGTTGCCGTTTGCCCATTCATTGTAGTTGGGGTTCCAGTTGTTGTCGATATCTCTGGGGTAACGGAGCTGTTCCTGCGTATTATCAAATACACGGAGCATATCCATACACTTTTCAATATTAGCGTTGTTGAGGTTGCTTACAAGCTTACCGTCAACAAGACCAACAAGAGGAGTACCTGTTGTAGCTACCATGTTGTTTTCGGGGTTGTAACCGTCAAGAGCGTACTTGCCGTTTTCGGGATCGCTGAACTTTCTGCACGCATCCATGAATGTAGACCATGTCCATGTGCCGTTCTCGAAGCACTCCCAAGGATCGTCAATACCTGCTTCTTCAGCAGTGCTCTTTCTGTACCAGAGTAAGCTGTTTACATTGAGGTCCATGATAGGACAATAGTTCTTTCCGCCCCAGTTGAACTTATCGATAGAATCCTTATAGGGTGCCCAGTCATCTGTTGAGAAGTCGATTATATCATCGAGAGGCTGGAAAAGGTTCTGATATACGCTGTAAGGATAGTTGCCTATCTCGAAGGGGAAGCAGTCGGGTGATTCGTCTGCCTGAACGAGCTTAGCAAGGCTGGTATATCTGTCTGCGTATGTAGAAATGAAGATATTTACGAATACATTCTCAGCAGGAGTGCTTTCGTATCCTGCGGGGATGTTCTTAGGAGTACCGTACAGCTTCTTGAATACCTCAACTGCGGGAGAAGCCTCCTGTATCTTCCACCAAGCCATCCACTTGATCTTTGTATCTACCTTGATATCCTTGTAGTCTTCTGAAGCGGAAACATTATCAACCGCACTGATAACGCCGGCGTTTTCAGACATCTGCTTCTCTGTTTCTGCAGAAGAAGCTGCGCTTGAATTTGCAGTGTCGCCGCTTGTAGTTGCACTACCTGCACAACCGGTAAATGCCGTAACTGCTGTGATGAGTGCTAAAGCGCCTGCAAAAGCTTTTGTAAACTTTTTCATCTTTACCTCCTGTTAAATGTTGGCATCACTGATGCCGCTGATTATTTTTCATAGTTATTATACCAAAATGAACCGTTATCCGTCAATCAACAATTTGCAATAAATTAAGTAACGTCTTTTGGTGAAATAGCACAATTAATTTGGGTTAATTTAGGTAAATTCCGCTAATTTACTTTATTCCACATTATATACAAGAAATCCCCGTTCAGAATTATCCGAACGGGGTTTATTGCCGCCCTATTGTCACCACGGCTTTACCGTGCCTACTATATCGCTTATCTTTTCGATTTTGTTTTCCTGTAAGAACTTTTTCATGCCCTCGCATACCTTTATAGGCGCATACGGATCACCGAATATTGCTGTTCCCATCTGTACTGCCGAAGCGCCTGCCATCATCATCTCGATAGCGTCTTCCGCACTTGCTATGCCACCCATGCCTATTACGGGTATCTTAACTGCGTTAGATACCTGCCATACCATTCTTACGGCAACAGGGAAAACTGCAGGTCCCGAGAGACCGCCGACATTGTTATGAAGGATAGGTCTTCTTGTTCTGATATCTATTCTCATTCCGAGAAGAGTATTAATGAGCGAAACGCTGTCTGCACCCTCTGCCTCAACTGCCTTTGCTATCTCGGTTATGTCGGTGACATTGGGAGTGAGCTTTACAATAACCGGCTTCTTTGTAGCATTTCTTACAGCCTTTGTAACACTTGCCGCACCGCTGCAGGTAACGCCCCAGGTAGCGCCGCCCTGTTTAACATTCGGGCAGGAAATATTCAGCTCTATCATATCTACATCGGTAGAGTCAAGTCTTGCGGCTACCTCTGCATAATCCTCAATGGTAGCGCCTGCGATATTGGCGATAACCACCGTATCCTGCTTTTTAAGACGGGGAAGATAATAGTTTATGAATTTATCAATGCCGGGGTTCTGAAGTCCTACGGAATTGAGTATTCCGCTGGGCGTCTCCGCTATTCTGGGAGGAATGTTGCCGTCTTTAGCCGCAATTGTCGTACCCTTGCAGGAAATACCGCCGAGTTCGGACAGCGGATACAAATCGGTATAATCCTCTCCGAAACCGTAAGCGCCGGAAGCGGCTATTACGGGGTTCTTAAAATATTTACCACAGACATTTACCGAGATATCGGGTATTACGCTCATAACACTACCTCCTCGCCGCTGAACACAGGGCCATCCTTGCAAACTCTCAGCACCTGCTCCTTGCCGTCTCTTACTACCGTGCAGGCGCATACTACGCAAGCGCCGACGCCGCAACCCATACGCTGTTCAAGAGAAACTTCGGAATATACTCCCGCCTCTTTTGCCGCAGCTACAACAGCCTTCAGCATAGGTGTGGGACCGCAGGCATAAACAGCGGCTACGCCGCCTTTTGCAAGCTCATCGGCAAGCGGCTGTGCTATAGTTCCGCCGACTCCCGTACTTCCGTCATCGGTGCAGACTATCACTTTTGCTCCCGACAAAGCGTAATCCTTATCAAGTATCACCTTGTCAAAGCTTCTGAAACCGAGTATAGCCGTACAGTTTTCTCCGTACATATTTGCTATGTCAAGAAGCGGCGGCGTTCCTATTCCTCCGCCGACTACTATTACTCGTCCGTCCTTTTTTGCAGGAACGGTAAAGCCGTTTCCGAGAGGAGCTATCACGTCCATAAGGTCGCCTTTGTTGAGCTCGGATATCTTATCCGTACCCTTGCCTCTGGCTTCAAAAACAAGCCTTATCGTGCCGTTTTCCTTGTCGATACTGCATATCGATATAGGTCTGCGAAGCGTATAGCCCTCTGCTTTGATCTGCACGAACTGTCCTACGCAAGCCGCCTGTGCAACTTCGGGGCACTTAATAGTGAAAGAGTAAATGCCGCCTGCAAGCGCCTTCTTCTCAACTATAGGATAGGAGCTGCAATAAAAACTCATATTTTTTCTCCTTTTGCTAAAACATTGCCTGTCTGCGCTGTTGTTCAGCTTCTCATTATCGTATCTTCGTCTTTTACTATTCTGACCTTTGCTTCTGCCTTTTCTTCATCAAGGCTCTTTGCGGCGTACTTTAGATAAGCCTTATGGTCGGGCAATCTTACCTTCTCTATCGGCTTAGTCACTTCTTTCAGCCTGTTTCTCATCAAGTAAATAACCAGCACACCGACAATGACATCAAGCAGAGTCTGTAAAGAAAACCACGATTCAATAGCTCCCATAAGGTTGCTCTGTGTTATATAAGTGTAATCCCACAGTGCCATAAGCACAAGTATTCTCAGCAAGCTGTTTGTTATCATCAGATTGTCGTAATACTTCTGAGCATTGTCAGCCGTGATTACAAGCGTCATTGACCTATGCGGGATAAACATATACACTATCGAGAACACGAATGCCGCAAGTGCGATAAAAGGCACTATGCCGCCGCATATCCACATATATGCAGGTAAGCCGTCAGGATAAACATTATTCAGCACCATTGTCGGATGTGCCATCTGATAATAGTATGCGTATGTCGTCTGATAGATAAGAAAAACCATCATAAGACCGAAAGCGTCTATAAATCCCCTCAATATTGTGTAATTGAATTTAACTTTATATTCGCCTATCTTCAAATCTGCACCTCATTATATCTTTGTAATATCCACCATCTCAAGATCATCTACCGTCTTATCCATAGCAATACACTTTACAAGAGCGTTTGCCGTATCTACAGAAGTAAGACAAGCTATAGAACGCTCAACGGATTTACGGCGTATCTTTACGCTGTCAAGAGCAGGCTTTCTGCCTGTCTCTGAGGTTGAAACAACGTAGTTTATCTTGCCGCTTTCAAGAAGGCTTATTACATTTGGCTCCTTATCCTCATGGATACGATAGGTAAAGTTTGTCGCTATCATATTGCGGTTGAGCATTGATGCAGTTCCGCTTGTTCCATACAGCTCAAATCCGAGCTTCTCGAATTTCTCCGCAAGCGGTATTATCTCGGGCTTGTCCGAATTTTTAACAGAGAACATTACTCCGCCGTTCTTAAACATCTTGAAGCCTGCCGCCATAAGTCCCTTGTAGAGTGCCTCTTCAAAGGTTCTTGCGATACCGAGTGCTTCACCCGTTGACTTCATCTCGGGGCCGAGCTGTGTATCAACATCGTGCAGCTTTTCAAAGCTGAATACCGGCACCTTAACGGCAACATAGTCACCAACGGGATACAGTCCGCTCTTATAGCCCTGATCCTTAAGCGACTCGCCGAGCATTATTTTAGTGGCGATATCTACCATCTGTACACCGGTTACCTTGCTTATATAAGGAACGGTTCTTGACGATCTCGGATTTACCTCGATAACATATACTTCGTTGTTATAAACGACATACTGTATGTTTACAAGTCCTATTACATTAAGCGCTTTTGCAAGACGCTCGGTATATGTGATTATAGTGTTCTTTATCTTTTCCGAAAGCGTCTGGCAGGGATAAACCGATATACTGTCTCCCGAGTGTACGCCTGCACGCTCGATATGCTCCATAATACCGGGGATAAGGAAGTCTGTACCGTCGCATATAGCGTCGACTTCGACCTCTGTACCCATAAGGTACTTATCTATCAGAACGGGGTTTTCAAGCTCTGTTGCTGTGATGATAGTCATATACTCCGTAACATCGCTGTCACAGTGAGCTATTATCATATTCTGACCGCCGAGCACATACGAAGGACGGAGCAGTACGGGATAACCCAGCTCCTCTGCCGCCTTCAGCGCCTCTTCGGTAGTGAACACCGTATGTCCCTTAGGTCTCGGTATTTCGCACTTTTCAAGCAGCTCGTCAAACTTCTCTCTGTCCTCTGCGTCATCAATGCTCTCAGCAGATGTACCGAGAATTTTAACGCCTGTTTCCTGCAGATGCTTTGTAAGCTTGATCGCTGTCTGTCCGCCGAACTGTACAACAACGCCGTATGGCTTTTCAGTAGCAATAAGAGAATCTACATCTTCAAATGTAAGAGGATCGAAGTAAAGTCTGTCGCCTGTGTCAAAGTCGGTCGATACGGTTTCGGGATTGTTGTTGCAGATAATTGCCTCATATCCCATCTCTTTAAGCGCCCATACGCAGTGAACCGAGCAGTAGTCGAACTCTATACCCTGTCCTATTCTTATAGGACCCGAGCCGAATACTATTATCTTCTTTTTATCTGTAGGGTGCTGTTCTATAAATTCGGCAGCCTCGTTTTCTTCGTCAAACGTGCTGTAGAAATAAGGCGTTTCAGCCGAGAACTCAGCGGCGCAGGTATCAACCATCTTATATACCGCATGGCGTGTCTTTATGCCCTTGTCAGCCAGCTTCTGACCTGACAGCTTCTCGATAGTCTTATCAAGATAGCTGTACTTCTTCGCAAGGTCGTATTTCTCCTGTGTAAGCTCGCCGTCCTCAAGCCACAGCTCAAGCTGTGCAAGGTTCTTAAGCTTTTCGACAAACCATTTGTCTATTGTAGTTATGTCGCAGATCTCCTTTACGGAGAAGCCTCTTCTGAGCGCTTCAAACACGCAGAACGAACGGTCTACATCGACATCGTGAAGTTTTGCTCTTACCTCATCATCGGTAAAAGTGATAAATGCCTTTTTACGCATGGTATCCATGCCGAGCTCTATTGAGCGCACAGCCTTCATCATAGCTTCTTCAAAGCTCGTGCCTATAGCCATTATCTCGCCGGTAGCCTTCATCTGAGTGCCAAGCGTTTTCTTTGCATATACGAACTTGTCAAACGGCCACTTCGGGAACTTTACTACAACGTAGTCAAGAGCAGGCTCAAAGCAAGCGTAGGTCTTGCCTGTAACCTGGTTTACTATCTCGTCAAGAGAATAGCCTATTGCTATCTTTGTTGCAACCTTTGCTATAGGATAGCCCGTCGCCTTTGAAGCAAGCGCAGACGAGCGTGAAACTCTGGGGTTAACTTCAATTACCGAATATTCAAAGCTGTCGGGTTTGAGTGCAAACTGACAGTTACAGCCGCCCTCGACCTTAAGAGCCTGGATAATATTCAGCGCCGCTGTACGAAGCATCTGATATTCCTTATCGGCAAGAGTAACCGCAGGTGCTATTACTATACTGTCACCTGTGTGAACGCCGACGGGATCGAAGTTTTCCATTGAGCAGACTGTTATAACATTTCCCTTTGCGTCACGGATAACCTCGAACTCGATCTCCTTCCAGCCGGATATGCACTTTTCAACAAGTATCTGTGTGATAGGCGAAAGGCGAAGTCCGTTTGTTGCTATCTCGTGAAGCTCTTCGGGATCGTTTGCGATACCGCCGCCTGTACCGCCCAGCGTAAATGCGGGACGAACAATCACGGGATATCCGATAACCTTCGCAAACTCCATTGCGTCTTCAACGGTTTCGACAACCTTTGAAGGGATACACGGCTCGCCGATAGACTCCATAGTATCCTTAAACGCCTGTCTGTCCTCAGCCTTGTGTATAGTTTCGGGATTTGCGCCGAGCAGTTTAACATTGTTCTCGGCAAGGAAGCCCTCTTCCGCAAGCTGCATAGAAAGAGTAAGTCCTGTCTGACCGCCCAGAGTAGAAAGTATGCTGTCGGGCTTTTCTATCTTTATTATCTTCTTTACAACATCAAGAGTAAGCGGCTCGATGTATATCTTGTCCGCCATATGCTTGTCCGTCATAATTGTGGCAGGGTTTGAATTAATAAGAACTACCTCAAGTCCCTCCGCCTTCAGCGCACGGCAAGCCTGAGTACCTGCGTAGTCAAATTCGGCTGCCTGTCCTATTACTATAGGACCTGAGCCGATAACCAGCACCTTTTTTATATCACTTCTTAACGGCATTTCTTGTTCTCCTCCATAAGACTGATAAATTTATCGAACAGATAAGCGGTATCATGCGGTCCGCCGCAAGCCTCGGGGTGAAACTGTACGGTAAATGCGGGTGCATTTGTATACTGTACGCCCTCGCAGGTCTTGTCGTTGCCGTTTATGTGGCTTACTTTACCTGCGCTCTCGGGCAGGCTGTCGCTTACAACAGCGTAGCCGTGATTCTGCGATGTAATGAATGTCCTGTCTATCGTAATATCGGTTACGGGCTGATTTCCGCCTCTGTGTCCGTATTTCAGCTTTACGGTAGTCGCACCGTTTGCAAGTGCAAGCAGCTGATGTCCCAGACAAATTCCGAAGGTGGGTATCTTATGAGGTATAAGCTCTCTGAGCGTATTTATAGATACCGTGTTGTCCTGAGGATCGCCCGGTCCGTTTGAAAGCATAATGCCGTCGGGGGCAAACTTAAGTATCTCTTCTGCACTTGTATCATAAGGGAATACCGTGACATCACAGCCACGCTTTACAAGCTCCCGTCTTATGTTGAATTTATATCCGTAGTCCATCAGAGCGACCTTGTATTTGCCGCTTTCGGACTTGAAAGTCTCCGGCTGTTTTACGCTAACCTTAGGTACTACAGAACCTACGGTGTAATTTGCGATTTTCTCAGACGCCTGCGCCATAAACTCTTCGGTAGGCTCGCAAGTCGTTATCATACCGTTCATAACGCCTGTTTCACGGATGATTCTCGTAAGTCTTCTTGTATCTATGCCGAACAGTCCTATTATGTTGTGCTGTTTTAAGAAGCTGTCTATATCTCCTTCGCAACGGAAATTTGAAGGTACTTCGCAGTATTCACGCACGATATAACCGCTGACTACGCTCGTTCTCGATTCGTAATCCTCATCGTTTACGCCGTAGTTTCCGATAAGAGGAAATGTCTGGGTAACTATCTGTCCGCAATAGCTGGGATCGGTGAGTGTTTCCTCATAGCCTGTCATGGCTGTTGTGAAGACTATCTCTCCTATGACCTCGCCTTCACATCCGAAGCTTCTGCCTTTGAACACAGTTCCGTCTGCAAGTATAAGATATGCCGTCTTCGCCGAAGCCGCCTTTAAGTCCATTTCATTCGTTCCTTTCTTGTTTTGATTCTCTGTATCTTTTTAATTCTCTGTACTTAAGGTAGCTGTATCTTTCCGATATAGCTCATTATTTCGTCTCTCATGCGCAGTGCTTCTCTGAATGCCGCACCTGCAAAATCACGCTCGTCACAGCCCTCTTTTTTATACGCTGTCATAATGCCTCTTGAGCTGTTTACTATTCCGCCAAGACCGTTCTCATCAAATGCGGCGGCAATATCCTTTGCGGTCGCACCCTGTGCGCCGTAGCCGGGAATAAGGAAGAAGGTGTGAGGAAGCTTTGCACGAAGCTCCTTTATCTGCTCGGGGTAGGTTGCGCCTACTACTGCGCCGACTCCCGAATAACCGTACTGTCCGGGGAGCTCCTCGCCCCACTTTTCGCACATATTGCCCATTCTCTCATATACCGGAACACCGTCTATAAGAAGATCCTGAAGCTCTCCGCTTGAGGGATTCGATGTCTTGACCAGTACAAAAATGCCCTTGTCGTTTTCCTTGCATACTTTGATAAGAGGATTGATACCGTCACTGCCGAGATATCCGTTTACCGTCAGAGCGTCGCCCATAAAGGGTTCGTAATCCTCGTTTCCTACCTTGACTTTACCGAGATGAGCTGCGGCATAGGCTTCCATAGTTGTGCCTATATCGTTACGCTTTCCGTCGGTTATAACATACATTCCCCTGCTTCTTGCGTACTCCTGAGTCTTGTATAATGTCTTGATACCTGCCGTGCCGTACATTTCATAGTAAGCCGCCTGGGGCTTTATTGCAGGCACTACCTCGTGAAGTGCGTCAATAAGGCACTTGTTGAATTCAAGAATAGCCTTAGCAGCACCCTTAAGCGTTTCACCGTACTTATTGAAAGCCTTTTCCTTTATGTACTCAGGTACATAATCAAGCTTGGGGTCAAGGCCTGCTACGGTAGGGTTCTGCTTGTCGCATATTGAGCGAAGAAGTTGATCCATTGACATTTTTGCATCCATCCTTTATTTTATATTTCAAGTATAGTTGGGCTTTGGCGCCCGTTTATACTGTTTTTCGCTTTTCGGCAGTTTATTCGTCTTTATATACGACCATGCCGTTTACCAGTGTGTATTTTACTCTGCCCTTCAAGGTCATGCCCTTAAAGCAGGTATTTTTCGACTTTGAGTGAAGCTTCTGCGGATCTACAGTCCATTCTTCATCTGCGTCGAATATTGCGATATCCGCAATATCGCCCACGCCGAGCGATCCGCCTTCAATGCCCAGAATCTTTCTGGGATTGACACACATCATCCTTACTATATGCTTAAGGCTTACAGTACCGGTATGATAAAGTGCTGTCAGCGTTGCCGCAAGCGAAGTTTCCATTCCGACTACTCCGTTGGGAGCTTTTTCAAAATCAGCCTTTTCCTCTGCGCTGTGGGGAGCATGATCGGTCACTATGCAGTCGATAGTTCCGTCGGTTATCGCCGCAATCAGCGCCATAACATCCTCCTCTTCTCTCAGCGGAGGATTCATTCTGTAGTCTGCGTCTCTTGAAAGCAGTTTTTCGTCTGTCAGCATAAGGTAGTGGGGAGCTGTTTCGCAGGTGCACATAACGCCGATGTGGGTGTTTGCCCTTATCGTGTTTACGCTTCCCTTTGTGGAAACATGAGCTATGTGTATCGGCATCTGAGTATCCTGTGCTATCGCAAGCTCTCTTGCGGTTATTATATCCTCGCTGAGCCTGCTCATACCCTTTACTCCGAGCTGTCTTGATATCTTACCCTTGTTGATTATTCCGCCGTCGATTATCTCAAGGTCTTCGCAGTGGGATATTACCTTAAGGCCTGCATAGTGCGCTTTTACCATAGCCTGAGCCATCATTGCCGCCGACTCTACCGGTCTGCCGTCGTCGCTTACCGCCACACAGCCAGCCGCCTTGAGTTCATCGTAATCGCAAAGCTCCTTGCCCTGCATACCCTTTGTAATACAACCTACGGGGTAAACCTTTGCCTTTGCCTTGCGAGCCTTGTCCAGTATATATTTTACCGTTTCCTTGTTGTCTACGGGCGGTTTTGTGTTAGGCATACAGGCTAAAGCTGTAACGCCTCCTGCCACAGCCGCCTCACAGCCTGTAATAATATCTTCTTTATGCGTCTGACCGGGATCCCTCAGATGAACGTGCATATCGCATATTCCCGGTATTACCGTAAGCCCCTCGCAGTCTATTATCTTCGCCTTAGGCTCATCGCATACAATGTTTTCACCGAGTTCACGAATGAATCCGTCTTTAATGAGTATATCCGTTTTTCCCTCAAAACCGTTCACGCTGTCAACCACATGACCGTTCTTAAGTAAGATCGTCATTAAACTACCTCTCTTTCCGCAAAAAAGCCACGATTTTTTCAAATGACGATGAAAAAATCGCGGCAATTCTTTAACATCCGCTTACGGCAGATACAAACTTTTTTCGATATGATTACCTTATGACAAGGTATCACACTCGCCTATTTCCATAGTCATTTTATTATACTATATTTTTGCTCGTTTGTCTACAAATTTTGCGATTTTTTTTAGTTTTTTTGAGGCTTAATTTTTATACGCTGTCCGTCCTCGTCACGCAGAGCTATAACAGCTCCCCTGATAAGATATGCCCTGATGCCGCTTCCGCACAAAACGCAGGACACCTCTGCCCCTTCCGTAAGTCCCAGTTCCATAAGCCGCCGCCTCATATCTCCTGCAAGTAGCAGCCGTTCTACCCTGCATTTTTCATCTCTTTTAAGCTGTGCCAGACTTCTCACATAAACGCCTCCTTCGTTCTCTCGCTTATTGCCAGTTTATGAAAGAAGGCCGCAGGCGGTTAAACCGCATTTTTGCCCAAGCGTTACGCAAAAAGCCTTTTTCAGAATCTCCGTAAAATGACAACGTTTTACTCCTTGCTAAACCTCACCGTCTTATTCTTTATCGATATTTTCTTTACAGCATACCCATAGCCGCTCAGTTCTTTCTTATACGTCAGAAAGGAATGATCTATCGGAACACCGCAGATTTTCTCTATATCATCATAAGTCAGCGTAATTTCACGCTCGCCGCACTTCCCAATATACTCCCACAAAGAATTGTACTTGCTCATATATCTTCTTACAAAAGCCTCATCATCTTGCATTGATCAAGCCCTGCGCTCCAGAACTCAGACAGCGGCAAATTCTTTATCCGGCACACAATGCTTGCATTCATTGCACCGTGTCCGACTATCAGAATGTCCTTGCCCTGCTCTACCTGCGGATAAACCACCTTATCGAGAAATTCGCCCGTTCTGCCGAACAGCTCGTCAAATGTTTCCGCCCCGCCTATAGAGCTTGTATACTGCTCGGGGTGGAAAAACAACAGGTTTATAGGGCAGTCGGGGATATCAAAGCTGTTCTCTATTCCCTCATATTCTCCGAAGCTCATTTCCTTCAGCCTATCATCAGTTACTATCGGCACATTTTTGCCCTCAAGCACGATTTCCGCTGTTTTTCTTGCACGGATAAGCGGCGAACAGTAGCAAATATCAAGATGCACGTCCTTATATTCCTCCCGTGCCTTTTCCGCCATTTCTATTCCCTCACGGCACAGCGGAATGTCCGTCCTGCCCTGCAATTTTTTCTTTTTATTCCACTCGGTTTTACCGTGTCGCATTATGTATAGCATTAAAATCCTCCGTGTAACGCTTTATCAGAAAAGATCAAGCATACTGTCAAGATATATTTCTTCTCTTACTTTCAGCCGGTATTCCGACTTTGTCATATAGTACAGCAGAAATTCAAGCACTACCGCACTGCCAAGCCCCCTGCCCTCTATCTTGAACTGATTGAACCCCATCGGCAGATAGGTATTTTCAATATCGTCCGTTCCGATAAACGCAGGGTTTTCCATAGCCTTTGAAAACTTGTACCCCTCGTTACCTCCGGGAGAACGGCATATAAAATCCTCGCAATCCTCACAAAGACTTTTGCGGCTGACATTTTCATAACAGCTTTTCCTGTCGGTACAACCGAAATAACAGCATTCGTTGCACAGAAATTCTACCTTGCTTTTCTGCCTTTCGGTAAGCGTACCCAGCTTGTCAAAAGCCTTGTTAAGCCTGAAATCCGGTACAACAAAGCGAAAATCCTCACGGCTAAGCTCTTTTTCAAGCTGTATAAAATCCGTCAGAACCTTTGTGGTCGATGATACAAAATACAGACCCGGATAATTATTCCCTATATATTCAAGCAACAGATCCGAACAGATTATAACGCCGTTCTGCGCCGCTGTGCTTTCGCTGAACATCTCGCACAGCCTGTTGCACTTTCTGTCCGAAAGATGCTCTTGCTTTATAAGAGAATTGCTGAATGTGAGCCTTGCGGAAATGCCGTATTTCTGTGTAAGCCGAAGCACCTTTTCAGCCTCATCATCACCGAACCCAACACGTCCGCCGCCCCACAGACAATCCGCAGGAGCACCGTATATTGAGCCTATCTCGCACCAATCGTAAAAATACTCCCTGTGATTATAGAATAAAGGCAGAAACAGGCTGTACAGCCCGTAAAACTCAAACAGACCGGGGAGGTGGAAATATGCCACAGCACCGTCACATTTTTCACAAGTTTCCTGCGTCATATTCCAACCCCCTTTAAAATCGTTTCTACCTTTGTACCATTCACAAAGTCCGTAAATATCAGCTATCACATATTTTTTTGTAGGGCAATGGTCTGTGTGCGGTTTTGCATCCGTGTCTCGTCAGCCACACACTAAGGCATCCTTGCCTTGCTTGCCCCTCCCGTTACATCAACCGCCTTCATTACCGCA
>CAMEKR010000049.1 GCA_945921515.1 uncultured Clostridia bacterium | reverse complement strand
TAAATGCCCATTATAACCGATATCAGCGGCATAAGCGCCTCTTTTCCCTGAGAAGTCTCAGTTTTTCCCATGCCCTCACGCTGACTCTGTATAAAGCCTTTGGTCTGCCTTCGCTCAGAACAATGCTCCCGTACAGCCAGTACATACCCTTATCGGGATATATGCTCATCCCTTTTCTTTTCCTGTTGAGTCTGTTAAAGAACAAAATATTGCCTATGCTGTTTTTGCAATCCTCCGCAAGGCAGGTAAGCTCGGTTTCGGTAGCGTCATCACAGAAAGGAAACGCTCCAAGCACTTTTGCCTCATCGTAATCGGGCTTGTACATCAGCGCTTTAAGCAGCTTTGCGCAAAGCTTTCTTGCACTATTTTCGCTTAGTTGATAACTATACTTGCAGGCGGCATAAGAAAAACGCCTTACGATATCGGTCTGTTTATCTGCCATATCCGATACCTTTTTGTTCTCCTGCTTAAGTACAGGCACAACAACGCCGTCTTTTTCTTCATAGCCGACAGTCATTCCGTGCGGCGCCGAGCAGAAACATTCAAACAGATTATTGCAAAAGGTCGGGACATATCTGTGAGCATCGGATATATCGAATAAAAACGAACGGTAATTATCGTCCTTTTTTCTGTACAAGCCGAAGTAATATCCGACAATACTTTGTTCCGGTATCATCCCGTCGGTAAGCTGTGTCAGCGTTTTCTGAACCGAGCCGAGCCATCCGCTGTCCACAACGGCGAACCGCTGATTATCAAAAAATCCGTTCTGCCCAAGATACGCAATAAGCGCATCATATTTTGGTGCTGAGCGTTCTCTTATAGCATCAAAAAGCGTTTTGTCGTTTTTCAGCAATTCGCAGAAACGGTCAAATTCTCCGTCGCTCATTATCTTGCTTTCGTCACCGTCAAAGCCGATCCTTTTATATACTTCTTTTCGCTCTTCTTTGTCAATGCCGGCTCTTTTCAGAGTATTCTCTGCACTCTGTACAGCGCAGTGACCGAAAAATCCCGCCTTTTCAAAATCCTCTGCCGTACTGCATTTATAGTACAGCGCATTTCTCAGCGCATAGCGCGATACATAAAGATAAGAAGTCTTAATGTCATATCCCGTCGCTTCTATTATTGCGTCTGCCGCCGCTTTCATAATATATCCGTCACGGGCAAGAAAATACAGTTTCTTTATTCCGCTGTCTGCGGCGCTCTCAAGCACACTTTTCACATAGCAAAACAGCACAGGTGCTGTGACGCTCGCCGTGACCTGTGCCATTGTATCATCTTCTTTTCCGTCAGCCGCTGTTACTGCGGCATCGGCAAGCCCGGGATATTTTCCGAGCAGCCTTAAATATTTATCTTTCTTCACCGGATAACACTCCTGTTTCGTTTTCTATTCCCGGTAGCTCAATGTATCTTCCGTATATTTCAGCCATATTAGCTATAGATTTTTCAATACTGTATTTTTCGGCGGTTTTTCTGCCGTTCTCTCCGAGCTTACCGCGCAGCCCTGCATCTGAGCTGAGTAGCTTTACAGCATCAGCAAACTGCAAAGCGTTGCCTGATTCGCATACTATCGCATTTACACCGTTTACCGCATATTCTCTTGTTCCTCTGTTATCCGACACTATAAGCGGCAGTCCTGCCGCCATAGCTTCTATAGCCGCAAGTCCGAGTCCCTCTCTGTAGCTGGGGAAAATGAAAGCGTCCGCACCGTGCAAAAGCTCCTTTGCGTCATAACGATAGCCTGCAAAAATAATTCTGTCCTCACAGCCAAGTTTTCCGACAAGCTCACGGCATTTATCCATACTCTTTCCCGTGCCGCAGATAAGCATATATACGCCCATGTTTGCGGCAACCGCCTCAATAGAGCATTCAACATTCTTATTCTCGTTTATCTCGGAATTTGACATGACAAGAAAAGCGTCATTAGGTATCCCGAATTCGTCACGGATACTCTCTCGGGTTCTTTGACTGTCTGCAATACGCTTTACATCAACGCCTATTCCGGGTATTTCATATACCTCACAGCCATGCTTACTGCACATCTTCTCTGCCGCCTGATAATCCTCACGGTTTATGGTAATTATAGCATCGGTATATCTCGCCATAATCTTTTCAGCAAGATAATACAGCTTGCTTATCTTAGGTGCGCCTTCGTAAAAATGGAAACCGTGAGCAGTATATAAAACCTTTGTCCCCTGCTTTTTTCTCGCCGTTCTCAGCGCATATCGTGCGATTGCGGCGGCAACGGGTGTATGGCAATGTACAAGCTCATATTTGTTTTCAGCAATCAGCTTGCGCAGTTCTCTGTATGAACGGAAATTCCGTGTTGCAAACGGAGAACGGTAAAAAGGTACTATAAAATATTCGTCACAATAGGGAACGGTCTTAGGCTCATCGGGTTCAAAATCATCGCCTGCACATACATGAACCTTATAGCCGTTATCCTGTAACCATTTCATATAAGGAAGGTGAAACTGAATAATGTGCTTTTTTGTTACAGATGCAACAAATAACACTGTTTTACTCATGATAGTTCCCCCTTTCGCTTATTGCTGTGCACTTGCCTATATAAATATAATTTTACTATAACGACTCGAAAAAGTCAATATCCATAAAAGCGTTTTGATATATATATACAAGAAAACCTGCTGTTTTTGTATCTCAAAAGAAGGTTCGGTTTTCTTTCGGATATACTAACAGCAGGTACTTTTTAATATCTGAATTTGTCAACTTTTGATTTAAGCGTTTCTATCACGCTCTCGGGAGTTTGCTCATAACAGTCAAACGGAAAAGGAATACCCATTTCATCATACTTGGTACTGCACAGCTTGCGGAAAGGAAGCAGCTCTGCCAGCGTAACATTATCGTGGGCATTTGCTATTTCGTTAAGCCGCCCGATATTTATCTCATCATCGTTTACGCCGCAGACTATGACCTGTCTTATCCATGTCTCTACCTTCATTTCGCAAAGCTTATCAAGAAATGCAAGCGGCGTCGCCATAGAACAGCCGATATGCTTTTTATAATCCTCTTCGTTTGTCATCTTTATGTCGAGCATACACAAATCGGTAACTTCAAGCAGTTTAAGAGTGCTGTCATTCAGTATGCATCCCGATGTATCAAGGCAGGTGTTTATCCCCTGCTTTTTGCACTCGGTAAACAGCTCTGTAACAAACTCTGCCTGAACAAGCGGTTCTCCGCCCGATACCGTTATTCCGCCGTCCTTGCCGAAATAATTGCGGCAGCGCAGTACCTTCTGCATTATTTCGCCGACCGTTGCCGTTTTACCGCCCGTCATATCTCTTGTTTCGGGATTGTGGCAATATCCGCAGTGCAAGGGACATCCTTGCAGGAAAAGGACAAATCTTACTCCCGGCCCGTCAACAGTACCCAACGTCTGTATAGCGCTGTATCTGCACTGAGTCATATCACATTACCGTGTGGAACGTTCTGCTTATCACCTCACGCTGCTGCTCTTTTGAGAGCTTGTGGAAGTTTACCGCATAACCCGATACACGTATAGTAAGGTTGGGGTATGCGTCGGGGTTCTCGTAGGCGGCTATAAGCGTCTCCTTGTTGAGAACATTTACATTGAGGTGGTGTGCATAGTTAGAGAAGTATCCTCCAAGTACGCAAACAAGGTTCGCTACTCTCTGGTCGTCGGTTTTTCCGAGCGCCTCGGGTATTATGGAGAAGGTATTTGATATACCGTCACGGCAATAATCGTACTGGAGCTTTGAAACGGAGTTCAGCGATGCGATTGCTCCGTTTGTTTCACGGTTGTGCATCGGGTTTGCGCCGGGTGCAAACGGCTCGCCCTTCTTTCTTCCGTCGGGGGTAGAACCTGTCTTCTTGCCGTATACAACATTTGAAGTAATGGTAAGAGCAGACAGCGTATGGCGTGCTCCTCTGTAGGTAGGATTCTTGCGAAGCTCCTGCGATACCTCCTGGATTATGTTCTGAGCTATCTTGTCAACTCTGTTGTCGTCATTACCGAACTTGGGGAAATCGCCCTTTGTATCAAAATCCACAATATAACCGTTTTCGTCACGGATAGGCTTTACATCTGCGTATTTTATTGCGCTGAGCGAGTCAGCCATAACGGAAAGACCTGCAATACCGAACGCCATCATTCTGTCTACATCGGTGTCGTGAAGTGCCATCTGCGTCTTCTCATAAGCGTATTTATCGTGCATATAGTGAATAACATTCATCGTATTAACATACAGCTTGCACAGCCACTCACGATATACTTCAAGTCTTCCTCTGACTTCATAGTAATCAAGCTTGTCGCCCTGTAAAGGTTCCATCTGAGGGCCGAGCTTCATTCCCGTTACGTTGTCATAGCCGCCGTTAATAGCGAGCAGAAGAAGCTTGGGCAGATTAAAGCGTGCGCCGAAGAACTGCATCTGCTTGCCTACCTTCATTGCGGATACACAGCAGGCAATGGCGTAGTCGTCGCCGTATTCCATTCTCATAAGGTCGTCGTTTTCATACTGGATAGAATCGGTATCTATAGACAGCTTTGCACAGAACTTTTTAAAGGGTTCGGGCAGTCTTTCCGACCAGAGTATGGTAAGATTGGGCTCGGGCGAAGAACCGAGATTATAAAGAGTGTTCAGCATTCTGTAGCTTCCCTTTGTAACAAGCGGAACGCCCTTATTATTTATGCCGCCGACGCTCTCTGTTATCCACATCGGATCGCCGCCGAAAAGCTCATTGTACTCGGGGGTACGAAGGTGTCTTGCACTGCGGAGCTTCATAACGAAATCGTCGATAAGCTCCTGAGCCTGCTCTTCGGTAAGCTCGCCTCTTTCCATATCACGGCATACATATATATCAAAGAATGTAGAAGTTCTGCCAAGCGACATAGCCGCACCGTTCTGCTCCTTGATAGAAGCAAGATATGCAAAATATGTCCACTGGATAGCTTCTCTTGTGTTTCTTGCAGGCATACTGATATCATAGCCGTACATAGCAGCCATTTCCTTCATCTTTTTAAGGAAGTTAATCTGCTGGAAAAGCTCTTCGGACAGCCTTATTGTATCAACATCCATCACATTTTCGCCGACTTTTTTCTTATCGAGCTGTTTTTGCTCAATGAGATAATCCACGCCGTAGAGCGCTACTCTGCGGTAGTCGCCGATTATTCTTCCTCTGCCGTAGGCATCGGGTAAACCTGTTATTATACCTACATGACGGGCGAGCTTCATCTCGTCTGTGTATACTCTGAATACACCGTCGTTGTGTGTGGTACGGTACTCAAAATGCTCCTCAACCTTATCCGAAAGCTTATAGCCGTATGCCTCGCAGGCGCTTCTTGCCATTCTTATACCGCCGAAAGGGTTTACGCCTCTGCGAAGCGGCGCATCGGTCTGATAGCCTACGATAAGCTCATTTTCCTTGTCGAGATAAGCCGCAGGATAATTGCAAAGTGATGATACCACTTCGGTATTTATATCCAGTACTCCGCCGTTCTCACGCTCTTTTTTGAACAGTTCGTTCAGCTTTTCGTTGAGAGCCTTTGTACGCTCTGTAGGGCCGCTGAGGAACTCCGGTCCGTCAAAGTACGGAGTAAAGTTTGTCATTATAAAGTCACGGGTATTGATACCCTCCTGCCATGCACCGGGCTTGAATCCGTCCCAGTACTCCTTGAAGCGAACGCTAAGATCAGTAGCTTTGTTTTCCATTGTTTTTACCTTTCCTTTCTGCGATATACGCAAAATGCGTTTGCTGCTTTTTTACGGAATTATTTTCCGCTTTACAAACAAAAAAGCAGCCCGAATCGGACTGCCCAGACGGTCGGCTAAAGGTGTCTGTCTATAGGCAGACAGATAATCATTGCACCCGTGTTGATTCACGGTAACCCGTCAGCAATGATAATCATTCCTACATTTAGATTATAACAAAGCTATGTAGATTTGTCAATAGCTAAAATGAAAAATTTATATGACAATTCTTTCCGATAAAATTCCACAAAGAAAAGCGGCTATGACACCAAAGTGCCATAGCCATAGGAAAAGGGTGCAGATTATCTTAAAGGGTAGATACCCCTCTAAGCCGTTTTAATTACGCTGTCAAGCGCAGATTTTTATACATTGAAGAGAAGCTCTTCGTATGTGGGGAAGGGCCAGTACTTTTCGCCGACAATCGTCTCAAGCTCATCTGCAACAGCACGCAGGCTCTGCATTGTGGCAAATACTTCATCGTGATAGCACTTTGCAGCTTCGTATGCGTCGGAGATGCCCTGTGCCTTAACGGTAACCTTGCCAAGCTCTTCAATCTTGGCGTTCAGGCTTTCTGCAAGAGCATCGATTCTGTTTGCAACAGACTGCTCAAGGTTATAAGCAACGCCTGCGTTCTTCTTGGAGATAAGAACGTCGCAAACCTGCTTTTCGTATGCCATAACCGCAGGAAGAATCTCCTTTGTAGCCATTTCTGCAGTTGTAAGTGCTTCAATATTAATCGTCTTGCTGTAGTTTTCAAGCAGGATCTCTGTTCTTGAGTGCATCTCAACTTCGGTAAATACCTTGTGCTTTGTGAACACCTTGATATTCTTCTCGTCAAGGAAGTGAGGAAGTGCGTCAACAGTAGACTTAAGCTCAGGCAGACCTCTTACCTCTGTAGCTTCCTTTACCCAAGCGGCATCATAACCATTGCCGTTGAAGATTACTCTGCTGTGCTCCTTTATCGTCTTTACGAGCAGTTCCTTAAGAGCTGTCTTGAAGTCGTCAGCCTTTTCAAGCTCATCTGCGAACTGTTCAAGCTCTTCTGCAACGATAGTGTTGAGTACGATGTTGGGACCGGAGATATTCAGAGCAGAACCAACGCTTCTGAACTCGAACTTGTTACCTGTGAATGCAAAGGGAGAAGTTCTGTTTCTATCGGTTGTATCCTTGGGGAACTTAGGAAGAGTAGATACGCCTATATCAAACTGTGCGTGCTTTGCTTCTACGTTTGTACCTGCAACAAGCGCATTGATAACGTCGTTCAGCTCTTCTCCAAGGAAGATAGAGATGATAGCCGGAGGTGCCTCGTTAGCGCCGAGTCTGTGGTCATTGCCTGCTGTAGCAACAGAAAGTCTTAACAGGTCTGCATATTCATCAACAGCCTTGATGATAGCCGCAAGGAATGTCAGGAACTGTGCATTCTCCATAGGAGAATCACCGGGGTTAAGAAGGTTCTGACCGTCGTCGGTAGACAGAGCCCAGTTGTCGTGCTTACCCGAGCCGTTAACGCCTGCGAAGGGCTTTTCATGCAGTAAGCATACCATATCGTGCTCAAGAGCAACCTTCTTCATCATTTCCATTGTAAGCTGGTTGTGGTCAGCGGCGAGGTTTGCAGACTCGAAGATAGGAGCGCATTCGTGCTGTGCGGGAGCAACCTCGTTATGCTTTGTCTTGGAGGATACGCCGAGCGCCCAGAGGTGCTTGTCGAGATCCTTCATATAGTCGCTTACTCTCTGCTTGATAACGCCGAAGTAGTGATCTTCAAGCTCCTGACCTTTAACAGGTGCGGCACCGAAAAGTGTTCTGCCTGTAAAGATGAGGTCTTTTCTCTGATCGTACAGCTTCTTGTCAACAAGGAAGTATTCCTGCTCAGCACCTACCGTAGCAACTACGCTTGTAGCTGTAGTGTTGCCAAATAGCTTTAATATTCTCATTGCCTGCTTTGATACAGCGTCCATTGACTTAAGAAGAGGAGTCTTCTTGTCAAGTGCTTCTCCCGAATATGAGAAGAATGCTGTGGGGATGTATAATGTATTATCCTTAATAAATGCATAAGATGTGGGGTCCCATGCCGTGTATCCTCTTGCTTCAAATGTTGCTCTCAGACCGCCCGAGGGGAACGATGATGCGTCAGGCTCACCCTTGATAAGCTCTTTGCCCGAGAACTCCATAATAACCGTACCGTCACCGACAGGTGAAATAAAGCTATCGTGCTTTTCTGCTGTGATACCGGTCATAGGCTGGAACCAGTGAGTGTAGTGCGTAGCACCCTTTTCAACCGCCCAGTCCTTCATTGTGCTTGCAACTACTTCTGCTACGGGGAGTGTAAGCTCTGCGCCGCCGTGCATTACCTTCATCAGCTCTTTGAATGTAGCTTTAGGCAGCTTTGCTTTCATTACTGCCTCATTGAATACGTCCGAGCCGAAAAGCTCTGTAACATCATAAGTTTTCTCTGCCATTTTCCTTTTCCTCCTGATTTCGTAAAAGATGTTCTTTGAAAAAACAGAAAAGGACGCCTTGATTTCTCAAAACGTCCTCGTTTCTGATTACAGTTATTATAATACACTATGCCATGCGATTTGTCAATATGTCATTTTGCACAAATTTTGAAAGTCGCCTTGTTCAAAATTGCAAAAACGACTGAAAATCGACTGACAACAGAGTAAAAATGCAAGTCTTAGAGTTCAATCTTGCCGTAGAGCGTTGCATTTCTCTCTGCTTCTACTGCCTCTTTTGAAAATTCGCCTGCGTCGGAGCTCTCCGTAGTTTCGCCTATTGTCTGACTGCGCTTGTACTCTCTTTCAAATGAAGTGGAGAAGCCGGTACTCTGCTTGTAAGAACGGTTACCTGCACCGCCGTTTCTTCTTCCTGCACCTCTGCGGTCATTTCTTCTTGCGTTGTCTCTGTGAGGCTGTGAAGCCGAGATAACGACCTTTCTGTAAGGCTCTTCACCGATAGAGTTGCTGTATACGCCTTCTATCTCAGCTACCTTGCTATGAATTATGCGGCGCTCATAAGGATTCATCGGTTCAAGCGTTATGCGTCTGCCCTGACGAAGTACCTTGTTTGCGGTGCGCTCTGCAAGTGCCTTGAGCGTCTCTTCACGCTTGTCTCTGTAGCCGTTGCAGTCAACGGTTATACGGCAGTAAGGCTCATCGTGGCGGTTGCTTGCAAGAATTGCAAGATACTGCAGAGAGTCGAGCGTTTCGCCTCTTCTGCCGATTACTATGCCGAGCTTTTCGCCTACTATATCAAGAACCGTGATATCTTCCTTCTCAATAACATTTACCTTGAAGTCTTCAACGCCGAGTGCTGTCAGCACCTTCTCAAGATAAGCAACAGCCATAGCTACCTTCTGTGTATGGTCTGCATCGCTTACAGCGGGAGCTGCTGTTTCTTCAGGCTGTGCAGGTTCGGAAGGCTCTGCGATTTCTGCCTCGACATCGCTCTTCTCTGCGATATCATATTCGGCTTCTATCTTATAATCGCCCTTTCTTCCGAAAAGCTTCTTGACCGGCTCTTCAACAACCGATATCTTTATATCTGCTTCACTTAAACCGAGTGCGGTTATCTCGGATATTGCAAGCTCCTTTAGCTCTTCAAGCGACTTACCTGTATATACCTTTTTCATAAGTCTGTCCTTTCCAATCAATCTTCGTCGTCTTCGTTGTATTCCTCGCCGTACTTTTCTGCGTCGGCTTTTCTTGCTGCTGCGAGCTTCTTTCTGTTAATTTCCTTCTGCGAAAGAGTCTCTGTCTTTGTAACGGTTTTTTCTTCTCCGCTTTCTGCGTCGGTAACTACGGCAGTAGTTGTAACCTGTCTCTCCTTGAGCTTTCTTTCCTTGAACTTCTGCTCTGCCTCTGCCCTCAGTTTAGCAGGATTGTACAGCTTCTGCAGCACGAGCGACTGTACTATTGCAAGAGCATAGTTGATAGCCCAGTAGAAACCTACTCCGGCAGGAACGCTGAATGAGATCCACAGCGAGAACAAAGGCATAATGTAAAGCATTACCTTCATACCCATACCGCCTGCGTTTGCAGTCTCGGGGTTGTTCTTCTTGTTGAGGTACTGCGATATCAGCGTCTGTGCAAGTGACAGAATGAACGCCATTATCGGTATTATGATAAGCGGTTCAAATGCAAATTTAGGTGTTGTACCGAAGTTAAGACCGCAGAACATCATATTGTTCGACAGCTTGTCAATTCTGCTCTTAAGATCATCCGAAAGAGCCGTACTCTCTTTGAAGGTATCGGGATACTGCTCATAAACCTGCAGTGCAAGCAGTTCCTTCTGCATACCGTTATATCTGCTCTGGACTGTCAGAAGTCTGCTCTTTGTCTCAGCGGTAAGTCTTGACTTGTCGCCGGTAATATCGGTAAGCTGTTCGGCTGTAAACTCGCCGAATATAAGTCTGTCGTCCTTACTTATCTTTTCGGGATTTTTTTCGGTGTACTTATTCTTATAGTCGTCGTTATCCTTAAATTCATGCGTAAGCTGAGCGTTGCCGTTTGACTCGGAAATGAAAAGTATTTCCGTATCGCCGTTCTTATACTTTTCGATAAGCTCCTTATCCTGCGCATTGTATTCGTTTAGGAATATCTTCGCATATTCGGTCTGCTGAGCAACGCTTATCACGGAAGATATATCCGACGAGCTGAGATGCTCCATGTGCGTCATGGGCTTGTATACAACATCAATGACGCCGAAGAGTATCAGCATAGTAAGCACAAGAGGACCGCATCCGCCCGTAGGGTTATAGCCCTGTGCCTGAAGCTTCTGCATCTCTTCTGCCTGTTTGTCACGGTTATTGCGGTATTTCTGCTGTATCTCCTTTACCTTGGGAGCAAACATCTGAGAATACGCCATATTCTTCTGCTGCTTTATCTGAAGCGGCAGCATTGCCAGCTTGACTATTACGGTAAATATCAGTATCGCCCAGCCGAAATTCTGTAAAAGAAGATATATAGGCCACATGATATAGCCCAGAGGCGTACCGATCACGCTATATAAGAAATCTATGGAAATCACCCTCCTGAATCCGTTGCCGCTTACTTACGGCCTGTTCTTCTTGAAAAAGTAAAATTGTTCGGGAACATAGTCATAGCCGCCCTCGGAAAAAGGATTGCATCTGATAATTCTCCGTATAGTCAAATAGCCGCCCTTTACCGCACCAAACCTACGGAGAGCGATCATCGCATATTCCGAACAGCTCGGTGTAAACCGGCAACAGCGCGGCAACCATTTTGACAAAGTCATTCTGTATATCTTTACGAAAAACAAAAGTATATATTTCATTTTGTTTGCGTTTGGGCAGAAGCGTCGTTTTCCTGCCCGGCATATTTTCGCAGGAGCTTGTTCACCATAAGCGTATACACCTTTGTTGATTTAAGACCGGGCGTTTTTGCCCTTGCTACGAAAATAAAATCGAATCTTTTCTGTGTTTTTTCACGAAGCATGGGATCAATAAGGCGGAACGCTTCCCTTATGACTCTTCTGGCACGGCTGCGCTTTACAGCGTTTCCGACCTTCTTGCCTGTTACGATTCCTATGCGGTTTACCCGCCTTTTGCTTTCCCTTGCGTAGCATATGAATGCATCGGTAACTATACAGTCGCCTTTATTGAACAGCCATCTGAACTCTCTGTCCTTCTTTATGCATACATATCTCTTGGCATACTCGTTCATTAACAGCTATCAGTAGCTTAAGTGCTTTCTGCCCTTTGCGCGTCTTCTTGCAAGAACCTTGCGTCCGTTTCTTGTAGACATTCTTTTTCTGAAGCCGTGTTCTTTCTGTCTCTGAAGCTTCTTAGGCTGGTATGTTCTTTTCATCTTTTTCTTCCTCCTATCGTTACTCGGCACCGATATGTGCCTGTCTTACGCCTATGCAATTTAATATTATACCTTAATGTGCCGCCGATGTCAAGACATATTTTTTAAATTTGTCGTTTTTGCCTTATGCGCTTATATATTATAGTATATCCCGTCATATTAACCGCATATTAATCAAAAAAGGTCAAAAGAATAAAAATCAGGGATTTTATGAAAAATTTCTCGTATTATTTTTCAAGCTATAAAACCGCGTTCAAAGAACAACATAATATTGAGCCGAAAATGGCTGTGGTTGAAAGGAAAAACAAAATGAGTAAAAAAGCTTCTCAGAATATGAAATGTGCCGCCGCCGCAATGGTTGCGGGCGGTATCACCTTTGCCGCCGCAAAAGCGATGACCTCCTCTAAGACTCATGTAGTCAAAAAAGCAACGGGCAAGGCGATAAAGGCAGTAGGAACGATGATAGAATCGTTCCAGATGTAAAAAGAAGGGGTAACTGCAAGTGTAATAACACCTGCGGTTATCCCTTCCGATTTTACTAAGCTTTTCGCATTACTGTGCCGACGCCTCGGACTGCTTGCTCTCCTCTACTTTTGCCGATGTATCCTCATCTGTTTTTGAGCCGCTGTCCTTGCCCCAGCTGTCAAACATATCGATAACCTTATCGTATGTCTCATAGCACACCTTGGGCAGCTTGTCTTTGCCACCGTACGATTTTTCTGCAAGTCCGAAGCCCTTTATGAAAGCTTCTTTCAGAGTATCGGCATATTTGCTGTCGTCGCCTGCAAGACTCTTTGCAAAATCGAATATACGCTTTGCGGTTGCTTCTGCGCCCCAATAATCTTCGCTATCGGTATTCTCTCCTTCGATTTTCTTTCCCGTTGCTTCTTCTATCTGGCTCTTAAGCTCGTCTGAAAGCTCTATCTGCTTTGTATTATATGTATACTTTGACGCCTGATGAGATATCAGCGTATCAACTACGCTTGCAAGATGGTCAGCCTTAGTCTGCGCCACAGTCTTTGTAAATTCTGTCTTATCTGAGTTGTCGACCTCTTTTTTCTGGGCAGACTTCTTTGTATATGCAGGTGTGAAGGTTTCTTCGCTCTTTACATATTTATCCGCATTATCAGTGGCAAGTGTGCTTTTTGATTTTTCCGTAACCGTTTCAACAGTGCTCTTTGGTGCTGTCTGCGCTGTTATTGCTGCCTGTTCTGCTACTTTTGCTATTTCCATATTAATCTTCCTTTCCCGAAAAATAAACCGAAAGCGGTATATTGCGACATCGTCTTATATTATATATCGGCAGTTTTTTATAAAAATTAAGTTTTTTGCACTTTTTTTAAAAAAGCTATTGACAAATGAGATAAAAGTGATTATACTGTTAATATAACACATAAACAGTTTGCATATCGGTTGTACTGTCCGAAAAAATGTGTTATAATCTAAAAAGAAGTATGACACACCGGATAATAAAATACAACGACCGTTGTGCCGAAAGGAGAAACATGTCACTCGAAGTAAAAGAAATATCCAAACAATACGGTGCATTCACCGCTTTGCATCCGCTCAGCTTTACGCTGTCCGAGCCGGGCGTTTATGCGCTTCTCGGTACCAACGGAGCCGGAAAGACTACCGCCATCCGTATAATACTCGGTATGCTCAGCCGTAACAGCGGCGAGGTGCTGTGGCACGGCAAGGCTCTGTCTCCCGTAACCGAAAAAGTGGGATATCTCGCAGAAGAGAGAGGCCTTT
>CAMEKR010000048.1 GCA_945921515.1 uncultured Clostridia bacterium | reverse complement strand
TCGGGGGATTTTTGCTGAGATTAAGGCAATTATTTACCCCTCCGCTTTTACGGAGGGGTAAATCTATAGGGAGAGGAGAATTTGCTGCTAAGCAGCAGGTGTAAAGCGTTATCAAGGCGTTAGAGAAGCGTAGGGAGGCATTTCGTTGTGTAATGCAGAAAAGCGGTTTGTACGGCATTTTGATATGTAGTGTTACTGCGACCGTAAATTTTCGGATGATATTTAGCTGAAATGCCATTGGATGTTGTTATAGCGTTGTGAAATCTTTACCGATATGTATCGGCTTTTTGCGGTACGGAAAAGAAAAGCGGTCACATTGCCGATATGTTTGGAGGAAATGGTTATAAGGCTGTTATTGATCCGGCGGAAAACCAACCGATTTCTTGGTAGGGAGTATTGCTTTCCTATTCCTTGATTTAAGTATAGCACAAAAAAATAGGAATGCAATTAAAATTCGGTTACAATACGGTAACAATTCGGTAACAAATAATTACAAAGCGGTTACAACGGTAACAAAACGGTAACAATGGCGAAATCCGGCGAAAAAAGCGCAAAAAATCGTCTTAAAATCGCTGATTTTCGTAATTGCTTGCATTCCTGTTAAAAGTATGCTATACTTTATTTTATATGGACAAAATACAGTTAAATAATGCGGAAAAAGAAAGGAACAGAAAATGATAACAGTTTCGGATGTAAGTCTTTCATTCGGCGGACAGGTGTTGTTCAAGGATGTCAACCTGCTGTTTACCGCCGGCAACTGCTACGGCGTTATCGGTGCAAACGGTGCAGGAAAATCTACATTTTTAAAAATACTCTGCGGAGCTCTTGAGCCTACAACGGGTACGGTAACCGTACAGGAGGGCCTGCGTATGTCGGTATTAAAGCAGGACCACTACGCATACGACGATTATACCGTACAGGAAACGGTAATAATGGGCAATCCCCGTCTTTATGAAGTAATGAAGCAGAAGGACGCTCTTTACGCAAAAGAAGATTTTACGGAGGAGGACGGCAACCTTGCAAGCGAGCTTGAGGGCGAATTTGCGGAGCTCGGCGGCTGGGAGGCGGAAAGCGACGCTTCTAAGCTGGTACAGGGACTCGGACTTGACGAAGATATAATGTATGCTCAGATGAGCAGTCTTGCAGGTAATGAAAAGGTAAAGGTTCTACTTGCACAGGCGCTGTTCGGCAACCCCGATATCATTCTTATGGACGAGCCGACAAACCACCTTGATATTGACGCAGTAGCGTGGCTCGAGGACTTCCTTGCCGAATATTTCGGTACGGTAATAGTCGTATCTCACGACCGTCACTTCCTCAACAATGTATGTACCCACACCGTTGATATCGACTACACCAAGATAAAGATGTATGTCGGAAACTACGAATTCTGGTACGAATCTTCACAGCTTATTCAGAAGATGATAAAGCAGCAGAACAAGAAGAACGAGGAGAAGATAAAAGAACTGCAGAACTTCATTCAGCGCTTCTCTGCGAATAAATCAAAGTCAAAGCAGGCTACATCAAGAAAGAAACTCATTGACAAGCTGACAGTAGAAGAACTGCCTGCTTCAAGCAGACGCTATCCGTTTATCAGCTTCGATATGGAGCGTGAGATAGGCAAGGATATCCTTCAGGTTGAGGGACTCACAAAGACGGTAGACGGCGTAAAGGTGCTTGACAATGTCAGCTTCACCGTCGGCAGAAACGACAAGATAGCTTTTGTCGGAGATAACGAGATAGCCGTTACCACGCTGTTTAAGATACTGATGGAGGAAGAACAGCCCGACGCTGGCTTTATAAAGTGGGGCAGTACCGCAAGCGTAAGCTATTTCCCACAGGATAACAGCGCATTCTTCAACGATTGCAAGCTGTCGATCCTCGACTGGATAAGACAGTACTCAAAGGATGAGACAGAAACATATCTCAGAGGCTTCTTAGGCAGGATGCTGTTCTCGGGCGATGATATATTCAAGAGCGTTGATGTGCTTTCGGGTGGCGAGAAGGTACGCTGTATGTTCTCACGCATGATGCTGTTCCAGTCGAATGTGCTGATACTTGACCGTCCCACGAACCACCTTGACCTTGAGAGCATCACCGCCGTAAACAACGGTCTTTCCGACTTCAAGGGCAATGTGCTGTTCGCTTCACACGACCACGAGATTGTGCAGACGGTTGCCAACCGCATAATAGAGATTGCCGAAAAGGGCTGTTACGACAGACAGGGAACGTACGAAGAATATGTTGAGTGGAGAAAAGCAAATCACGGCGGCAGCTTCACATTATAACAAGGGCAGAGTTGATTTTAAGCGTAAAATGTGCTAAAATCAATACAGTAAATAAATTCTAAGGAGAAAAACAAAATGGATATCAAGGCAAAGATAGACGAAGTTGTAAACAAGGTGAAGAACGATCCCGAAATTGCTTCTCAGTTCCAGTCAAATCCTGTTCAGGCAGTTGAAAAGGTGCTTGGCGTTGACCTGCCCGATGATGTTATCAACAACATTGTTGAAGGCGTAAAGTCAAAGATTTCTTTTGACGGAATCGCAGGCAAGATAGGCGGTCTGTTCGGGAAGAACTGATAAGAGGCGGTATCTTTTCGCAGTAACAACAGCATAAATTTAAGGGGAACTTTTTCAGTTCCCCTTTTCCTTTATAATATCGAATCCCAAGAGTGATTCTCTGTGCTTAATGCCTAATGCGTTATCTTAGATTCTTCCGAGAATATTTCACCCCTAAATAACTATCTCCTCCACTGCTTCTTCTTTAATCCCCCTCCAACTCCTCGCAGAACTGCTCGCCGCTTTGTATCTCACGCTTGCACGAAGGGCATAACTTGCTCATTTTATCTCCCTTATTTTATTCTTCTGTTATGGGTTCAAGGTCTGTGCCGATATGATATACATGGCAGGCATTTTCATCCGACTCATCCTGTACTGTTATAAGGAGACCTTCTTCGTCGTGGTCATAGATTTCTATAACATTTTCAAATACTGACTGCTTGCCGCTTTTCAGATTTATAAGCGTTACGGTGCTGATGTGCCGGTCATAGAAATATTTGTCTTTTACGAGTATCCTGTCATTGTCTGCAAGCCACATAGTTTCATCATTTTCACGGTAATAACTGCATATATACTCTGCATTCATATCGCTGTCGATAGAATAAACCAGTGCTTCGTCTGTTCCCAACCTTGATTTGTAATAAGTACATATAATGGGGTACTCAACCTGCGAAGCATAATAATTGGCGCCGTATATCATAGGATGGGAGGTGCTTGTATATTCTTTTCCCGTATTAAGATCGAGAAGATGGTACATACTGTCGTCTATGTACAGCACAATCCCCTCAAATACCGGCGATAAAGCATAGCAGGGTTCTATGGTCAGCACCTTTTTTCCGGTGTCTGTATCAAATATTAATTCTTCATTGTCACGCCAATTGGAAATTATTATATAGTGACTTGTCTTTGATATACTTATCTCGTGATATTCAAGAGAAACACTGAAATTTTCTATTGAGAGGAGCTTTGATCCGTCGGAGTTTAGGATCGTTATACCGTTGTTGTTGTTATATTCCGTCAGATATCCGTCGTCTAAAAATACAAGACCTGTGTCTCCTTTTTTGATAGGGGTACCGTCCAATTTTAGATAGTATGGCTCGGGACGGCCATTATTGCGGCAAATATACACCTTCACAGCGTAGCTTCCGTCATACAGTTCGGATATGGTGTATTCTTCGATTGAGTTGTAGTAGTGGCTTGACGGATATTCGTCATAATGAACGTTTCCGTATGTATCGTAATAGTAAGTGCTGCCGTCGCTTGATCCGCCTACATAAACGTCTACGATCCTGTCAGGACTTGCTTGATAGTATTCTTCAGCCGTATAGAAGTCAAGTAGAGAATATCCGTTATCCTTTACCGCTTCGATATTCTCTATTCCCCAGGCGCATTTTGCACTGCCGCCCGTTATGCTGTTGATGTAAACCGTGACGAAATTGTCATAATATATTCCGGTATCGGTTTCGGTTGCTTCACGCATTTTTGACGCAAAATAACCGTCGGGAGTAACAGAGGATATATAATCGTAAATAGGCTCTACGCAGATATTTCCGTTTATATCAAGCAAGCCGAGCTTGCCTTCCTTCATATCGGCAAAAGGAATAAATCCGTTGGCGCAAGGCTGAATATCGTACTTTGTTGTGAGGATAAGACTGAAATATCTGTCATAAAGGCTGAACGTGCCATCGTTGTTTTTAAGCACTATACTGCCGCTTTCGCCGTTTATCTTCGGGCGGTAGTCATATTCACCGATGAGCTGTCCGTAGCGGTCAAAAAGCCGGTATTTGTCATAGTCAAAGCACAGCAGTTTGTCACCGTATGCCTTAGCGTATACATAGCTGCCGAGCTTTTTGCCGTAGGAAGTGTACACGGTCGTTTCCCATATTTCCGTCTTGTGCTCCCAGAAGTATTCTCCGAGGGCAGACAGCTTTGTCTGTGAGGACAACAAGACTTTTCCGTTTATCGGATCGCATACTATATATCTGTTTATCACTTTATCACTTTGGGGAGATCTGTAGCTGTACAGATACAAAAAACTCCCGTACTGTGATATGTTGCAATATTTGCTTGAGTATACCGAAAGAGCAGGCTTAAGGCTGTTGTCATATATCACGGTTTGCTTTGTTTTCGATTTTTCTTCTGTCAGCTCAACGGCTGTAAAGTCATAAGTGGCATTAGTACGGCATTCGCCTGCTATCTTTATCGTATTGCCGTAAAGGTCGGAGAAAAGCGTCATGCTGTCCTGCTCGTGCCTTATTACATCAGCCGAAGCCGTTTTAACGGCGGCGGCATTGTAAAAGGGGTTATCTTGAATAACCGCACCGCTTGACATAGCAAGATAGCTTTCTTTGGCGGAATGTTCGCTGACGAGGAAGTATCCGCTGTCAATGATACTGTTTCCTTTTGGCAAACTGTACCTTTTCGATATGATTTTGCCCTCTTTATCCAGCATAAGCATATTGGTAACATAGTCATTTTCGGCGGCGTCATATTCTGGCGTGCTTTCTCCAAAGCAGATATCCCCTATATACATAGGTTCTCCGCTGTACTGCTCAAAGTCGGAGAGGTCATACCATTCCTGCACACTGTTGCTGAACAACAGCTTTCCTTGCGACTGGGCAAAACCGTCTGCTATGATATTTCCGTTCATATCTATTATCGAATATTCCGTGCCGCTTTTTACATACGCATAGCCGTCTGAGTAAAACTCGCTTGCGCCGTCATACTTAGCCTCGATGATTATTTCGCCTGCAGTATTTATATATCCGATTTTGTTGCTGTCATAATACGGAGCAAGACCGCAGTTGAACGAGCCGAACTGAAAGTCGCATTCAAAACGGCTTTCGTCTTCGGACAAGCCTATATATCTGCCGTTTTCGTAAATGCAGGCATATCCGCTTTTATCAAATCCGCTTAATATTGCCGAGCCTTTTTGAGCCGTATATACTTCTTTTGCGCTGTCGGTTATCAGCACCTGCTTTATTGTGCCGTTATCTTTTTTCAGCAGAACTGCGCCTTTGTCATAAGAAGCGACATCAACGGGGCAGAGATATTCACCGGGGAGAGTCTGCAATGTATCAGCGCTCATAAGAGTTGCTCTATACAGCCCGTCCTCGTTTGTGCCATTGCAGATAATAAGAAGCTTACCGCTTATTATTATGCGGTCATAGTAGTCTGTCAACGCTTCACGGCTGTTGCAGGAGAAAACGGCATAGAGCTTTGTAAAATCAGCGGCTTGGTCGGATTCTATCACCTTATTTGTTGTAGTGCCTATGTATTTGTCGCCTAAGATTTGTTCTATGCCTTGTCCTTCGTCAAGGTCGGTAACTGTGCCGTTTGAATCAAGCAGGCTGTATATCAGAGAATAGCCTGCGGACACGGTTGTTCCGCCTGTTCGTGGAATAATATCAGCGGCAAATGCATAGCCTCCCGTAAAGTCGGAGACATAGTCGAAAAATCTTTCGCCGAATGCAATTCTTCCTCTGCTGTCAACATAAGCCGATTTTCCGTTGCTGTCAATTACTTTTGCAAGACCTGAATCCGAAAAAATTCCCGCAAAGGAATAAGACGGACTTACTATAAATTCACCGTCAATATCTATATAACCGAACTTTCCGTCTTTTGCGGCAGGTGCGGTATCATTGACATCGGTATTGAACGAGTATGCCGCAGAATATTGCGGAGCAATAACCGTATTGCCGTCTTTATCTATATATCCCCATTTATCGTTTACGCAAACCGGAGTGACCGACTGTACAAACAACCTGTCGCCCGTACCGGGTAGGGCTTCTTCTACTTTCTGCGTGAACAGCCCGAACACATCAAAGGCAAATACCAAAGCGGCAACAGTACCCAGCACGGCAACTCCTGCGGTACAGCCGATTATTGTCTTAAGACGGCTTTTTTTGTTGTTCTCTTCTTTTTCTTCACCGACAAATGCCGCACAGAACGGGCAGAACTGCTCGTTTTCATCTATTTCTCTTTTGCAGGAAGGGCAAGTCTTGTTCATATAAATTTCCTCACACGGATTTTGCTTTCTGTGTATATTATAGCATAGGATTTCATCATTTCAATAAATCGGATCAAACTGTAATAAAATTGTAACTATTTGTTACCGATTTGTAACCGGATCGGCATATAGACATTTTTTGAGAAATGTGGTATAATTAATTATATATAAACAAAAAAGGGGGCAGCGCATGAAAAAAACAATAATAGCGTCGTTTTTTGCGGCGGTCATGCTGTTGTGCGCTGCTCTGGTCGGATGCGGTATAAGCGGCGATTCTTCGGAGCCGTTATCATCGGATTCTTCCGACAGTACAACCTCCGATAATACTTCGGCAAGCAGTACGGTGACGGATATACCGCCGGATACTGCGACAGTTACCACAGCTTCGTTAACAACGGAAGAGAGCAAGCCTCCCGTATCATCGACCGATGCGCCGAAGACGACTACTAACGGTACAAAACCGCCCGACACAACACCGGTACAGACCGATTTGCCCGATACAACGCCCCCACAGACCGATCCCCCCGACACAACACCCTCGCAGACCGATCCGCCGCAGACAACAACGGCTCAGACAGAAGCTCCCGTAACACAGCCTTCCGAGCCTTATATAATTACTCCGACCGCCGACGGCGTGACGGTATACGGCAACGACAGGGCGGTTATTGACGCTTCAAATGCGTCGCAAGGGTATATAATGGTGAAGCTGAAGAGTGCGGAGAACGGCAGCTTCAGGATACTTGTAAACGCTGACGAAATATCTGTAAGGTATACCTTCCAGCTGAATAATTCCGGCAGATATGAGATAATTCCGCTGACCGAAGGAAGCGGCAGTTACACGGTCACCGTGCTTAAGGTAACAAGCGCAGGCAAGGGTACATCTATATTCAATAAGAGCCTAAGCGTTAACATTGCAGACAGTTTCAGCCCGTTCCTGTCACCCAATCAGTTCTGTATGTACAGTGCGTCGTCAAATTGCGTTGCACTTGCGTCAAAGCTGTGCGGCGGCAAGGACGAGCTCGGAAAAACAGCGGCGATATACGATTATGTCATAAATAATATCAGATATGTTTCTACTGCGGAAAATTCGGCAAACGGCTATATCCCGAATCCCGACAGCATACTTGCAAACGCAGGGGGTATCTGCTTTGACTATGCGTCGCTCATGGCGGCTATGCTTCGCTCGCAGAAGATACCGACAAGGGTAGTTGTAGGCTATGCAGGCGAGACATATCACGCATGGATAAGCGTATATATCACCGGCAGCGGCTGGATAGACGGATATATCTACTTTGACGGAAACAAGTGGAACCGTATGGATCCCACCTTTGCGGCAAGCGCAACAGATGAAGCCGACTATAAGAAGATGGTCGATTATATATCAAACAGCGGAAATTATTCCGTACTGTATTATTATTGATAACGGAGGGACAAGATGAGCAAAAAGCATTACCTGTCAAATGAAGATATCTCGGTGCTTTGCTCTGAGCTTGCAACTGTAGTAAGCTCGGGAATAACGATAACCGACGGTATCCTTGTCATGCTTCAGGATGACGATGACAAGAAAAAAGCCGTTCTGCTAAGGCAGATACTAAGCTGCATAGAGCAAGGAAGCACCGTTACCGACGCTTTCAGGAAAGCCGAGCTATTTCCGTCTTACTTTCTGAAGATGGTAGAAGTGGGAGAAACAACAGGACGTCTTGATGTTGTGTTCAGCTCTCTGTCGGTATATTATTCAAACCTTGACGAGATAAGCGGCTCGGTAAGAAGCGCAGTTACATATCCTGCGGTTTTGCTGGTGGTTGTTCTTGCGGTCATTATACTGCTTTCGGTTTATGTACTCCCGATTTTTTCGGATGTGTTCAGCTCGCTGGGACTGGTACTGCCCGACGGAGCAAGATGGCTTGTTGAGGCAGGTGGAACAATAAGCGGCATAGCAGTTATTGTTATCGGTACTGCGGCACTTTTAATTATTGCAGGCGTTATTCTTTACAAAGCAGTACGCCCCGTCAGAAACCTTATTCAGCATATAGCCTCGCATACAAAGACCGCAAAAACGCTGTATGCGGCAAGATTCTCTGCAGCTTTATCAATGACGCTGTCAAGCGGTATGGATATAAACGAGTCGCTTGATATGTGCGAAACCTTGCTTGAAAACGACTATATGAGAGAAAAGCTTGCCGAATGCCGCAAGAATATGGAGGACGGCGCTCCTTTTGTTCAGGCACTTGCCGAAACGGGAATATTCACCGCTGTAAATATGCGTATGATAAGCATTGCCTTCAACACAGGCACGCTTGATAAGGCTATGGCTTCTATCTCAGAGAATGCACAGAAAAAGGTATCTGCGGTAATACAGACCGCCGTATCACGCTTTGAGCCTACTATGGTCGTCATAATGGCGGCGGCTGTCGGATTTATACTTATTTCGGTAATGATACCTCTTATGAGCATTATGACTGTAATAGGGTGAATATATGAAAATAAGAAATCGCAAAAGTGCAATACATATAATTGCAGACGCTGTGATAGCGGTGGCGCTGTCTGCGGCGGTTATCATCACAGCAGTCTTTATTGTACGCAGTTCGGATGAAAGCCGAAAAAACGAGAATCTGAGGATAATCGAAAACGGCGTACGCAAAGCGGCAACAGAGTGCTACGCTGTGGAAGGCTTTTACCCCGAGAGCATCGAATATCTTAAAGAGAATTACAGCCTTTATATCGATGAAAATATCTGTATAGTCCACTACAGCCCCGTTTCATCGAATATAATGCCGGATATAAGAGTTCTGGCAAAATAACAGGAGGACGAATATGTTCCGCAATCGTCTAAAGACGGTAAAATCGAATAGAAGCGGTATGGATACTATCTTTGTAATGACGGTCTTTTTGCTGTTTGTATGCTGTCTTCTGGCAACCGTGCTTGCCTTTACCAAAGCGTACAAGCACTTTGGAAGCAGTATCGAACAGCGGTTTGACACCGCAACGGCGCAGACTCTGGTGCTGAGAAAGCTTATGAGCTATGACTGCCGTGCCGTAGATTCGGGTGAATATGACGGCATAGAGTTTTTCAGCTTTGCGGATGAGTTTGACGGAGAAGAGTACACTACCTACATTTACGCTTACGGCGGACAGCTTAGAGAACTGTTTTTAGAAAGCGGGCGCACTTTTACTCCGGACGACGGGAATATTCTGTTTCCCGCCGACAGCTTTTCGGCGTCTATTGACGGTGATACCGCCGTATTTACCATTGAGTATAACGGAAGCGTCAACACTACCCACTATTATCTTAGAAGCGGAAAGGCGGTCGCTGTATGAGAGTAAAAAAATCTTCGGGAAACGGCGTGTTCCTGATAGAACTGCTGATAGTTATAGCGATATTTGCCGTATGCGCCGCCGCTTGCATAAGAACGGTCGGCATAGCGTCAGAAGAGATGCAATACGCAAACCGTCTGTCTGAAGCACAGATAAAAACCGCCGATATAGCCGAGAGCTTTAAAGGCGGCGAGGATATAGAGGAGCTTCAAAAAAGATACGCAAACTCAGATATCAGTATCAAGCTCAGCAAAAGGACAGAGGGTACTCTTGAGTATCTTGATATTACGGCAGCTGACAGCGAACATACATATATAGAGCTTACAAGCGTAAGGAGGGTTGCCGATGAGTAGAAATACAAGCAGCCGCACAAGAAGCATAAACAGCACAGGCATATCATCCCTGCTCGTAATATTGGTGGTGCTTGTTTCGGTAACGCTGTCGGCGCTGTGCCTTATCACCGTAAGGCAAGACCTTGACAGAGCAAAGAAGCTTGCATTCTCACAGCAGGAGTATTACGCCGCAGATGTAAAAGCAACCGAAAAGCTCGATATTCTGTATCGGCTTATCTCGGACGAAACTGTGACCGATATAACCGAGGCGGCTCAGCAGTACGGGATAAAGGCTTCTCCGCCCCAAAGAGACGGCAAGACGGTGTTCTCCTGGAGCGAGGATATAGGAAGCGACAGCAGGCTTTCCTGCAAAGCCGAGCTTAGCGGCGGAACTCTTGAAATCACCGAGTGGAAAACAGTAAGCAACAGTTATTATGAAACAGAAAGCTCTCTGCCGATATGGGACGGCGAGGGTTTGCCGATATGAAAGGAAATGATAATATGGAACTGATGGAAATTCTTACAAGTGCTGTTGAAAAGAAAGCGTCCGATATATTTCTGATATCCGGACTTGCTGTATCATATAAGCTTAACGGCATAATAACAAAACAGGACGATGAGCCGCTGGTCCCTGCGGACACCGAGAAGCTGATAAAAGAGATATATCGCATAGCGGGAAGAGATATCTCAAGATACGAGGAGACCGGCGACGATGATTTTTCGATATCGGTAAAGGGACTCAGCCGTTTTCGTATCAGCGCATACAAGCAGAGAGGCTCAATGGCGGCAGTTATAAGAGTCGTTGAGTTTGATATCCCCGACTATAAAGAGCTTAATATTCTGCCCGAAATAATCACCGATACGGTAGCAAGAACAAAAGGTCTTGTGCTGGTGACAGGTCCTGCCGGCGGCGGTAAGTCAACCACGCTCGCCTGCATAATAGACGAGATAAACAAGCAGAAAAACAAGCATATAATCACGCTTGAAGATCCTATAGAGTATCTACATAAAAATAAGAAGAGCATCATCAGCCAGCGTGAGATAAACAGCGACAGCAAGAGCTATATAGTAGCGCTTAGAGCCTGCCTTCGTCAGTCGCCCGATGTAATACTGCTTGGAGAAATGCGTGACTATGAAACGATAAGCACTGCGCTTACTGCGGCAGAAACAGGCCATCTTGTAATCTCAACGCTTCACTCTGTCGGCGCACAGAATACTATTGACCGTATAATTGATATATTCCCTCCCAATCAGCAGCAGCAGGTACGCATCCAGCTTTCACAGCTGCTCTGCTCGGTAATATCACAGCAGCTGATACCCTGCGAGGACGGCATACTTCGTCCTGCGTTTGAGATAATGAAGTGCAACAACGCAGTAAGAAATATGATAAGAGAAGCAAAGACTCACCAGATAGATACGGTAATAACCGCATCGGGCGAGTCGGGAATGATAACTATGGACGCATATCTTATGCATATGTACCGCAATAAGCTGATAAACCGCTATGAGCTTATCAAGCACGCTTCACACCCCGATATAATGCTCAGAAAGTTAGAGGAGAAATAATAATTCCTTCAAAAAACCGCAGACAAAAGCGCTGTGCTTCAGTCTGCGGCATCCTATATATCCATATAAAAGAAAAAGCGGCATCCCCGCAGCTTCTGCTACGGTATGCCGTTTTTCATGACGGAAAGAAAAGTAAAAACGTGAGGTAGACATCATCTCAAATCTACATCTCAACCTTACGAGCCTATTATGACACAGTGAGGTTACATCTCGGTTACATTAGTGATAAGGTTTAAGGGAAAAATGCTATTTCTATGAAATTCACAAAATTAACTTAATTTACAGGGGCTTTTGTTGTGAAAACATCTCAAAAAATGAGTAAAGTTATCAATTTTTATAGAATTTATTTACATAACTTTGGTACATTTTGTTAAATATGCAACACTTGTTACATAACACCCGACAAAAAACGGGAAATCGGAAAAATAAAAATTTGTGCAGAACAAAAAAGGTAAGCTGACAGGAGGTGCAAAGCCTTGACGAATAAAATAATCATTACGATGTTCGGTGAGTTTTCAATCACTTATCGTGACAAGAAGCTGAGCGAGAAGGACTGCAGAGGCTCTAAGATGCTTCTTCTTCTGGAATTTCTGGTATCCCAAAGGGACAGGGAAGTAACGCAGAACGAGCTTATCGACTTGTTGTGGTCGGACAGCAGGAATCCTGCGAATGCGCTTAAGACGCTTGTTCACCGTACAAGAACGATACTTGACGGGATAGTACCTAATGGGGCGGAGCTTATCACGGGTAGTCACGGCTCATACCGCTTTGTGCAACGACCGGAATGTGTAATTGATTCGGACGATTTCAACAAGTGCATGGAACAGGCGGAAGACGAAACGCTGTCACGCACTAAGCGGATAAGTGTATATAAGAAGGCGATTGCTCTTTATAAGGGAGGATATCTTGCAAATTCGGCACAGGAGACATGGGTACAGCCGATAAATGTATATTATCATGCGCTGTATAATTCTGCTGTGGACAAATGCGTACAGCTTTTGTATCCTATGGGCAAGTTTGCCGAGATAGTCACGCTGTGCGAGCGAGCAACGGTATTTGACCAGTCGGATGAGAATCTGCACGCAAATCTGATACGGGCGTTTGTGGCGATGGGCGAATATGAGCGTGCGGCGAAGCAGTATGAATATATAAGGAAATATCTTATGGAGCAGTACGGCTCTGCACCGACTCCGCATCTTACAGAGCTGTATGAGCTGACTGTAAAGCCGAGAAACGGAGTACAGGATAATCTTGACGCAGTTATCGGCGACCTTACCGATGAAGACGGCAGTGAGAGCAAGGGTGTGTTCTACTGCCATTATGAGATATTTAAATATATATTCCGTCTTTACAAAAGGGAGAGCAAGAGACTGAACGCCAAGATGTCGTTATGCCTTGTTTCGGTTCTTGATAGCAATCGTAACGAAGTCGGCGACATAAAACTGCTTGAAAAGGCAATGGACAAGCTGTCGCTCAGTATAAGCAACTCTCTGAGAATGAGGGATGTGTACACAAGGTACAGCCGAAGCCAGTATCTGCTTTTGCTTTTAGAGGCGGACAGAGGTTCTTTTAAAAAAATAGAAGACAGAATTATGACGAAGTTCAGGCGAAGCAGAACTATGGACAATATAAAAATACGCTTCGATTTCAAAGAACTTCCCCAGCGTAACGCTGGACCTAATTCCGCCTTTGAATAAGTAGTGCGGTGCGGAGGTTAGATTAACGGCGGGT
>CAMEKR010000047.1 GCA_945921515.1 uncultured Clostridia bacterium | reverse complement strand
AAAAAATCCGGTCAAGCCTTTTACAACTTGACCGAATCCTCATTCCACCCTATTAATAATACTTAATCCGCATACTTTGAAGTTATCCCCAGATATTCCTCCAGCGAAAGACCGCTTGTAGTAACCTTCGTTGCAAATTCCACACCGATATATCTGATATGCCACGGTTCATACATATAGCCGGTAGAATCTTCCTTGCCCTTGGGGTAGCGGATAATAAAGCCGTATTTATAGCAGTTGTCCGCAAGCCATTGTCCTGCAGGCTCGTACTCAAAGCTCTGTTCAAGCGAGTTTACATCAAAAGTATAGCCTGTCTGGTGGTCGGAGTGTCCCGGTCTTGATGAATATGTATCGACTACCTCTTTTGTATCCCACTGAAGATAGCGGTTGTAGATAGCCTCCTGGTCGTAGTATGAGCGATAGCCGGATAATATCCACAGTGATATTCCGTCTTCACTTGCCGCCGCCTGCATCTTGTCAAATGCCGCCTGCGCCTCGGGATGAACGCCGGGATCATAGTCGGCAGGGAGCGAGTAGGTCTTGTTTGCTATCATTATTCCGTCAACATAAGTTATGCCGTCTATCTCTTCTATAGTGTGAAAATCGTCGGGATTCGGCACGGGCTCGGGCTTCGGTTCAGGCTTCGGCGCAGAACTTGTTTCGGGGTCGGTTATCGGGAAAGAATCTATTACCGTCACCTCAAGATATGCGACAAGCCGATAATCGTTCTCATAGTACGCCTCAATGGTGCAGGTGCCTGCGCTCTTTGCCGTGATAATACCCTCGTTTGTCACCGAAGCTATGGAAGAATCCGTTGTGTAGAATATCGCACTTGTATTAGTTATATCCTCGGGAGTGAAGCACAGCACCGACTGATATTTTTCTCCGACTTCAAGAGTTACGCTCTCTTTGTCAAAGCTCATGGAGCTTGGCAGCTCAAGTCCGTTTACCGTGACCTTAACATCTGCGGATTTGCCTGTTACGGTATCGGTAACGGTTATTACCGTCTCGCCCGTGTTGACGCCTTTTATAACGCCGTTTTCGTCAACGGTCGCAGTCTCGGTATCCTCACTTTTCCATACAATGTTTATATCCTTTGCGTCTGACGGAGTATATGATACCGTAACCGTATGCTCTTCTCCGCCGTCAAGCGACAATGCCGCAAGCGAAACAGAAAGACTGTCGATAATGTCCTTGCGTACCGTGACTTCTACCGTTGAAGTAAGACCGCCGCTTGATACGCTTATCTCGGTCTTGCCGGGGTTAACTCCCGTAACGATTCCGTCAAGTGAAACAGTAGCAACGCTTGTATCCGAGCTTTCAAAAGACAATGCGTACTCGCTTCCCTCAGGCTTTGTACTTACGCTAAGCTTTTTTGTATGTCCGACTCTCAGCTCGATGTTGCCGTCTGTGATGCTAAGGCTGTCTATCTGCTTGCCGTTGTTGCTGGTGAAAATAAATGCCAGCATAACAGCACACGCCACTATCAACAGTCCAATGCCCGAGTATATCATAACATTCGCAATCATGCGGTTGCGCCGTTTCTTTTCGTTTTCTGCCTTTTTACCGTTCACTGCGGATTTCTCCTTTATCACTTCGTCTTTTCCCTTTGTTAAGGGGTTTTGGGGTGCAGGCTCTTCTTTTGTTTTTCTCCCGTCAAAGAGCGCCTTTATATCATCAATGTTGCTTGTTTCGTATTTTTTATCATTATCAGACATACCGATCCTACCTCTTGTTTATATTGTCTTATTACGGCTGTATTGCGCTTATACGGCTTTACCGCCGCCGTGTTATAATCATGTTTATATTATTGTAGCATAAAAGAGCATATTTTGCAAGCATAATAAGCTATGCAGTTGACAAATCCTGCATTGTGATGTACAATTATAATAACTTTATTTATGCCTTGCCGGCGCATAAAACCTTTGGTTTTACGGAGGAATTTATGATACACAAAAAAGCTGCAGCCGCATTACTTACGGCGTTTGCCTGCATTATCTGTTCGGGATGCTCCGATAGCTCTCTTATAATAACAGATCATAGCTCGAATACTTCAAGTGTGGCTGAGTCAAAGCCCTACAAGGTTGAAAGCGGACTTACTAAAGACGATATAACCCTTACCGTGTGGGAATCGGAAAACGGTCCCGACGAGTGGATAAAAAAAGCAGGACAGGAGTTTACAAAATACTACCCCAATATACATATTGAGTATGTCCATGTTGAAATAACCGATGCCTATACCGAGCTTACAAACGAGCAAAGCGAAGTCGCAAAGCCCGACCTGTTCGGCTCGCCCTGCGATATGGCAGGCAAGCTTATCGAGAATGATCTGATACTTCCCACTAAGGACAGCGATCAGGTAAGCGCATCGGTGCTTGATATGGCGTCTGACGCACTGACCTGCAACGGCGTTATGTACGGCTATCCCACCTCATGCGAGACATACGCACTTTATTACAACAAGAACCTTGTTGCCGAAAAGGATATTCCGTCAACCTGGGATGAGCTTATCCCCTGGTGCAAGACCTTCAACAGTACATATACGGGAAAATACGGCTTTATTTTCCATACCGAGTCGATGTACTACATTTCAATGCTTATGAGCTCCTTCGAAAACAGAATGATGGAGGGAGAAAACTACGGTCTTTTCAGTGATGAGGCGCTGAGAGGTCTTGATTTGCTCTACCGGATGAAAGATATTCTCCCCGATGTGACGGACTTTACCTACGATGATTATGACAATGTATTTTTAAGCGGAAATGCCGCACTTTTCGTCAACGGTCCCTGGTTTGCCGCAAAAGCAGACAAAGCAGGAATGAACTACGGAGTGATAAAGCTCCCGTCCTTTGACCATAACGGCGATATGACCTACTCTCTTGCCGGAGTGAGAACGATGTTCGTATATTCAAAAAGCGAGCATCCAAATGAGGCGGCGGCCTTCGGCAAATTCCTGCTCACAGAAGCTATGCAGAAGCTGAGACTTGATATAACCAATGCGCTACCTGCGGCTAACATCGCTATCGGCGACAAGCTTGATGGCTTTGTTGACCAGCTTCAGTATTCATACATTATGCCGAATACTCCCGAGATGGCACGCTTCTGGGACTTCGGAGCGCATCTTTACAGCGACCTTTGCAACGGCGCAGATCACGAGACGGAGCTGAAGGACTTCTTAAGCTACATAAAGACAGGCGAGGTTGCAGACGCAAACGCTGACATGGCAAACGGAGATGATCCCGCCGACGCTGGCGGCTGTGCCGAGCAGTAACTCTGACCTATAACAACGGAAGGAACTAAAATAAATGTCTGATCCCAACAACTCAGCCACCTTAGACTTTGCCACCGATACAAATCTCGGTTTGTCCGATGCGCAGGTATCACAGCGTATAACGGATGGCAAAGTCAACGGCGATATGAATATCCCCAGCAAATCCATAAAGCAGATATTCAAGGATAACTGCCTTACCTTCTTCAACCTGATAAATGTGATACTTGCGGCGTGCGTTGTAGCGGTAGGCTCATTCAAGAACTGTCTGTTCTTAGGAGTTATACTGTGCAATACCGCAATAGGCATATTCCAGGAAATACGCTCAAAGAGAGCCATTGACAAGCTGGCTCTTATTTCTGCACCCAAAGCCGATGTAATAAGAGGCGGAGTACGGCAGACTATAGCCGTAAAGGACATAGTGCTTGACGACCTTATGATACTTACGGCAGGCAAGCAGGTCTGCTCGGACTGCGTTGTAGTGCTTGGCGAATGCGAAGTGAACGAAAGCCTTATTACAGGCGAGAGCGACCCCGTTATAAAAAAGCCCGGCGATGAGATTCTCTCAGGCTCTTATCTTGTTAGCGGCGAAACAAAGGCGCAGGTAATAAGAATCGGTGCAGACAACTACGCAAGCAAGATAACCAGCGGTGCAAAATACATAAAGAAGAACAACTCAAAGATGCTGGGCAGTATCAACTATATACTGAAGATAATCTCGCTGTGCATAATTCCTATGATACTGCTTATGTTCGGCAAAGAGATGCTGCTTGCAGGCACGCCGTTTAACGAGGCGGTAGTAAACACGGTATCCGCTATAATAGGCATGATACCCGAAGGACTTGTGCTTATGGCAAGTATGGTGCTTGCGGTGAGCGTTATAAGGCTTGCTACCAACAAGACGCTTGCGCAGGACCTTTACTGCGTTGAAACTCTGGCAAGAGTAGATGTGCTGTGCCTTGACAAGACAGGCACGATAACCGAGGGAAAGATGGAAGTCACCGATGTAATTTCCCTTGACGAAACCGACTGCGAAAAAGCTCTGTGCGAGATGATATACGCTCTTGGCGACAACAATCCCACTGCCCTTGCCATTATGGACAGATACAGAAATAACGGTGAAAACGCCGTTTGCGAATGGCAAGCAGACAGCGTGGTACATTTTTCAAGTGCAAAGAAATGGAGCCTTGCGGCTTTTGGCGGCAAAGGCACATATATACTGGGCGCCGCCGAATTTATACTCGGCGATTCTATGACCGACTGCTTAAGAGCGATGATAGAAAAAGAGGCTGAGGGCGGCTACCGCATAGTGCTTTTTGCGTATTCCGAAAATATGCCCCCCGAAGTTGAGGGCGGCGCTCTGCCCGAAGGTATCCGCCCCGTTGCTCTTGTAAAGATAACCGACTGCATAAGAAAAGAAGCTCCCGACACTCTGCGCTATTTTGCCGAGCAGGATGTCGATATCAGGATAATATCGGGCGACAGCCCCGTTACCGTTTCGGGCGTTGCTAAGCGTGCAGGCCTTGCAGGCTATGATAACTATATAGACGCTTCTACCCTTACCGACGATGAGGCTCTGTGGGCGGCAGCTGATAAGTACAAGATATTCGGCAGAGTTACTCCCTATCAGAAGCTGGAGCTTGTAAAGGCGCTGAAGGCGCAGGGACACACGGTTGCCATGACCGGCGACGGTGTAAACGATGTACTTGCGCTGAAAGAATCCGACTGCTCTATAGCAATGCAGTCGGGAAGCGATGCCGCAAGAAACGTATCAAACATCGTACTGCTTGACAGCAACTTTGCGTCAATGCCGAAGATAGTCGGCGAAGGCAGACGCTCTATAAACAATATCGAGCGCTCGGGCGTACTGTTCTTATATAAGACGGTATACTCATTCTTGGCGGCGCTATTGTTCTGCTTTGTGCCGATGGCATATCCTCTTCAGGCGATACAGCTTACGCAGATAAACATATTCACCAACGGAATCCCCTCGTTCTTACTTGCTATGGAGCCTAACTTCAAGCGTGTAAAGGGCGAATTTATCGAAAATGTAATGCCTAAGTCCATTATGCACGGACTGCTTATCACCTTCAATTTTATCGGCATAGTGCTGATGAGGTATATTTCGGGCTGGGCGGGTATATTGCCGCTTGAAGTGTTCGACGCAGGCGTAAACACTATGGCTACGCTGTGTATAGGCTTTGCGGCTTTTGTGATACTGGTAAAGGTATGTCTGCCGTTCAAGCCCTGGAAGATAGGTCTGCTCGCCTTCCTTGTGACAGGCTTTGCGCTTGACCTTATGGTACTTAAAGACTTCCTGCTCGATTTACAGCCTCTTTGCAAAGAGATGCTTATTATGACCGCTATACTTATGGGAAGCACGGTACTGCTGGGCGTTATAACAGCTATATTTGAAAAGAAGATAATAAAGAATCTGCTTGCGTTCCAGATATACTGGAGAAATGTTTTTGATAAGCTCTCAAACGCAAGAAAGGAAAGGAAAAATGCCAAAAGCAAAGGTTGAGATATTCAGCGACGGTGCCTGCAGCGGAAATCCCGGTCCCGGCGGCTACGGAGCCATTCTTCGCTGGAACGGCAAAGAAAAAGAGCTTTTCGGCGGTGAAAAGCACACCACCAATAACCGTATGGAGCTTACTGCGGTAATTGAGGCTCTGTCTGCGCTGAAATTTCCCTGCGAGGTGGTTCTCACCACCGACAGCAGATATGTCGTTGACGCTGTTACAAAAGGCTGGGTTGAAAACTGGAAGCGTAAGGGCTGGAAAAAGGCAGACAACTCCCCTGCACTAAACTCAGACCTTTGGGAAAAGCTGCTGCCGTTGCTGTCAACTCACGAGGTTCAGTTCAGGTGGATAAAGGGACACGCAGGCCATCCCGAAAACGAGCGCTGTGACAGGCTTGCCGTAAAAATGCGTGACTACTATTCTGCACTTTAAGAAGGCGGTTTTATGAAAAACGAGATAAAAGAGTACAAAGAATTAATCTTACAGCAGGCAAATGACCCCGAAACCGACAAGAAGGAGCTTGCCGAAAAGCTTCTTGTGCGTATCGGCTTTTATCAGCACGAGCGGCTTATACATTTAATTGTCACTATGAGCTTCGGCATTTTCTTTCTGCTGTCGCTGATACTTGCTTTTTCAAATGCATACTTTCTTGCGCTGTCAGCACTTCTGTTGATACTTCTTGTACCGTACATAGCGCATTATTATTTCCTTGAAAACTCAACTCAGGAATTATACAAGGTATATTACTCCTTGACAGAGGAAAAATAGATTAGCCGAGATAAATATTGTCAGGTTTTAAGCAAAAACTACACATATTCGGACAATATTTACCAAGTTTCGTTAATTCCTACAAATTTAATTTCAAAAACTGGATTTTTGTTTGGTTTTGTAGTATAATTACTTCACGATTTCAGGGGGCGATTATGCCCGATTAAAATAAAAGAGGTGAGCCTGTGAAAAAAGATATCTTTTCTGTTCCCAACATACTCAGTTTTGTAAGAATATTGCTTATTCCTATTTTCGTATGGCTTTACCTTACTGCCGGAACAAGCGGCGAATACTATCTTGCGGCGGCTGTCGTTGTGGTTTCGGGCATTACCGATTTTCTTGACGGACAGATCGCAAGAAGATGCAATATGATAACCGAGTTCGGCAAGTTTCTCGATCCCCTTGCGGATAAGCTGACGCAGGGTACGCTGTTCTTGTGCATTGCGCTGAACTACCCTCTTATGTGGGTGCTTCTTGTGATATGGCTGCTGAAAGACGGCTTTATGGCTATTATGGGACTGGTGCTGTTAAAGGCAAAGCAGACAAAGCTTGACGGCGCACGCTGGTACGGTAAGGTCTGCACGGCTATAATCTACATTGCGGTGCTTGCTCTGCTCTTCTTCCCCGGAGTATTCCCGCCCGAGTCAAAGGCCTCGTTAGTACTGATACTTATCTGCATAGGTATCATGCTTCTGTCCGGCATACTCTACTCGATAACACTGATAAAAATGTGGATGCATAACGAAACTATCGCAAAGGAAAACAGAAAAAATCTCAGAGAGATGGCGAAGGAAAGCACGCAGGAATGTGTTGAAGCCGAAAAGGAAGAATAAATTGATAACATGACAGCCCGATTTTATTTCGGGCTGTTCAGACTGTCGATAAACCTAAATCTTTCTCAAAATGGGGTTGAGGGGCGTCAGCCCCCAATAGGGGCGAGGGGCGATAGCCCCCGATCAACAGCCCCTTCCCGAGGGGAAGGGGTTTGGGGATGGGGATAGAGAATTCGTTCTATTTACAAAAATAAATACTTTTTCGACAAGCTGATAGCCCGATTTAAATTTCGGGCTGTTTTTTATACCATTCCGACGGAATTTGTCGAAAGAAACATATTGACCGCACGCTGTGGATATGTTATTATGAATATGTATATTTAGCGGCAAAGAAAAACCGCTTTGCTTTTGTACAGGATAAGGAGTACCGCTTACAGATGGAAATACAACTGCTGATAATAATTATCATTATGATTGCCTGCTCGTCTTTCTTCTCGGCGAGTGAAACAGCGCTCACAGGCTCAAACCGCATACGACTCAAAAGTATGGCAGAGGGAGGCTCTAAGGGCGCAAAAATGGCTCTTAAGCTGCTTGACAAATATGACAAGGTCATAACAACTATTCTTATCGGAAACAATATAGTAAACATAACCGCTTCCTCGCTTGCTACCGTGCTTGCGACCGCTGTTGTAGGACCCGACAACGCCGCACTTGTGTCTACCGTTGTGCTGACGCTTGTGATTCTGACCTTCGGCGAGGTACTGCCAAAGAGCCTTGCGAAAGATCACTCGGAGGGCATGACTGTTGCTACAAGCGGTATAATCACATTTCTCACTTTTTTCTTCACGCCTTTGTCGGCGCTGTTCATACTGCTGAAAAAGCTCGCAGACAAGCTGTTCGGCAATAAGAAGGAAGTATCCGTCACCGAGCAGGAGCTTATGGCTATCATTGATGAGATAGAAGACGAGGGCGTTCTTGAGGAGCAGGAGCGTGATCTTGTAAAGAGTGCTCTTCAGTTTGATGAAACGGTAGTTGACGAGATAATAACCCACCGTGTCGATGTCGTTGCGGTCGATATAAACGAGGATATCGAAAAGGTACGGGATATTTTCATAAACGAGGAATACTCAAGACTGCCCGTTTATGAAGGCTCTATCGATCATATAACCGGATTTGTAAGCCAGAAGGATTTCTTCAAGAGATATATAACTAAGGAAAAATCGGACGCATTTTTACTGCGTGATATCGTGCAGGAGATACACTATGTTCCGCACCTCATGAAGATAAGCGAGATAATGAAGCAGATGCAGCGTGAAAAGGTACATATGGCGGTCGTACTCGACCAGTACGGCGGAACGCTGGGCATAGTTACTCTTGAAGATATTCTCGAACAGCTTGTAGGCGAGATATGGGACGAAAACGATGAGATAGTGACCCCCGTTACTTTCGTTTCGGAAAACGAGTTCAATGTAAACGGCGATGTATCGCTGACTCAGTTCAAGCGCTACTGGCACAACCGCACGGATAAATACCCCAATATCAAGGGCAACGCAAAGACTATAGGCGGCTGGGTGCTGGAGCTGTTCGGCAAGATACCCGAAACAAACGAAATGGTCACCACCGAAGACTTCAGGATAACGGTGCTTAAGGTCAGCGAGCGCAGAATAGTAAAGGTGCGCCTTACCGTTCTGCCCGAAAAGGAAGACCGGTAAAGCCATGCGAGTTTTATTTATAGTCTGCGCCGTATTCGGTACGGTCGGAATATGCGGACTTCTTGTGATGCTTATTTTCTTCAGGCTTAAGATAAACTTAGGCTTTAAGCTCCCAAAAGCAAAGACAATACCCATAGAAGAATTTATACCGCAGGGGATATACGGCTACTCGGTATTTGTAGCTTCATTCGGTTATATCGGACTTTTTCTCCTGCCACTCCCTCTCCCCTGGTATTTTCTCATCCCCGTCGATTTGGCGGCGGCTCTTATCGTAAACTTTATCGGGGTGCATTTTCTCTCCCCTGCCGCAAAGCGATTTATTAACGGAAAAGCGCCGTCCCCCGACGATTTAACGGGATATGAAGCCGTAGCGCTAAGCGATATAGACGGCGACGGCTACGGAAAGGTAAAGGTCAGATATAACGGCAGAAGCTACCGCTTTGACGCAATATCGGTATACCATACCGATATAAAAAGCGGCGAGAAGCTCGACATAGTAACGGGAGAAGATTTACTGCTCTTTGTTCAGAAAAAAGACGAGATATATAAAGTGCTTGAACAGCCCGAAGAACCTGAAGTCAAAGAAGCTAAAAATGAAGAAGCTCCTGCGCCAAAGCGTGAAAATGACCGTTTTGAACGCTCGGATAAAAAAGAAGCGTCAGACAAAGCCGAAGCCAAGCCTGAAGAAAATGCTGACGGCACAGCATCGGGACAAGAGCAGGAAGAACATAAGAAAGAAGCCGAAAACGGCAACGAACAGGAACAAACGGAGGAATAACACTTGTTTTCAAAGGAGATAACTACTACTGCAGAAGATTACCGCAGTTTAGTCAGCTTCACGGAATTTACGCTGAAAAAAAGCAATAATATAATATGCATCATTGCGGCGGCTGTAACAGTAGCGGTGCTTGTCATAGGGCTTGCGGGGCTGATACCGCTTTATGTATCGGGCACTGTGGGTGCGGTGTGCGCCTGCGTCATACTTGTGACTGCTCTGCTTGTCAAAAAGAAAGCAGACGACGGCATAAAGTACGGCAAGGTTCTGCTGAACGCAAAAAGGACATTCAGCTACGATACACAGGCAGTTAGGGTATTCGGAGGCAGAACCGACACCGATATCAGCTTTTCGTGGAACACGATATTCAAGATATACGAAACGGAAAAGTATTTTTTCATTTACTTCAGGTATGACCTTGCGTACTGCCTGCCGAAAGACCAGCTAACTATGCAGGAAGCGCTTGAAGTACGCAATTATTTCATAAAGAAAATGGAAGGCAGATTCGTAAAGAAGTGCAAATAAGAAAGGCAAAATTATGTTAAAGAAACTTAAAAAGCAGGTACTGGAAGCAAACCTTATGCTCCCCCGTTACAACCTTGTCACATTCACCTGGGGAAATGTATCGGGCATTGACCGTGAAAGAGGTCTTGTTGTTATAAAACCGTCGGGCGTTGAATACGACACGATGACGGTAGACGACCTTGTTGTAGTAACTCTTGACGGCGAACAGGTAGAGGGCGATCTTAAGCCGTCAAGCGACACTCCCACTCACCTTGAATTATACAAGGCTTTTCGTAACATCGGCGGTATCGTTCACACTCATTCGCAATGGAGCACGGCATTTGCCCAAAGCGGACGGGACATACCTGCGCTCGGAACTACTCACGCCGACTATTTCTACGGTGCAATTCCCTGCACCGAAATGATGACGGCAGAAGCTATCGGCGGCGAATACGAAAAAGAGACGGGAACTATAATTATAGACACCTTCAAAAAGCGTGGAATCGATCCCGACAGCGTACCTGCGGTAAATGTTCATTCACACGGTCCTTTTGCCTGGGGCAAGGACGCATACGAAGCGGTACACAATGCCGTTGTGCTTGAAAATGTGGCAAAGATGGCAATGTTCGATATGCTTCTTGACAAGGATATAAAGCCTATGCAGCAGGAGCTGCTCGACAAGCATTATCTCAGAAAGCACGGTGCAAACGCCTACTACGGACAGGATAAATAACAAAGAAAGCCATTAAGAATCACCTACCGATATGACGCAAAAGGGGAAACAAAAAATGGAAATATACTGCCTTAGTGAAGGCGAGCTTTACCGCATAGAAAACGGCAAGGAAAAGCGCATACCGTGCGAGAGGGTGGAGAGCTACCGTGACGCTGTGCGCAAGATGAAAGCCCGTGACGAATGGAAAACCACGGGAAAAGGCGCTAAATTTATGGGCGTTGAGGAAAAGGAATACGGAGAGGCTGACGCTTTTTCTATGCTCAAAGGCGTAGGAGCGTGCGGTGATAAGCTGATATATTCTACCTTTGCGGACGGCGTGGGCGGAATGTATCTTAAAAGCGGCGATGAAGAGAACTACATATTTGCAAACCGCAGCGAAGTTATCGCAGGCATTGACTGCTTTGACGGGAAATGTGCCGTCAGCGCAGGAAACAACGGTTATGAAAATCACATTGCGCTTGTAAACACGCAAAACGGCAGTTTTGAACAGCTCACCGAGGGATTTACAAGCGAAACGCATCCGCATATATCACGGCAGAACAGCGATATAATTTATTACACGGCGATGGGATTTGCCACCGACAGAAGCGGAAATGTTGTTGAAAAGAGTCCTTGCTCGATATGTATGTACGACCTGAGAAGCTCGACCATAGACGAGTATATCGCCGAAGACGGCTACGACTGCATAAAGCCGCAGGACGACAGCGACGGGAATATGTACTTTATCAGGAGAAAATATGTTCCGACAAGGAAGAAGGGCAACCTTCTGCTTGACATTGTGCTGTTCCCCGTCAGGATAATCAAGGCTATCGGCGGATTTTTAAGCGTTTTCTCGATGGCTTTCGGCGGAGAGCCTTTACGCACAGGCGGCAGGAATCCCGCAAAGAGCAAGACGGCAGACGAGCGTGAAGCGTTTGTTGAGGGAAATCTCATAAAGGCGGAAAAACAGCTCAACTCAAGCGGCGACGAGGGCGTGATACCGTCGGACTGGGAGCTCGTAAGGCGCAGTAAGGACGGAAACGAAACGGTCATAAAAAAGCGCATTATGGATTACAGACTGCTTGAAAACGGAGATATTATTTACTCCAACGGCAGCCGTATAAGGATAATATCGGGTGAAAAAGACACCGTACTGTGCAAAATGAAGCTTGCAAATTCTATTACGGTGATACAGCAGTAAGTTTTCGGTGCTATGCACTTTGTATGAAAGAAAAGGATGCCGATAATTCAAAATAGTAAAAAAAGATATTGAACTTTATGAGGAAAGGTGATATAATTTTCTTTGTACAGACAGCGATACGGCAAATTTTGTCGGTATGCTCCTGCAAGTAAGCGCAAAGCGACATTGCATTTTGCATAGCGCACAAAAGCTGTAAAGTATGTCATATCTACGGATACAAAGCGAGATATTCGCTTTCAGGAAGGAATGGTTTACAATGGAGATCAGAATCGAAAAAACTACTACGCCTAAGGCAAAGCCGGCTGACGAAACAAAACTCGGATTCGGTCATATCTTTACCGACCATATGTTCATTATGGACTATGACACGGGTATGGGATGGCACGACGCACGCATAGTGCCCTACGGAGATATTGCTCTTTCACCTGCCGCAATGGTGCTTCACTACGGACAGGAAATCTTCGAGGGTATGAAGGCATACAGAACTCCCGACGGAAACATTCAGTTCTTCCGTCCCGAAGAGAACTTCAAGAGAATGAACATTTCCGCTGAGCGTCTTGTTATACCTCAGCTTAATGTAGACGACTGTCTGCAGGCTTTGCACGAGCTTGTAAAGATAGACGCAGACTGGGTTCCCCATACAGACGGTGCTTCGCTTTACATCCGTCCGTTCATATTTGCGGCTGATCCGTTCCTCGGTGTCCGCCCCGGTGATAAGTATTACTTTATGATAATAATGTCACCCTCCGGCGCATACTACGCATCGGGACTCGATCCTGTCAACATCTATGTTGAGACAAACTATGTGCGTGCGGTAAGAGGCGGTATGGGCTTTACCAAGACAGGCGGCAACTATGCGGCTTCTCTTGCAGGTCAGGACGAGGCGCACAAGCAGAACTACTCACAGGTGCTTTGGCTTGACGGCGTTGAGAGAAAGTACATAGAAGAAGTAGGTGCAATGAACATCTTCTTCGTTATTGACGGCGAGGTTGTAACTCCCATGCTTCAGGGCTCTATTCTCTCGGGTATCACAAGAAAGTCCTCTATCGAGCTTTGCAAGAAGTGGGGACTCAAGGTGAGCGAGAGAAGAATAACTATCCAGGAGATTGCCGACGCATACGACGCAGGCAAGCTGAACGAAGTATTCGGAACGGGTACTGCCGCAGTTATCTCTCCCGTAGGCCACTTAAAGTGGGGCGACAAGGTTATGGAGATAAACAACAACAAGATAGGTCCTATCTCACAGAGACTTTACGATACAATGACCGGTATGCAATACGGCAAGCTCCCCGACGAAATGGGTTGGATTGAGCGGCTGTGAGCCGCACCAAGTTCCAACCTTTCTGAATGATGGGTTTATGCTTAAGTGTGATTAACGGTTGGGGTTGAACGATAGCGAAGATTCAAAGATTACGGTTGTGTGCCTGTGAGCCGCACCAAATTCCAACCTTTCTGAATGATGGGTTTATGCTTAAGTGT
>CAMEKR010000046.1 GCA_945921515.1 uncultured Clostridia bacterium | reverse complement strand
ACGCCCAAAGCGCATTAGGACAATGCGCCACAGAGCGTTCACAAAGGTTTAGGGGTTAGGGATAGAGAATTCGTTCTATTTACAAAAATAAATACTTTTTCAACAAACGAAAACCCCGTTACCTTTTGGTAACGGGGCCATAAACTCGAACATTGTCCTTCTTGACTGCCAAAATTGCAGTCGCATCGAATTTATCAAATAATTAAATTACTTGTTCTTCTTCTTTAAAACGATACCGCTTACTGTGAGTGCGCCTGCAGCGAGAGCTACGGGAACTACTGTAAGTACAACACCTGTGTTTGTGTTGCCGGAAGAAGCGCCGGGAGCTACATCCTCAGGCTTTTCAGAAACACCTAAATCACCAGCTGCAAAAGCTGCTGTAGAGCAAGCAGCTACCATTGCGATAGAAGCGATTGTTGCTAAAATCTTTTTCATTTCTTTGTCCTCCATTTATTCTGTGCTTTAAAGCACGGTTTTAGTTTTTACATTTATGCAGTCATAAGGTTCGCTCAAAAAGTTTCATCTTATTTTGAATTTTTTTTAAAAATTCTTTATCAACTGCTTACATTTCGGTAGTCGGAGGTTAATAAGAAAAAGTTTCAGCTTTTTTAAAAAATTTTACGATATCGGCAATTTACTGACCGCTTAGTCCGAAGCTCACCGACAGGGCGTTGTCAACTTTGGTCATTGCGCCTTCGTCAAGCTCGCCCATGCGCTCTTTAAGGCGCTGTTTGTCAAGGGTACGCACCTGCTCAAGCAGAACTATTGAATCTTTTGCCAGACCGCATCGGTCGGCATTTATGGAAATGTGAGTAGGAAGTTTCGATTTATCTTTCTGACTTGTTATGGCGGCGGCGATCACGGTTGGGCTGTGGCGGTTTCCGACATCGTTTTGTACTATAAGTACGGGGCGCATACCTCCCTGTTCGCTTCCCACAACGGGACTCAGGTCGGCATAGTAAATTTCTCCTCTTTTTACAAGCATAACTTTCTGTCCTTTCCGTTATTATTTACAGTTATAAAGCCCAGCGGGCAAATCTGATGTACGGAATTATTTTTAACCGTCAATAAGGTTTTATACAGATTCGGCTGAAATTAGTCGGCATATAGGTCGAATATGAAAATATCATGATATGCGGCGGTCTATATATTATATTATTTCTGTCGGATTTTAGTGAAAGGAAGAAATAATACTCGCATTGTTATTGAATATTAGGGGAAAATCGTTTATAATTAAGGAGTAATTCAAAGCGGAGAAAAGCTTGTGCTTTCCAGAAGCTTAATAACAAGAAAGGAAAGGTCGGAATAATGAAAAATACCGGACTTAAAATTCTATCTGCGGCAGTTCTTTGCGCTCTGGCACTTACAGGCTGTGCCGACAGTGCCGCAAGTTCATCTTCTGCCGATACATCGGGCAGCTCTTCCTACACATCTGAGAGCAGTACTGCGCAGGACAGCTCATCCGAAGCGGTTTCGTCCGAAGAGGCTTCCTCCGAAGCGGTTTCCTCCGAAACGCATAGCATAGACGAAAGCACGCTTACAAAGGAGCAGATATATGCCAATATGGTAGACAGATCACTTATGGATCTTGGCAATATGGAGCGTATGGCAAAATTCTTTGAAAAGCTGGACAATGGCAAGGAAGTAACTGTCGCATTTATCGGAGGCAGTATCACCGAAGGTCTTACGGCAGGCCCTGAAAAATGCTGGGCTAAGCTTACCTACGACCACCTTTGCGAGATGTACCCCGATAACAAGATAAACTATGTCAATGCCGGTTTGAGCGGCACTCCGAGTATACTCGGCAATATCCGTCTTCAGCGTGATGTCCTTGACTACAACCCCGATCTTATCTTTGTTGAGTTTGCCGTAAACGATGGAAACGATCAGATTTACAAAGACAGCTATGAGGCGCTTGTGCGAAAGGTGCTGTCAGAGGAAGGCAGTCCTGCTGTTGCTCTATATTTCACCGTAATAAAAAGCGGACACACCTGTGAGGCTTATATGTCTGAAGTAGGCAAAGCATATGGTCTTCCTATGATTTCGCTTAATAATGTGCTTGCTCACGAATTTGAAACGGGCAGAATGACCTGGGAAGATTATTCCGACGATGAATCTCACCCGAATGTCTGGGGACACGAGATGACCTGCGACCTTATTATGAATATGCTGAACAAGGCTAAGGAAAAAGCCGCAGAGATGAAGGATGTAACAATATCCGCACTTCCCGAAACATGGGTTTATTCAGACAGGTTTGCAAATATGGAGTTTGTAGACAGAGCTCATTCTTCAGACAGATTTACAATGAATACGGCAGGCTCTTTCTCCACCGATAAGGATACTACGGTTTCTGCATTCCCGCAGGGCTGGTTATATAAGGGTACCCCGTCGGCATGCGAAGCGATGGAGTTTGAGTTCACCGGCAAAAATCTGATGCTGGTTTATAAATGTGCGGCAAGTAAGGCATACGGCTCGTTGAAGTTTACCGTTGACGGCGAAGAGGCAGGCACATTCGCAACCAGCGCAAATGACGGCTGGAATAACCCTGTAGCTACGCTTACCTTCTCGGGCGAAGACGCAACTCACAAGGTCAGCATTGTTCCCGTAACGCAAAGCGGAGACGATACCGCAACTTATGTAGAGATCCTCGGCTTCGGTATAGCGTAATGGGTACATAAGCTTATCTGAATAAATTTGTACTGCCCTTGAAGGTCGGAGTTTTCCGACAGACAAGGGCAGTGTTTTTGATTGTGTTGTTGTAGTATTTGAAAAAAGTAAAGCGCCGTAAGCAATACGCTGACGGCGCTGTAATTGTAATAGAATAATGTGCAGGCGCTGTGTTATCAGAAGCTTCCCGAGCTGCCTCCGTGCGTACTGCCCGAAGAGCTTGAGTGAGTGCTTGAGCCGCCCGAACCACTTGACGAATCACTTTCACGCCTTGTCTTGGTTACCGTGCTGTAAAGGTAAACATCCTGTGCGTTTGAAAGGTTGAAGGTATTTGGCACTACATAGTTTGCGGCGCCCGACTGGAACTTAACGCTCTTCAGCTTTGACTTCATCATGCCCGAGCCGATAAAGCCCACTATAACACCGATCACAACGCTTATTGCAATTGCAATGATCAAATTTTTGCCGGAACTGTCGGTTTTTGCTTTGCCGTTGTCCTTCTCATACTGCAGATACTCGTCGCATTTGTCGGCAAATTTGTAAAATGCCTCATAATAGTCACCGTTCGACATATAGCTCTTGATGTCGGATATTATGTCGGACTGACCTTTATCGGTAAAGGTAGAGATCGCACTTCCTTTAGTGCTTATTGCCCATTCTCTTGAAACGGTAAATATCGCAAGAGCTATGCCGTCGTTTCTGAAGCCGTTGTAATCGTAATAATCATCTGCATAAGAGGTAGCGGAATAAGTATACGATTCGTAATCGGTATCCAGTACGCATACAACATCTACGCCCCACTTAGCGCTGATATCATCAAGCTTTGAACTCAGCGTGTCAAGCTCATCGCTTGAAAGAGTGTCGGTATAATCGACTGCTCTGGGGAGCAGTCTTTCCGAAGGTATTTTGCCGCTTTGCCAGTCCCTATTATTTTCGGCAAAGCAGGGGATAGCCGAGCAAAGCATCAATACGGCTGCGGTAAGCAGCGCTGTTATTCTCTTTATCATTTGCAAGCCCTCCTTAATTCAGGAACAAGAACCACGATACGCCGAATGCGATTATAGTCGCAATAAGCGCAATGAGTCCCGTCCAGCGCCAATATGCGCCTTTATCCATAGGAAGATTGCCGACAAATTTACCTGTCTGTCCGTTCATTGCAAAGTTGTATATTTCACCGTTCCACTTTGCTGTGAGAAGCCATACGGGGTAGAGAGCATATCTGACCGAGCTGTTTTTGAACTGCACCGAAGCATTTTCGGGAGTAACCGTTGTGTATCCCGTTGCTGTGGTAGCCATCTGGTCTAAAGTACTTTTCTTTATTCTGTCGTTTGCACGGCTTATGCTGGCGTCGGAGTCAACATCATATTTATCCGCAATATAACCGGACAGATAAGCCGTCTGGAAAGGCACTTCGTCCTGAGCATAATACGGCTCTATCGATTCCATAAGGTCGTCCGCCATCTTGGATGAGCCGTCAACTGGCACTCTGTCAAAGCTGAGCGAGCCGCTGCGGAAAAGTCTGAAGTGAGATGTCTTGGTATAGTTGTAGTGCGAGTCGCTCCAGCAGGTGACTTTTGTAGCATGGTAGTACGCCTGTGCGTCCGCCTCTGCACCGAACAGCCAGAAGGGTACGTATACTCCCTTGATTTCGTCTATGTAACTGTCTTTCCTGAACTGCTTAGGTAAAAGGCGCTTTTTCTGCAGGTGCTGTTTAAAGCCCGCTTTAGCCGCTTCTTTATCCAGCTTGAACGGTATGATAAGATCGGGCCTCTTGTCGCCTGCAAACTGTCCTACCAGAACAACCGGGCTTCCGCAGTAAGGGCAGTCGGTTGCGCCGGTAGTATCATCGCATATTATCTGTCCGCCGCAGGATTTGCACAGATATACCTTCTGTCCGTCAAGCTCACCTTGCATCCACTCGTTTCCGGGCTGGCTTGACCAGTCCATCATATCGGGTTTTTCTTCTTTAAGAATGTCATCGTTTGCCTTAAGCGTCTCTGCGTCAAACTCATTGTCGCAGTAGGGACACTTCATTTTCTGCGAGTCCGTGTCGAATTGAAGAGGACCGCAGCAGCATGGGCACTTATATTCAAGTATCGCTCCCATCGTATATTTCCTTTCGCTTAGGATATTTTTGCTGACATAAAAAGTATATCATAAAAATTATGGTTATGCAATACACAAATGGTTATTTTTTCGTATTGTATTACGGCGAAACGCTTGTTATCGTGCCGCCGCTCATAGCTATAACTGCTTTGTTGTTCATATTGCTCCTTTAACATAATATATGCCGATGACTGAAAAATCATCGGCATAGGTCATTCTGTTATATTTTTCGGGATCAGTCACCGAAAGCCTGAGAGAGATCGGCTATGATATCATCGATATGCTCTGTACCGATAGAAAGGCGGATAGTATTTCTGCCTATACCCTGGTCGGCAAGCTCCTCGTCGGTCAGCTGTGAGTGAGTTGTTGTTGCAGGGTGGATAACAAGGCTCTTTACATCTGCAACATTTGCAAGCAGAGAGAATATCTGCAGCTTGTCGATAAACTCGTGAGCTTCTTTCTGACCGCCCTTGATATTGAAGGTAAATATCGATGCACCGCCGTTGGGGAAGTACTTCTTATAAAGTGCGTGGTCGGGATGGTCGGGCAGAGAGGGGTGGTTTACCTTTTCAACCTTGGGATGATTTGAAAGGAATTCTACAACCTTCTTGGTGTTCTCAACATGGCGGTCGAGTCTCAGCGACAGCGTTTCTGTTCCCTGTAAGAGCAGGAAAGCGTTGAACGGAGAGATCGTAGCGCCGGTATCACGCAGAAGGATAGCACGGATATATGTAACGAATGCCGCAGGACCTGCCGCGTCTACAAAGGATACGCCGTGATAGCTGGGGTTAGCTTCGGCGATGGGAGCGTACTTGCCGCTTGACTTCCAGTCAAACTTACCGGAGTCAACTATAACGCCGCCAAGCGTAGTGCCGTGACCGCCGATGAACTTTGTAGCGGAATGTACTACTATATCAGCGCCGTGTTCAATCGGGCGGATAAGATAAGGAGTACCGAAGGTGTTGTCGATAACCAGCGGTAAGCCATGCTTGTGGGCAATCTCGGCGATAGCGTCTATGTCGGGGATATCGCTGTTGGGGTTGCCCAGAGTCTCAAGGTAGATTGCCTTTGTGTTATCCTGAATTGCGTTCTCTACTTCTTCAAGATTGTGTGCGTCTACAAATGTGGTGCTTATGCCATACTGGGGAAGAGTATGTGCAAGCAGGTTGTAGCTGCCGCCGTAGATGGTCTTCTGTGCAACTATATGGTCGCCTGCATAAGCAAGCGCCTGAATGGTATAGGTTATAGCGGCTGCGCCCGATGCTGTGGCAAGTGCCGCAACACCGCCCTCGAGTGCGGCGATTCTCGTCTCAAAAACGCTCTGAGTGGTGTTTGTAAGTCTGCCGTAGATGTTGCCTGCGTCGGCAAGTCCGAAGCGTGCGGCAGCGTGTTCGCTGTTTCTGAAAACATAAGATGTCGTCTGATATATCGGCACTGCTCTTGCGTCCGATGCGGGATCGGGACTCTCCTGTCCTGCGTGAAGCTGAATCGTCTCAAATCTGTAGTTGTTATCGTATGTATAGCTCATTTTAAATACCTCTTTCTTTTTTATCGGCGGCTTTTAGCCTGCCTGTCATGTTTTTGTTTTACTTTAGGATCGGTTACTGCGCTATACAACGGCACATTCGTCCGTTTCTGAAATTGTGCCTTAATGCTCTTGCTATTATATGCACTGAATGTGCCCCCTTTCTTTTACGGTAATTCCGGATAAGTTTCTGCTGTAAACCAAAACGCTTAAAACCTATCTATTTGGTATGTTTGTATTATACACTAAACTGATAGGTTTTGTCAATAGAAAAATGAAAAAAATTCAAAAAATTTTTTTGCACCGAAAAAACCGCATTGCTAAAAGGAAATTCGATATATTTTTATAAAGAGCCTTGCAAAGTTTTTTTATATTGTATATAATTAGCGTAAGTAGCGCGGCGAAAATTATGCGGCGCATTCAGGAGGAACATACTATGTATTTTGCGAAAGAAAATCGTTACGAAAAAATGATTTACAACCGCTGTGGGAACGGCGGACTTAAGCTATCCGCCGTTTCGCTCGGACTGTGGCAGAACTTCGGCTTCGGTTCAAGCTTTGCCAATGCGGAGCAGATGGTGCATACCGCATTCGATCTCGGAATAACGCACTTTGACCTTGCCAACAACTACGGACACCCTTATAACGGAAGCGCCGAAGAGAACTTCGGAAAGATACTTGACAGGGGACTGAGAGAGTACCGTGACGAGCTGTGCATTTCAACCAAAGCAGGATATGATATGTGGCCCGGTCCGTACGGAGATAAGAACGGCTCAAGAAAATATCTCACAGCTTCGCTCGACCAGAGCCTTAAGCGTATGAAGCTCGACTATGTTGATATATTCTATCATCATGTGTTCGATCCCGGTACGCCGATAGAAGAAACTGCGCTTGCGCTTGACAATGCGGTACGGCAGGGTAAGGCGCTGTATGTCGGCATATCCAATTATAACAGACAGCAGACCGAGGAGATTCAGAAGATATTCAAAGAGCTCCGCACGCCGTTTATACTCAATCAGCCGTCATACTCAATGCTTAACAGGTGGGTGGAGAGAGACGGGCTTGACGAATATTGCCTTCAGAATAATGTAAGCCTTGCCGTATTCTCTCCGCTATATCAGGGACTTCTTACCGACAAGTATCTGGGTGAGAATATTCCCGCCGATTCAAGAATAGGAAAGGGCGCAACCTGGATAGCAAACGAGCTTGACGACGCCATGAGGTCAAGGCTTGTTAAGCTGAACGAAATAGCAAAGGGCAGAGGTCAGAAGCTGTCGCAGATGGCTCTGTCGTGGGTACTTCACAATAAGGCGGTTGCTACTGTGCTTATCGGTGCAAGCAGACCTGAGCAGATTGCGGAAAATGTTGCCTGCATAGAAAAGCTCGACTTTACCGATGCAGAGATAGCGGCAATAGAAGAGGCGCTGAAGTAAATCTCAACAAACGAATAATTATAAAGGAGCTGAAAACAGCTCCTTTAAGTTTGTCAAAAAAGTATTTATTTTTATAAATAGAACGAATTCTCTATCCCCATCCCCAAACCCCTTCCCCTCGGGAAGGGGCTGTTGATCGGGGGCTATCGCCCCTCGCCCCTATTGGGGGCTGACGCCCCTCAACCCCATTTTGAGAAAGATTTAGGTTTATCGACAGTCTGAAAGGAGCTGAAAACAGCTCCTTTTTGATTTATATTGAACTATTTTGAGCTGTTTGCCGTCAAACCGCACTTATTTTGTTGAATATGCACAATTACTATTACGATATGTTGTATAAACAGACAAAATTCGCAACTATTTGAATTATTTTGAGCTAAAATGCTTGATTTTGAACTTTTGCTGTGTTATTATATGCTCAAGGACAGAGAATAAGTCCAAATGAGTTTAAAACAGCTCAAAACAATCTATATTAACAAGAGGTCTGAATATGTTAACCGAAGAACGCCATTCTATGATAATAAAAGCTGTAAACGACCGCCGGAGCGTTACCGTTACAGAGCTTTGCGAAATACTCGGCGTTTCGTCATCGACCGTAAAAAGAGATCTTATCAATCTTGCAAATGAAGGCAGGATAATCAAGGTCAGAGGCGGAGCGATGTCAATATCCGAGAGCTTTTCATCGGTTGAAAAGAATGTCGAAGAAAAAGCGTCTATCTGCACCGTCGAAAAAGAAGCTATCGCAGAATATGCGGCAAGGCTTATCGAAAAAGGAGATTTCGTTTTTCTCGATGCAGGAACAACTACCGAAAAGATGATAGATCACCTTAAAGTCAAGGATGTGACTTTTGTTACCAACGGTTTCATCCATGCAAAGAAGCTGGCGGCAAGAGGCTTTAAGGTATTTATAACAGGCGGCGAGATAAAATCGTCAACAGAGGCGATAGTCGGAGCTGAGTGTGTGCTGACTCTTAAGAACTACAATTTCAACAAGTGCTTTATGGGTACAAACGGCATATCGCTGACAGCAGGATTTACCACTCCCGATGTAAACGAGGCAAAGGTAAAATCCGCAGCCATAGAGAGCAGCCGTGAGGCATATATACTTGCCGACCACTCAAAGTTTGACGAGGTAAGCTCGGCTACATTCGCACAGCTCGGCAAGGCGATTATAATTACGGATACTGTTCCCAATAAGAAGTATAAAGAAGCGTCAAGAATCACGGAGGTGGGATAAAAGATGATATATACCGTTACCTTCAATCCGGCAGTCGATTATATCGTTCACACAAAGGAGCTTACGGCAGGCGCCGTTAACCGCTCGGACAGCGAGGAGATATATTTCGGCGGAAAAGGAATTAATGTATCGCTTGTGCTTGCACAGCTCGGAGTAAAGTCTATTGCGCTTGGCTTTGTGGCAGGCTTTACCGGTGAAGCGATAGAAAAGGGCATAGCAAAAGCAGGCATAGAGGCGGATTTTGTTCATCTTGACAACGGCTTTTCAAGAATAAATGTCAAGATAAAATCCGAAAAGGAAACCGAGCTTAACGGTCAGGGCCCCGATATTGACGGCAAAGCGCTTGACGAGCTTTTTGCGAAGCTTGACCGCTTAACAAAGGGCGATACGCTGGTGCTTGCAGGAAGCATACCGGCTTCACTTCCTGCGGATATTTACGAGCGCATACTTGAAAAGCTGAGCGGCAGAAATATAAGGGTTGTGGTCGACGCTACAAAAGACCTTCTGCTCAATGTGCTGAAGTACAAGCCTTTTTTGATCAAGCCCAACAACTTTGAGCTTGGAGAGATCTTTGATACCGAGATGAAAACTACCGAGGATATAGTGAAGTACGCAGGAAAGCTTCAAGAGATGGGAGCTGTCAATGTACTGGTGTCGATGGCAGGCGACGGCGCCGTACTGCTTGACGAATACGGAAAGACTCATATCTGCGGCGTGTGCAAAGGAAAGGTGAAAAACTCGGTAGGTGCAGGCGACTCGATGGTGGCGGGTTTTATCGCCGGATGCGAAAAAGGCGATTATGAATATGCGCTTAAGCTCGGAACGGCTTCGGGTGGCGCAACGGCATTTTCAGACGGACTTGCCGAAAAGAAAACCATAGACGAACTAATCAAACAGTTGTCTTAAGACAAGGAGGAAAAAGCATGAGAATTACAGACCTTTTATCTAAGGAAAGCATTCTTTTAAATGCTGCACCGAAAGACAAGTCCGAAGCTATCGATATGCTGGTCGGACTTCAGGCGAAAAGCGGCAGAATTAAAGATGTTGAGACCTACAAAAAAGGTATACTTGCCCGTGAAGATATGAGTTCTACGGCAGTAGGAGAAGGCATAGCGATACCCCATGCAAAAAGCGAAGCGGTAGCAGAGCCTTCCCTTGCGGCAATGACAGTCCCCGGCGGCGTTGACTATGAGGCGCTTGACGGCGAGCCGTCAGACCTTCTGTTTATGATAGCCGCACCGAATGACGGAGATGTTCATCTTGATGTTCTGTCAAGGCTTATGACTTTGCTTATGGATGAAGATTTCAGAGCAAAGCTGACAGCGGCAAAGGACAAGGACGAGTTCCTTTCGGCAATAGACGAAGCCGAAAAAGCAAAATATCCCGATGAGCCTGCAAAAGCTGGGGAAGATAATAACAGCGACAGGATAAAGGTGCTTGCAGTCACCGCCTGTCCTACGGGAATAGCTCATACCTATATGGCGGCAGAGGCGCTTGAAAAGGCAGGCAAAAAGCTCGGAATTACGATAAAAGTCGAAACTAACGGTTCGGGCGGAGCAAAGAACGTGCTGACAGCCGAAGAGATAGCAAACTGCGACGGAATAATAGTAGCCGCCGACAAGTCGGTTGAGATGGCTCGCTTTGAAGGCAAGAAGGTAATAGCTACAAAGGTATCCGACGGTATAAAGATACCCGAAGAGCTGATTGAACGGATAGAAAAAGGCGACGCTCCCGTATATCACAGCGAGGGAGGAGCAACAGCGTCAACGGTAAGCTCCGGTAACGAGAGCTTCGGCAGAAAGATATACAAGCACCTGATGAACGGCGTTTCAAATATGCTTCCGTTCACGGTTGCAGGCGGTATCTTCATTGCGCTGGCATTCCTGATAGATACCATAGCCGGTGCGCCGCAGGACGCAAGCTTCGGAACGTTTACTCCCGTTGCGGCATTCTTCAAAACGATAGGCGGTTATGCGTTCAACTTCATGATACCCGTGCTTGCAGGATATATCGGCAAGAGCATTGCGGACAGACCGGGCTTTCTTGTGGGACTTGTCGGCGGTATGCTTGCCACGACAGGCTCAACCTTTGCGAATGTTGCAGGTGATGTACCCTCGGGCTTCTTAGGCGCACTTCTTGCAGGCTTTGCAGGCGGCTATCTGATGCTCGGACTTGAAAAGCTGTGCGACAAGATGCCCAGAGCCCTTAACGGAATAAAGCCCGTCCTTATCTATCCTCTTGCAGGACTCGGAATAATTGCGGTGCTGATGTGTGCGGTAAATCCCTTGATGGGTATGTTGAACACGGCTATATCTGACTTCTTAAGCTCAATGGGCGCAACAAGCAAGATACTTCTCGGTACGGTACTCGGCGCAATGATGTCTATAGATATGGGCGGTCCGTTCAACAAGGCGGCTTATGTATTCGGAACGGCGGCTATAGCTTCGGGCAACTATGATATTATGGCAGCGGTAATGATAGGCGGTATGGTTCCTCCCATTGCGATAGCTCTTTCAACCACCTTCTTCAAGAGCAGATGGACAGAGGAAGAACGCAAGAGCGGTCCTGTCAACTATATAATGGGACTCAGCTTTATTACAGAGGGCGCAATTCCTTATGCGGCGGCAGATCCGCTGAGAGTTATCCCCTCTTGTATGATAGGCGCAGGCGTTGCAGGCGGACTTTCAATGGCATTCAACTGTACGCTTATGGCACCTCACGGCGGTATTTTCGTATTCGCCGTTGTCGGCAACTGGCCGATGTATCTTCTGGCACTTGCAGTAGGCTCGGTAGTATCAATGCTACTGCTGACTCTGCTTAAGAAAAAGAAAACCGTTAATAAACCCGAAAAAAATTAAAAGGAGAGATCATTATGGTAACAAGAACAGTAGAAGTAGTAAACGAACAGGGACTTCATATGAGACCGGCAGGATTGCTTGCAGCGGAAATGAAAAAGTTCCCGGGCTGTACCGTGACAATTGCAAGCGGTGATAAGACTGCAAAGGCAACAGCAGTTATGCAGCTTATGGCGGCAGGCATCAAGCGCGGCGCAATAGTTGAAATTATAGCAGACGGGGAAAACGAACAGGCGGCTCTCGACAAGGCGGCAGAGCTTTTTGAAAGCGGCTTCGGAGAATAATCGGTCAGCCACAGATATGCTTCAAGGGGGAACACGGCTTTGGAAAAGTATACGGGAAAAGGCGTTTACGGCGCAGTAGCTATAGGCAGGATATCAATTTTCAAAAAACCGGAGGCTTTGGTAAAAAGAGTCCGCATTGATGATACAAAAGCTGAAAAGGAAAGAGTGGCGGCGGCAAAAGCCGCCGCAGCCCGCCAGCTTTCCGAGATACATGAAAAAGCGCTTAAAGAGGTCGGGGAGGCTCACGCTCAGATTTTTGAGATACATCTGATGATGCTCGACGATGAGGACTATAACGAGTCTATAGAAAACATAATCGACACCCAGTCGGTAAATGCGGAATATGCCGTAGCTGTGACTTCGGACAATTTTGCACAGATGTTCTCCTCAATGGATGACGCATATATGCAGGCAAGGGCGGCGGATGTAAGAGATATTTCCAACCGCATTATAGCAAACCTTACGGGAAACATACAGGACAGTGAAAAAAGCGGGGCAAAGACTATAATATGCGCCTCAGACCTTGCTCCGAGCGAAACGGTATCGCTTGACAAAGACAGCGTTCTTGCGTTTGTTACGGCGCACGGCTCGGCAAACTCTCACACCGCCATTCTTGCAAGAAATATGAATATCCCTGCCGTAATCGGCGTGGGCGACAGCTTCTTAAGCAGTATATCCGAAGGCGCAGAGGCAATAGTTGACGGTTATACCGGCGAGATAATTATAGAGCCTGACGAAAAGACAAAAGCGTTGTATCTTGAAAAACAGCGCCGTGACGAAGAGCAGAAGCGGCTCTTGCAGGAGCTTAAAGGCAAGGACAATGTGACTGTTGACGGAAAAAGGATAAATGTCTACGCCAACATAAGCGGTATAGATAATATCGGTGCGGTACTGCTTAACGACGCAGGCGGTATAGGTCTTTTCAGAAGCGAGTTTTTGTATCTTGAAAACAAGGATTATCCGACGGAAGATCAGCAGTTTTTCGCATACAAGCGTGTGCTTGAGAGTATGGCAGGCAAGAAGGTAATAATCAGAACGCTTGACATTGGTGCAGACAAGCAGGTTGATTATTTCGGGCTGAAAAAAGAGGAGAATCCTGCGCTCGGACTTCGTGCGATAAGGTTATGCCTTACACGCCCCGAAATATTCAGAACTCAGCTTCGTGCGCTGTTCAGAGCTTCCGTTTACGGCAATCTCGGAATAATGTTCCCGATGATAACCTCTGTAGGCGAGGTGGAGCGTATCATGAAAATCTGCGAGGAAGTGAAAGCCGAGCTGAAAAATGAGGGCATAGAATATTCCGATAAAACCGAAATCGGTATAATGATCGAGACTCCTGCGGCGGCGATAATCAGCGACCGTCTTGCTCCGCTGGTCGATTTCTTCAGCGTGGGTACTAACGATCTTACTCAATATACGCTTGCCTGCGACAGACAGAATCCCGATGCGGAGGAATTTGTCGATACTCATCATGAAGCCGTGCTTCGCCTTATAGAAATGAGCGCCGAAAACGCACATAAGAACGGTGCCTGGATAGGAATCTGCGGCGAGCTGGCGGCTGATACATCGCTTACCGAAACATTTCTGCGTATGGGCATCGACGAGCTTTCGGTATCGCCCACATTTGTGCTGAAGGTAAGAGACGCAGTAAGAAAAACAGACCTTTCTAAATAAAACACACAAACAGCCTTGCATTTTT
>CAMEKR010000045.1 GCA_945921515.1 uncultured Clostridia bacterium | reverse complement strand
ACCGTACCCAATGTAAGCCTTTTCTTACAGGATACTGTTGATTACAGAAAAAACTACAATGAGAAGAACCCCGATAATCCGCTGGTAGAAGACTTCTATCCCATTTCGGATAACTCATTCCTGCTCAGCTTCCTGCCTTATCTGCTTATGGTAGCGCTTATGATAGGCTTTACATTTGTTATCATGCGCCAGGCAAGCGGCGGCAAGATGTCACAGTTCTCTAAGGCAAACGCAAGGACTCAGCCTGCTACAGGTCCCAGGATAACCTTTGCGGATGTTGCGGGTGCTGAGGAAGAAAAGGAAGAAATGAGCGAGATTGTCGACTTCATGAGAAATCCCGGAAAGTATCAGGCACTCGGCGCTAAGATACCCAGAGGCGTACTTCTTCTTGGCCCTCCCGGAACAGGTAAGACTCTGCTTGCAAAGGCGGTAGCAGGTGAAGCAAATGTTCCGTTCTTCTCGATAAGCGGTTCAGACTTCGTTGAGATGTTTGTCGGCGTCGGTGCGTCCCGTGTTAGAGACCTTTTCGACCAGGCAAAGAAGCATACACCTTCCGTAATATTCATCGATGAGATAGACGCTGTTGGCAGACAGAGAGGTACAGGTCTTGGCGGCGGTCATGACGAGCGTGAGCAGACGCTGAACCAGCTGCTTGTTGAAATGGACGGCTTCTCGGACAATCAGGGCGTAATAGTAATTGCGGCTACAAACAGGCGTGATATACTCGATCCCGCACTGCTTCGTCCCGGTCGATTCGACAGACAGATAACGGTCGGATATCCCGACATCAAGGGCAGAGAAGCAATTCTGCGTGTTCATACAAGAAACAAGAAGCTCGCTCCCGACATAAGCCTTGCTACTATCGCTAAGAGCACGGCAGGCTTTACCGGTGCAGACCTCGCAAACCTTGTAAACGAGGCGGCTCTGCTTGCGGCAAGATACAACAGAAAGGCTATCACACAGCCCGATATAGAAGAAGCTACGATAAAGGTAGTTGCAGGCCCCGAGAAGAAGTCAAAGGTAGTAAGCGAGGAAGAAAAGCGCCTTACCGCATTCCACGAGGCAGGCCATGCAGTCTGCACCTATTACTGCAAGACTCAGGATCCCGTACACCAGGTTTCTATTATACCCAGAGGTATGGCAGGCGGATATACTATGTCTCTTCCCGAGCATGACAGAAGCTTTAGAAGCAAGACGCAGATGGAAGAAGAGATAATCGTCTTGCTTGGCGGCCGTGTAGCAGAGAAGATAGTGCTTGACGAGATATCGACAGGTGCAAGCAACGATATCGAGCGTGCTACCGACCTTGCAAGAAGTATGGTGACAAAATACGGCTTCTCCGAAAAGCTCGGTCCGATAGTATACGGACACGACAGCTCGGAAGTATTCCTCGGCAGAGATTATTCACAGGGCAGAAGCTACTCTGAGAATGTTGCCGCAGAGATCGACGGAGAGATACGTGAGCTTATCGATACAGGCTATGAGAATGCAAAGCAGATACTGGCAAACCACAGAGATCAGCTTGATCTCGTTGCAAATTATCTTATGGAGCACGAAAAGATCGACGGAGAAGACTTCAGCAAGCTGATGAAAGGCGAGCCTATCGAAGATAAGCCCGCACCCGTTCAGCCGGAGACTGTTCAGTCCGAGACTGTTCAGCCGGAACCTCCCGTACAGCCGCAGATGCCCCAGCAACAGCAGACGCCCTACGGCAACGGATACTTCGGACAGAACTACGGACAGCAGATGCCTCCGTATAACGAAGCTCCCAATCAGAGCAATAATGATCCATTTAACAATGGTATGAATCAATAAGCGTACAAAACGGTCGCTTCAGATTAAGCTATAAGAATATTTACCGCCGTGCAGTAACTTTTGAAAACGGAAGTTACTGCACGGCGGAATTTTTGTCGGTTTTTTTCGATTGGTGATAATTTGTGTTTCTTTTTAAAAATAAGTGTCATTTCAACCACTTCAACAACATTATGTGCTTTGATTTCGGTTAAACACAATATGTAGAAAAACAGAATTAAATACTGATTTTATGCCCTATTTTAAGGGCATTTTTTTGTGCAATTTCCACTAATATCAAATTTAGTATTTAGATACTTTTTCGTAATAAATGATAAAATTTCCACTTGCATTTTTTTGATGTGGGCGGTATAATATAAATGTACACTTTTAGACACTTTAGTGGTGTTATTGCCACTTATTTTTCACTTCGGGTGGTTTTCGTTTCAAAAATCCACCGCTTGAGCAAATTAAGTTCGGATGAAGGGAGGGACAGGCTCGTGATAGGTGAATTCAAATCGACGCTTGATGCAAAAGGCAGAATGAATATACCTCAAAAGCTCCGTGAGGAGATGGGAAACGACCTTGTCCTTGCAAAGACCATCGGAACAGCGTGTATTAAAGTGTATTCGAAAGAAGACTGGCAGAAGCTGGTTGCCAGTATAAACGAGCTTCCGCAGGTTAAAACTCAGAGTATAAAGCGTTTTTTATTCGGAAGCGCTTACGAGATATCGGCGGACAAGCAGGGCAGAGTTTCCGTTCCTCAGCCGCTGAGAGAATATGCGTCGCTGACCGCTGACATCGTAGTTGTAGGACTTGCGGGTACTGCGGAAATATGGGACAAGGCGGCATGGACAAAGTTCAACGAGGCTACAAACAATGACGATTTGACAGCTCTTGCTCTTGAACTCGGTATATAATCGGGAGGAAATATGTGCGATAAACCTGTTCACATACCGGTCCTGCTGAGTGAGACAATAGAAGCGCTTAACATAAAGCCCTGCGGAATATATGTCGATTGTACCACAGGCTTTGCCGGACATTCTTCCGAGATAGCAAAGAGGCTCACGACCGGCAGACTCATCGGCTTTGACCGTGATCCCGACGCCGTAAAAGCGGCGGAAGAAAAACTTCGTGATTATCCTCACACGCTTATAAACCGCAGATTTTCCACCTTTGACGAGAGCCTTGACGAGCTTTCGATAAGCGAAGTTGACGGTGTTCTGATGGATCTCGGCGTTTCATCATATCAGCTTGATACAGCCGAAAGAGGCTTTTCCTACCACGAGGACGCTCCTCTTGATATGCGTATGAGCAAAAGCGGACTCAGCGCCTATGATGTCGTAAATGAGTACGAAAAAGCTCAGCTTGAAAAGATACTCTTTGAATACGGAGAAGAAAAATTCGCTCACGGAATAGTAAGCGGTATATTAAAGGCAAGAGAGCAGCAGCCGATAAAGACAACTGCCGAGCTTGCCGAGATAATAAAAAGAAATGTGCCTTTAAAGGTACGCAAGGAGAAAAACCCTTGCAAGAAGACCTTTCAGGCAATAAGAATAGAAGTAAACGGCGAGCTGGATGAGCTAAGAAAAGGACTTTCGGAAGCGTTTGAACGCCTTAAAAAAGGCGGCAGACTCGCAGTTATAACCTTCCATTCCATAGAAGACAGAATAGTAAAGAATGCTTTCAGAGACTATTGCACAGGCTGTACCTGCCCTCCGGACTTTCCGGTTTGCGTGTGCGGCAAGAAGCCACGAGGCGTACTGGTTTTCAAAAAGCCCGTCACTGCAGGCGAAAAAGAACTTGAAATGAATAACCGTTCAAGAAGTGCAAAGCTCAGAGTTATAGAGAAATTATAAAACGGGGGAATTTTAATGACAGTACCACACAACAGAACAAGCACAGCATACGATCTGTCGCTGTTCGATACATCCGCAAGAAAAAAAGAAGAGCCCCGTGCTGAAAAAGCGCCCGAATTAAAGGTGGCAACATCATCGGCGGCAAAGGCAGGAAGACCTGTAGTGCTTGCAGTTATTGCAGCTGTTTTTCTTACGGTGTTTGTTTTGTTCTTATACAGCAAGGCAACTCTCAGTGAGTTAAATCTTAGGATCGCAAATGAGACCGAAGCGCTCAGAAGCGCACAGAGCATTAATACGGCGCTTAACAATCAGCTCAGCGGCTCGGTATCGCTGGATAATGTCGAGCAGTATGCGGTAAACAATCTTGGTATGCAGAAGATAAACGCTTCTCAGGAAAAGTATGTTGAGATGAATACCGGCACAATGACAGAAAAGGCCGGAGATGAAAACGGCAACATATTTGTAGGTATCAGGGACTGGTTCAACGGTATCCTGGAATATCTCGGATTTTAGGACATATAAATGAACAAGCAGGGCTCCTTTCCGCGTTGATACTACTGTGTTTACGAGGAAAGGATAATGCTTTTTTATCGATTGGAATAAACACGGAAAAGGGTGCAGCCGATGAATGTCAAGACAACTCGCAGCATGAGAATACGCATAATGGCAGTACTGATCGCATTATGCGTTGCGCTGACAGGCTATGTCAGCATACGGCTTTTTGATGCGGCGGTAGTCAAGAATAAAGAAATGTCAGCTCTTGCTAACGAACAGCAGCAGAGCAGTTTTACTATCAAAGCAAAGAGAGGAACAATATACGACCGCAACAACAAGGTGCTTGCACAAAGCACTACGGTGTGGGATATAATTATCTCACCGGGCGATATCGAGGAGTACGAGCCGCAGAACCGTGAGTTTATCTGCAAGGGACTCGCTGAGATACTTGGTGTAAAATACGAAACCTTGTTAGAAGCGTGCGAGGACACTTCAAGCCGTTATTATATCGCTAAGAAAAAGGTAGACCGTGATACTGTTGAAAAGGTAGACAACTTCATCCTTAAGAACGATCTTAAGAATGTGTCGGTATATGCTGTTGAAAACAGCGAAAGAAGCTACCCAAACGGCACTCTTGCGGCAAGCGTGCTCGGCTTTATCAATGAGAACGAAGAAGGCTACGGACTTGAGGCGTACTATAACTCATACTTAAAGGGCGTTGACGGACGAGTGGTATCGACTACCGACGCAGACGGCGATGTTATGCCGTATGATTACGCTTCACGGTTTGAAGCCAAAGACGGAAACAGCCTTGTACTTACTATAGACGAAACGCTCCAGTATTATCTTGAAAAAAATCTTGAGATAACGGTATCTCAGCACAAGCTTGCAAACAGAAGTACGGGAATAATTATGAACGCAAAGACAGGCGCAATTGTAGCAATGGCTACCTCGCCCGGCTTTGATCCTAACGATCCTTCGTATGTATATTTTGAAAAAGACAGACTGACTTTGGCGCAGATGTCCGCTGATAAAGCGACAGAAGATGAGATACTTAAGGCAAAACAGGATATCTGGGGAAAACAGTGGCAGAATAAAGCGGTAAGCGAGCTTTATATTCCCGGTTCGGTATTCAAGATGTTCACCTGCGCTTCGGCGCTTGAGGAAGAAGTGGTATCGCTTGACAGCACCTTTGAATGTTCGGGTATAGCCGATGTGGCAGGAACGAAGATCCGCTGCTGGAATGTCGGCGGACACGGAGTATCCACACTGACAGAAGCGATGATTCGTTCATGCAACCCTGCATTTATCAAAATCGGACAGCTTCTCGGAGTTGAGAAGTTCAGCAAGTATTTTGAAGCGTTCGGATTTACCGAGAAAACAGGTATAGATTTGCCCGGAGAAGCCGATTCGCTGTATGTATCCGAAGCCAATATGGGAATAGTTGAGCTTTCAAGCTCGGCTTTCGGTCAGACCACAAAGGTTACGCCCATACAGATGATAACAGCGGCGGCGGCAGTAGTAAACGGCGGAAAGCTGGTTACTCCCTATGTTGTCGATAAGATTATAGACAGCGACGGAAATGTTGTAAAATCCGCACAGACCGTTGTTAAGCGCCAGGCAATAAGCGAAGAAACAAGCGAAACAATGCGCCATATCCTTGAAGATGTAGTTACCGCAAACGGTGGAGGCAATGCTTATATGAGCGGTTACCGTATCGGCGGCAAGAGCGGTACATCAGAGAAGATAGACGATTATAACAGCGGCAAGACTCCCGAGCTTAGATATGTTGCGACCTTCTGTGCGATAGTTCCTATAGACGATCCCGAATATGTAATGCTGGTAGTATGCGACGAGCCTACATCGGGATATATCTACGGAAGCGCAATAGCGGCACCCGTTGTATCTGCGGTATTCAAGGAAGGCCTTGAATATATGGGCATTTATCCGCAGTACACAGCCGATGAGCTTGCACAGCAGGATGTAACTGTTCCTTGGGTAGGCGGCTACAACAGTATAAGAGCGGAAGCCCAGCTTACTGCGGCAGGACTTAAGGCAGAATTTATCGGAAGCACCGATGGTACGGAAGTAACGGGACAGGTACCGTCCGCAGGCACGGTTATGCCGAGCGGAAGCACGGTAATGCTCTATATGGGAGATATACCTTTGTCCGATTACAGAATGTCTATCGTACCGAATGTGATAGGAATGACAGTCGAACAGGCAAACAAGGCACTCAGCGATGCAGGACTCAATATCAGCATAAGCGGTGCCGCAACAGGAAGCGAAGCAAAGGCAATTAGCCAGAGCATCAACGCAGGGCTTACGGCTTACAGAGGCACGGTCGTTGAAGTAAACTTCCTTGTTAATAACGAAACAGGCTGATGACAGGAGTGGATATTATCAAGCTGTATGACATTTGCCCCGAAGCACAGCAACAGGGTATAGCTGACAGCGAGGTGACCGCTGTCACAGACAACACCGCAAAGGTGGTATCGGGCTGTATATTTGTATGTATAAAAGGCGCACACTTCGACGGACACTCTGCGGCACAGCAGATGCTCGAAAAAGGTGCGTGCATGATAGTAACAGACCACGATATAAGCTGTGATAAGCAGTTTATATGTGATAATACACGGCTGTGGCTTGCAAGGCTCGTTTCAAGGTTTTACGGTTGTCCTACTAAGAAGTTCGGAATGCTTGCCGTTACAGGAACAAACGGTAAGACAACTACCGCACACTTTGTAAAGCATATCCTGAGCGAGCTTGGAAATAAGTGCGGCTGTATAGGTACGGCGGGAAACGATACTTGCTCAGGTGAGCCAAAACCGGCAGTTCACGGCACTCCTACTGTTCCTGCGGCTACCGTACTTTATTCGTGGTTTGCCGAGATGGCTCAGAATAACGCCGATTATTGCGTGATGGAGGCAAGCTCTCAGGCACTTAGTCAGTATCGCATTGCAGACGAAGAGTTTGAGGTCGCAGGCTTTACCAATCTTACACGGGATCATCTTGATTACCATAAGACTATGGAAAACTATTTCAACGCAAAAAAGCGTCTGTTCACCATGTGCAAAAAGGCGGTCGTTAATACAGACGACGATTACGGCAGACGGCTTGCAAAAGAATTTTCCGACAAGGTGATAACATACAGCACAAAAGACAGCTCTGCCGATCTGTACGCCGACTATATTCGGCTTTATGCAGACCGTGCGTGCTTTATGCTGATAAGCAACATAGATAAAAAAGCGGTGCTTACCGAGATACCCATGACAGGCATATATAATGTTGAAAATGCCCTTTGCGCCGTAGGAATGACCTCTGCGCTCGGTTATGACATTGCCGCTTGTGCAAGAACGCTCAGCCGGCTAAACGGCGTAGACGGCAGAATGAACACGGTGTATAAAGGCGATTTTACGGTAATCACAGACTACGCACATACAGACGACGCTCTTGCAAAAATGCTCTCAACGCTTAAAGGAGCTGTAAAAGGCAGACTTATCTGCGTTTTCGGTGCGGCAGGCGACAGAGATAAGGAAAAGCGACCTATGATGGGCAAGGCGGCGGAGGATTATGCCGATGTGCTTGTTATTACCTCCGATAATCCCGCACACGAAAACCCCGAGGATATAATTAATTCGGTTTTCTCAGGCACAAGCGGAAAGCGCCCGTGCAAATGCATTACCGACAGAAGAGAAGCTATCGAATATGCGCTTGACAAAGCCCGAAAGGACGATATAGTCGTGCTTGCAGGCAAAGGTCAGGAGAAATATCAGATAATAGGCGACAGTTATCTTCCGTTTTGCGAAGCGGAGATAGTAAAAGATATAATGATGAGGAAAGGAAATAAAGATTCATGAATATTCCTGCTGCTGCGATAACTGCGGTGCTGAGCTTCGGAATAACGGCTTTGCTGGGATTCGTTGCGATACCTGCTTTAAAGAAACTGAAATTCGGTCAGACTATACTTGATATAGGTCCTGCATGGCACAAGTCAAAGAACGGCACTCCCACAATGGGCGGAGTGATGTTCATAGCAGGAGTTATCATATCGTTCGCCGCAGGAATAGCAATACTCTGGGCAAGCGGAGCAATAAAGCTTGACGCTACAGGCTCACAGCAGCTGATAAAAGCAATATCGGCTGTTATAATGGCGGTGCTGTTCGGTTTTATCGGCTTTGTTGACGACTTTATAAAAGTAAAGAAAAAGCGCAACGAGGGACTTACCCCGATGCAGAAGATAATAATGCAGGTGCTTGTTATAGCGGCTTTCTTCACTTCACGCATCATTTCGGGCGATACCTCGACAACGATAGATTTTCCTTTCTTGGGACAGCTCGATTTGTGGTATTTTTATTATATCATAATGGGACTCGGCATACTGTACCTTGTTAATGCCGTAAATCTGACAGACGGTGTTGACGGACTTTGTTCATCCGTTACTCTTGTTTACTGCGGAGCGTATATTGTAATCTGCTCGCTTGTAGGTATGCAGGAGATGGGACTTGTTGCCGCCGCCGCAGGCGCAGGGAGTCTTGGCTTTATGGTGTGGAATCTTCATCCCGCTAAGGTTATGATGGGTGACACGGGCTCTATGTTCCTCGGCGGAATAGTAACGGCTGTAGGCATAGGCACAGGTACCGAATTTATAATGGTAATATGCTGTGCAATTTATATCTGGGAGGCATTGTCTGTGCTTATTCAGATGACATATTTCAAAATTACTCACGGCAAAAGACTTTTCAAGATGACGCCTATTCACCACAGCTTTGAGATAAGAGGCTGGAAAGAGGGCAAGATAGTGGCGGTATTCTCACTGCTTGAGCTTCTTGCTTGCTCAGCCGCAATAGCATTACAGTATTTCGGCGTCTGAAAAATGAATTTGATCGAAAGGGGGAGCATTCGTGTCCGATAACAACAGGCTCAGCTACGAGCAGAGAAAAGCGATGTACGAGCAGAATATCCGTGACACGGACGGAAGACGGCAAGCAGATAAACTGCGTGATGTCCCTTCCGCTGAAATAAACGGAAGTAAAAATAAGCGCCCCTCAGGCAAGCACAAAGCGCAGAGAATAGAGCTAAAGCCGCCGAAACCCGCACAGCCTGAAATAAAGCCGGCTTCTGACAGCACGGCTGCGGCGGATATTACCGCAGGCACGGTACTTTCGGCGATTAAAAGAAAATTTCCAAAGCTTGACGCTCCGCTGATGGACTATACCCCTAACTCTAAACGAGGCAGATTCGATATGCCGCTGTTTACCGTAGTACTTATACTTATCGTAATGGGTATAGTAATGATGTCCTCGGCAAGCTACGCTTATGCGCTCAAGGAGGAGGGCAACAGCTTTGCCTATGCCGAAAGACAGCTTGTTGCGGCGGTTATCGGCTTTGTGTTTATGATAATTTTGTCAAGGATAGACTATCATGCATGGGCAATACCGATAAAATATCTCAGAAGAAAAAGGCGTGAAAAAGCAAAGAACGGCAACGGGCTGAATCCCGCAATGCTTTTCTTTGTGCTTAGCTGTGGACTGATGGTAGCTGTAATGCTGTTCGGCGATTCGGTAAATGACGCAAAGCGTTGGATAACCATATTCGGCGTACAGTTCCAGCCGTCTGAGCTGCTTAAAGTCGCCTGTATACTGCTGATGGCGTATATGCTTCAGAAGAATTACGAGAGGCGGAGCAGTTTATGGTACGGTTTTCTTAAATACTGGTTTGTTATCGTACCTGCCACCGTACTATGCTACGCACAGCGCCATGTATCCGCAATGCTTATAGTAATGGCAATAATCTTCCTTATGATGTATGTAGGCGGCTGTAATACAAAAGGACTTCTGGCAATAGTAGCCTTTGTTATTTTGGCTTGCTTTGTACTGCTGTATGTGGTAAAATGGGATTATCTAACCGACAGAATAACAAGCTGGACACAGCCGTTTTCGGATATGGGTGACACGACCTATCAGACCTCGCAGTCACTCATTACTATCGGTTCGGGCGGATGGTTCGGACTGGGACTTGGCAATTCACGCCAGAAATATTACTACCTTCCCGAGAGCCAGAACGACTTTGTATTCTCAATTATCTGCGAGGAGCTTGGCTTCTTCGGCGGTATGACGGTTATACTTCTGTTTGTGCTTTTTGAGATAAGAGGCTTTATCATAGCAGGAAAAGCAAAGGATAAATTCGGCTCGCTTGTAGCACTCGGAATAACGGTACAGATAGGACTTCAGGCGATACTTAATATAGCCGTTGCCTGCAATGCGATACCTAACACGGGAATCTCGCTCCCGTTCTTCAGCTACGGCAGAAGCGCTCTGCTAACTCAGCTTGCCGAGGTGGGTATCCTTCTTAGCATATCAAAACAGGCAGACACATAACGAAAGGAACTTTTATATGAATGTTGCTTTTGCCGCAGGCGGAACGGGCGGTCACATAAACCCTGCGCTTGCCATTGCGGATAAACTGAAGGATGTTTTCCCCGAAACAAACATACTGTTTATCGGTTCTCCCGACGGACTTGAGTCAAAGCTCGTTAAAAAGGCGGGATATGACTTTGCACCGGTAAAAATGGCAGGAATACAGCGTAAACTGACTCCCCATAATATAAAGCTCAATGTACAGGCGGTACATTATTATCTAAGCGCAGGAAAGCGCATAAGAAAGATATTCGACAGCTTTCATCCCGACCTTGTTATCGGTACGGGTGGATATGTCACGGGTACTGTACTGAAAACTGCCGTAAAATGCGGTATAAAGACGGCTCTTCATGAGAGCAATTCTCTCCCGGGAGTATCTACTAAGATGCTTGCGTCGAAAGCCGACCTTGTTATGCTCGGTACAAAGGACGCAAAAAAGCATCTTGATAAGTGCAAAAAGTGCGTTGTAACGGGAAATCCTCTCAGAAACAACATTCCGATAGAAGAAAAATCCGAAGCCAGAAAAAGACTCGGATTGCCCGATTGCCTTACTATACTTTCCGCAGGTGGAAGTCAGGGTGCTTCAAGGATAAACGAAGCTGTGGTACAACTGCTTAAGTACGAGCAGGAAAAAGGAAACATAAACCACATACACGGCTACGGCAAACACGGTAAGGATACTTTTATGAAAAGCCTTGAGGAAAACGGCATAAATGCCGATGATCCGCACTTTATCATAAAGGAATACATCGATAATATGTACACTTGTATGTGTGCGGCAGACCTTATCATAACAAGAGCGGGAGCAATGACTCTCACCGAGATAACCGCAATCGGCAGAGCATCGGTACTTGTACCGTATCCTTACGCCGCAGAAAATCACCAGTACTACAATGCATTGACGCTTCAAAACGCAAACGCAGGCAGAATAATTGATGATGACAAGCTGACGGGAGCAGAGCTTATCGATACCGTTACAAAGCTGACGGACGATCCCGAACTGCTCAGCCTTATGAGCAAAAACGCCGCAAAGCTTGCGACTAACGACTCGGCAGGTATCATCCTGCGTGAGATAACAGACCTTATGGAACTGAGGTAAGAATAGCAATATCACCCCAAACGGCATAATATGAAGAAAAGCTATGAGAGGGTGATACTTTGGATAAACAGAAACTGATAATAAACGGCGGACGAAAAACGGAGGGCGAGATCTCGGTACACGGTGCGAAAAACGCCGCCCTTCCGCTTCTTGCCGCAACTGTGCTGATAAAGGACGGCGAATGTATAATACATAACTGTCCGAGACTTACCGATGTTGACGCGGCTCTCAGAATACTATCGCATATCGGAGTAAGATGCAGGCGTGACGGCAGTACGGTCATATCCAATGCCGCCGCTGTTGCAAACTTTGAAATACCCGTATCGATGATGAGAGAGATGCGCTCGTCGATAGTGTTTCTCGGAGCGGTGCTCGGACGGGCGGGACGTTGCAGGATGTCATATCCCGGCGGATGCGAGCTTGGACCGAGACCGATAGACCTTCACCTATCGGCTCTCAGAAGTATGGGAGCTGTGATTGAAGAATCACACGGATTCCTTGACTGTACCGCACCAAAGGGGCTTTTCGGAAGTAATATTTCGCTTTCGTTCCCGTCGGTCGGTGCAACGGAGAACATAATGCTTGCAGCGGTAACTGCCGAGGGTGTTACCGAGATACACAATGCCGCAAAAGAGCCTGAAATATGTGACCTGTCAGCTTTTCTTGTTTCCTGCGGAGCCGAGATAAGCGGCGCAGGCACGGATACCGTGCTGATAAGAGGCGGAAAAAAGCTCCACGGCTGCGAGTACAGCGTAATGCCCGACAGGATAGCCACAGTAACATATCTTTGCTGTGCGGCTGTAACAGGCGGCGAGCTTGTACTGACGGGTGCAGATATATCGCATATAGGCGCAGTAATACCTGTATTCAGACAGATGGGCTGCCGTGTCTATTCTTTCGGAAATGACAGCATATATATAAATGCTCCGCAAAGCCTGAGAGCGCCGCATACGGTAAGAACAATGCCGTATCCCGGATTTCCGACAGACGCACAGGCGCCGCTTATGGCGGTATGTACCGTTGCCGACGGCACTACGGTATTTGTTGAGAATATTTTCGATAACCGTTACCGCCATGTATCCGAGCTGTTGCGAATGGGTGCACAGATAAAGACGGAAGGAAGAGTAGCGGTCGTACAGGGCGTAAGACAGCTTTCTGCCGCCGAACTTGTTTCTCCCGACTTAAGAGGAGGCGCTTCGCTTGTTATAGCGGCGCTTGCGGCGGAGGGAACTTCAACCATCGGCGGAACGGCGCACATTGACAGAGGATACGAATCGATAGAGAACGCTCTGAGGAGCGTCGGAGCAGATATAAAAAGAATATAGGAAGGATACAAAAAGGAGGTGCGAAAATGGCTGATATCACAAAAAAGGATAACAACGACCTGTGGGCTGAGATGCCGCCTTCGGGCAAAAAGCGGATGATGGAACAGCAGGAAAAAGCCGCTGTAGCACCAACACCCGAAAAAAACGGCAAAGCCAATAAAAAAGCCAACAAAAAAGCCGATAAAAAGAGCAAAAAGAATAAAGCACCGTCAAAAGAAGTATCCGTAAATAAAGAGCAGAAGCAGGAAAAGCCAAGAGATAACTCGGTACCGCTGTTTTTAGGTGACAGCGAAACTACCGAGATACCTGTCGCAAAGCCTGTCGATATACAAAGCAGGGCTCTTAAAAACAAAGGCAACAGTACCGCAGGTAAGGAGAAAAAGCGCCGCAAACCGCTTTCGGCATATATTATAGATATTGTACTACTCGGAGTAATTTTTGTTGTGGTACTGTGCGTGCTTTCAACTACCGTACTTTTCAATCTGTCCGATTTTACGATAAACGGAGAGACGGTTTATACAAACGAAGAAATAATAGCGGCGACAGGCGTACACCCGGGCGAGAATCTGATACTTATGGATGAGGGTGCGGTAAAAGACCGTCTTATCGAGGCTTTGCCTTATGTTGATAAGGTTGAAGTAAGTCGCAATATCATAACCTGTAAGCTTGAAATAACGCTTAATCAGGCAAAAGCCGTTGCAAATGTAAAGAAGAATGATGTCTATTATCTTGTAAGCGAAAACGGCAGAATAATGGACGCAGGGCTTAAAACTCCCGATAAAAACTGTGTTGTTGTGTACGGCTTCGATCCCGAGTACGCTTCATCGGGAGATTTTCTCTCAGCCGCCGATGAAAAACACAGAAATATGCTAAGTAAACTGCTTAGAGCAGTCAAGCAATATGATGATATAGATGACGGAAACGAGTATGAAGCGCAGAAAAAATACGACGCTTTGTTCTCTTTGATATCCGTTTGTGAAGAAACGGGTATTTCTAAGCATATTAAATCGATTGATATATCTAATATATACGGGATCACGCTCAGTTATGACAATAAGCTTACTCTTGAACTGGGGGATATCAAAGACGCAAAGCTGAAGCTGACCGTAGCGAAGAATCTTATTGATAAAGGCGAATTTGACGGTGAAAAGGGCTTGCTTATCCTTTCACAGCTGACCGACAATTCGTATAATATGAAGGTTACCTTCCGTCCCGAATATGACGAAACAAGCAAGGATGAAACTTCGGGCAATGATTCTTCTCAGCCTTCTTCGCCCGATAATAATTCCGAACCTGAGTCCGAACCCGA
>CAMEKR010000044.1 GCA_945921515.1 uncultured Clostridia bacterium | reverse complement strand
AGGCATCCTTGCCTTGCTTGCCCCTCCCGTTACATCAACCGCCTTCATTACCGCAAGCCTTGTGAACAGCCTGCCAAGCGCTTAAAATCATTCCTGCCTTTAACGGATTATGTGCTTTACAGTATCACACAAAATCAAATCAGTTTATCCGCAAAAATCGCTTTTGTAAAAAAGCCACCGCAAGAGCGGTGGCGAAAAAACTATTTACCCAATACTTTTTTAACTGTCGAAGCAATATTATCGGCGCATAAACCAAATTCTTCAAGAAGAGCTGCCGCAGGGCCGGAATGACCGAATGTGTCCATAACACCTATCTTGGTGACGGGAACGGGACAATTCTCGCAGACAACATCACAAACAGCACTGCCAAGACCGCCGATTATGCTGTGCTCTTCAACGGTAACGATTCTGCCTGTTTCCTTTGCCGCCTTGATGATAATATCCTTATCAATGGGCTTTATTGTATGAATGTTGATAACACGGGCATTTACTCCCTGTGCCTTGAGTGCGTCAGCCGCTTCAAGTGCCTGAGCTACCATAAGGCCTGTTGCAACGATGGTTATATCATCGCCGTCACGGAGCTGTACACCCTTGCCAAGCTCAAACTTATAAGTGTCCTTATCGTTAAATATGGGTGCTGCAAGTCTGCCGAATCTCATATATGTCGGGCCGTCGAAATCAGCCATAGCGAGTACTGCCGCCTTAGCCTCAACATCGTCTGCAGGGTTGATAACGGTCATGCCGGGGATAGTGCGCATAAGAGCAATATCCTCGTTACACTGATGAGTAGCGCCGTCTTCGCCGACAGAAATACCTGCGTGGGTTGCGCCTATCTTTACATTAAGATGGGGATAGCCTATGCTGTTTCTGATTATTTCATAAGCTCTGCCTGCCGCAAACATAGCAAATGTGCTTGCGAATACCAGCTTGCCTGTTGTTGCGATACCTGCCGCAACGCCCATCATGTTTGCCTCTGCAATACCGCAGTCAAAGAAGCGGTCGGGATATGCCTTCTTGAATATACCTGTCTTTGTAGCTGCGGCAAGGTCTGCGTCGAGAACAACAAGGTCGTTTCTCTTTTCAGCGAGCATTACAAGAGCTTCGCCGTAGCTTTCACGGGTTGCTTTTTTCTCCATTTTTCGTTTCCTTTCCGATTACTTTTCAAGCTCGGCAAGATGAGCCGAGAGCTCGGTCATAGCCTGGTTGTACTGCTCTTCGTTGGGAGCTGTGCCGTGCCATGATACCTGATCTTCCATAAAGGAAACGCCCTTGCCCTTTATGCTCTTCTGAATTATCACCGTAGGCTGACCACTTACATTTTCAGCCTCGTTGAAAGCCTTTTCGATCTGATTGAAGTCGTGACCGTCTATTGTGATAACGTGCCAGCCGAATGCCCTGAACTTTTCGTCAATGGGATAGGGTGACATAACATCCTTTATTCTTCCGTCGATCTGGAGTCCGTTGTTGTCAACTATAGCAACAAGGTTGTCAAGCTGATAGTGCGCCGCAAACATAGCAGCCTCCCATACCTGACCTTCTTCAATCTCGCCGTCGCCTAAAACGGCATAAACCTTATAATAATCTTCCGACAGTTTGCCCGACAGAGCCATACCGCAAGCGGCGGATATTCCCTGACCGAGTGAGCCTGTGCTCATATCAACGCCGGGAACCTTCTTATATACGGGGTGTCCCTGAAGCCTTGAACCGATGTGACGAAGAGTTTTGAGTTCTTGAGCAGGGAAGAAGCCACGCTGTGCAAGCACAGAGTAAAGTGCCGGAGCAGTATGTCCCTTTGAGAGAACAAGTCTGTCACGCTCAGGCATAAGCGGATTGTTTGGATCTACATTCATCTTTGCGAAATAGAGATAAGTGAGCGTGTCTGCTATAGACAGCGAGCCGCCGGGATGTCCCGACTTTGCGTTGTAAACGCCTTCGATAATGCCCATTCTGACCTTAGTGGCAGTTATCTCCATCTGCTTTATTAAAGTTGCGTCCATTTTTAGTCCTTTCCGGACGAAGCCGTAGCTTCGCTTTCTGAATTTGTCTTTACGATTAATTATATTACATTATCTGCGATAAGTCAAGAGTTAAAGAAGCGGTTTCAACCGATATTTCCGTCAGCACCGATGGTTTTAACACGCAAAAAACAACTCCCGACAAAAGTCGGGAGTCCAGACTGTCGATAAACCTCTTTGTAAAGATAAAATGGGGTTTGGGGCGAAGCCCCAAGCAAGGTCGCAGGGGCGGCAGCCCCCGATAATAAACCCCTTCCCGAGGGGAAGGGGTTTGGGGTTAGGGATAGAGAAATTGCTCTACTTATTAAAAAAATAGACTTTTTCGACAAACTGAACTCCCGACAAAAGTCGGGAGTCGTTTTTATTTTACTTATTCAGCAACAAATGCGTCCTTACCGAGTCCGCATACGGGGCAAACCCAGTCATCGGGAATATCTTCCCACTTTGTGCCGGGAGCAATACCGCCATCGGGATCGCCTACAGCAGGATCATATACATAGCCGCAGGGGCAAACATACTTTTCCATTGGAAATTCTCCTTATTAATATATTACTTGAAGTATCTGTTTAAAAGACCTTCAAATGCCTTGCCGTGTCTTGCCTCGTCCTTTGCCATCTCGTGAACTGTATCGTGGATAGCGTCAAGGTTGAGCTGCTTTGCTCTCTTAGCAAGGTCGAGCTTGCCCTGTGTAGCGCCGTGCTCTGCTGCTACTCTCTTTTCGAGGTTTTCCTTTGTGGAAGCGCTTACAACTTCACCGAGAAGCTCAGCAAACTTTGCAGCGTGCTCTGCCTCTTCCCATGCAGCCTTTTCATAGTAAAGACCTACTTCGGGATAACCCTCTCTGTGAGCAGCTCTTGCCATAGCAAGATACATACCAACCTCTGTGCATTCGCCTTCAAAGTTAGCCTTTAAGCCTTTGATGATCTCTTCATCTTCAACAGCCTTAGCTACACCGATCTTGTGCTCATCGGCAAATACAAGCTTCTCTGTTTCCTGCAGCTGTGTGAACTTGCTGCCGGGAACCTTACACTGAGGGCAGAACTCCGGAGGAGTGTCTCCTTCATGAACATAACCGCAAATAGGACATACCCACTTCATAATTAATTACCTATCCTTTCATTAACAAATTGTAATTGTTGAAATCAAATCAGTAATTGTTACTGATTTCTTGTTTATATTATAACCTATCTGTACAAAAAAGTCAATAGCTTTTCGTAACTTTTCTGCAAAGATGATTACTTTTTTGAAAGCAGCCTTCAGTTTATAGCTTCTTTCATTTTCTTTACATATTCTCCTACATACCGAGGAGCATCCTTGCCGTACTGCTCAATAATTTTTATAATAGCCGAGCCGACTATTGCTCCGTCGGATAAATCAGCCATAGCTTTTGCCTGCTCCGGAGTGGATATTCCGAATCCGATAGCGCATGGAACAAAGGTGTTCTGCCGTATCACATCGACGATAGATTTAAGGTCGGTATTTATCTCGGTTCTCATTCCCGTAACGCCAAGGCTTGAAACAAGATAAATAAAGCCCTCCGCTTCTTTTGCTATCATGGCTATACGGTTTTCGGAAGTAGGAGCAATAAGCGAAATCAGAGCTACGCCGTATTTTTTGCATATCGGGAGAAATTCATCCTTTTCCTCATAAGGCAGGTCGGGCAATATCAAGCCGTTTATACCGATATCCTTACAAGCAGAAATAAACTTCTCCGCTCCGTATGAAAATACTACATTTGCGTATGTCATAAATACCATAGGAACGGTAACGTCCGTGCGTAATTCTTTTACCAGCGAGAAAACCTTGTCGGTAGTGACTCCGCCTTTTAATGCACGGATATTAGCTCCCTGAATAACAGGTCCTTCTGCGGTAGGATCGGAAAAGGGGATGCCGAGTTCAATAAGGTCTGCTCCGTTTTCTACAGCCGCCCTTACTATCTTTGCTGTCGTTTCAAGATCGGGATCGCCGCAGGTAATAAAAGGGATAAACGCCTTTTTGTTCTCAAACGCTTTTGCTATCATATCACTCATGAATATCCTCCCCTCTGTAGCGTGCAATCGCCGCACAGTCCTTATCTCCTCTGCCGGAGACTGTTATTACTATTATTTTATCCTTATCCATTTTGGGAGCAAGCTTCATTGCATAAGCAACGGCGTGAGCAGATTCTATAGCAGGTATTATTCCCTCTATTCTTGAAAGATATTCAAAGGCGTTTACCGCTTCGTCATCCGTTACCGGTACATATTCCGCTCTTCCTATATCATGCAGATAAGCGTGTTCGGGGCCTACACCGGGATAGTCAAGGCCTGCGGAGATAGAATAAACGGGAGCAATCTGACCGTATTCATCCTGGCAGAAATATGACTTCATGCCGTGAAAAATTCCGACCGAGCCGGTATTGACTGTTGCCGCTGTTTCAAAGGTGTCAATGCCTCTGCCTGCCGCCTCACAGCCGATAAGCCTTACGCTCTTGTCTTCTATGAAATGATAGAACGAGCCCATTGCGTTTGAACCGCCGCCTACGCAGGCAAGCACTGCATCGGGCAGTCTTCCCTCTTTTTCGAGCATCTGCTGTTTTGTTTCTCTTGATATCACAGCCTGAAAATCACGGACTATAGTCGGGAACGGGTGAGGGCCCATTACCGAGCCGAGACAATAGTGCGTATCGTCTATTCTCTTTGTCCACTCACGCATCGCTTCGGAAACTGCGTCTTTGAGCGTAGCCGTGCCCGATTTTACGGGAATTACCTCTGCTCCGAGCAATCTCATGCGGTACACATTAAGAGCCTGTCTTATTGTATCCTCTTCGCCCATAAATACTACGCACTCCATACCGAGTAGAGCCGCCGCAGTTGCAGTCGCAACGCCGTGCTGACCTGCGCCCGTCTCTGCAATAAGGCGTGTCTTTCCCATCTTTTTTGCAAGGAGCGCCTGTCCGAGTACATTGTTTATCTTATGCGAACCGGTGTGATTCAGATCCTCTCTCTTGAGGTAAATTTTTGCTCCGCCGAGATCTTTGGTCATCTTCTCGGCATAATAAAGTCTTGACGGTCTGCCTGCGTATTCGTCAAGAAGCTCGGTAAGCTCCCTGTTGAACTCGGGATCGTTCTTATAACGGTCGTATGCCTGTTCAAGCTCTATTACAGCATTCATCAGCGTTTCGGGTATGTACTGACCGCCGTGTATGCCGAACCTTCCTTTTGGATTTGTCATTGTTATATTTCCTTTCTCACAGCGGCAACAAATGCCGCCATTTTGTTTTTATCTTTACAGCCGTTTGTTTCAATGCCGCTGCTGACATCCACCGCATAAGGGTTAAGCGTTTCTATCGCCTGCGAAATATTTTCACAGCAAAGTCCTCCGGCAAGAAAATACGGGCGGCTGATATTTTTAAGTAATTCCCAATCAAAGCTTTTGCCTGTACCTGTGCCGGAATCGACAAGAATATAATCCGCAGTGCTTTTTTCGGCTCTTTCGGCGTCGATCTCACTTTTAAGAAGAAAAGCCTTGATAATCGGTTTGTCACTGAGCGTTCTCAGCTTTTTAATATATTCTTCGTCCTCACCGCCGTGAAGCTGGGCAATATCAATAATATTATCATTCAGCAGTTCTGCCACATTTTCTATAGGCTCGTCCACAAAAACACCGACTGCTTTTATATCGGGCGAGAGTAAGTCTTTCAGCTCTTTTGCCTTTTCGGGCGGAACATTGCGTTTGCTTTTGCTCCAGAAAACAAATCCGATATATTCGGGTTTAAGTGCGTTTACCCATTCGATATCGCACTTGCGTGAAAGTCCGCATAGCTTTATTTTACTCATACGCTCTTGCCTTTCAGCTCGGCGAGCTTTGCTGTCTTGTCCTGCGCTCTCATAAGCGTTTCGCCTATCAGCACAGCGTCGGCGCCTGCCTCACGGAGTTTACTTATATCCTCCGCTGTTTGCACGCCGCTTTCGGACACAAAGACGACATCTTTGGGAATTAACGCTCTCAGTCTCCTGCTGTTATCGGTATCAACGGTGAAATCCTTGAGATTTCGGTTATTAACCCCTATCACTCTTGCACCTGCTCTTATCGCCGCTTTAACTTCATCCTCGTTGTGAGTTTCGACAAGTGCCGACAGTCCGAGCAAGTCGCATATACCGATATACTGCTTAACCGCGCTTTCGTCAAGTATGGAGCATATAAGGAGAACCGCAGATGCACCGAGCAGTTTAGCTTCATATATCATATACTCATCGACCGTGAAGTCTTTTCTTATGCAGGGGATATTAACAGCTTCGGTTATTTCCTTCAGATAGCTGTCGCTTCCGAGAAACCACTTAGGCTCGGTCAGTACCGATATACAGTCTGCTCCTGCCGCCTCGTACTGCTTTGCGATATCGAGATAGGGAAAATCGGGAGCGATAATACCCTTTGAAGGAGACGCCTTCTTACATTCGCAGATAAAAGCGATATCATCTTTTTTCAGCGCTTTTTCAAAAGCAAAACTGCCTTTGGGCAAAGCAAGAGCCGCCGCCTTTATCTCATCTGCCGATCTGATTTTTTTTGCCGCACATACACGCTCTCTTGCGTATGCGGCAAGCTCGTCAAGTATGGTCATTATTCCTCCTCGGGACGGTTGCTGACTTCTATAAGCTTGGAAAGTGTCTCAAGCGCTTTTCCCGAATCGATTATTTCCGCCGCAAGAGCTATACCGTCATTCAGGCTGTCGGCTTTTCCGCCGATATACAGAGCCGCACCTGCATTCATCAGCACGGCGTTTCTCTTGTGGCCTTTTGCGCCGCCGAGTATTTCACGGGTTATCTTTGCATTATCCTGCGGTGTTCCGCCCTTAAGGTCGTCCTTCGTACAACGCTCAAATCCGAAATCCTCCGGAGCGATGGTATAAGTCTTGAACCAGCCGTCCTTGAACTCGCATACAGCCGTAGGTGCGCTGAGCGAAATCTCATCCAGCTTATCCTTGCCGTAAACAACCATACCACGCTTTACTCCGAGGTTTATCAGTACCTGTGCCAACGGCTCAACAAGATATTCATCATATACGCCGAGCAGCTGCATTTTCGGGCTTCCGGGATTTGTAAGAGGGCCTAAGATATTGAATACGGTGCGGAAGCCGAGCTCTTTTCTGATAGCTCCGACATATTTCATTGAGCTGTGGTACTTCTGAGCGAAGAAAAAGCACATTCCCGCTTCATTAAGCAGTTCCACACAGCGCTTTGGGCTCTGCTGAATGTTTACACCGAGCGCCTCAAGGCAGTCTGCCGTTCCGCAAAGCGATGACGCCGCCCTGTTGCCGTGCTTTGCCACCTTCATTCCGCCTGCGGCGGCTACCAGAGCCGATGTGGTCGAGATATTGAAGCTATGCGCATTATCGCCGCCCGTACCGACTATCTCGAATATATCCATATCGGTATCGACCTTTGTTGCGTTGTCACGCATTGCGGCGGCACAGCCTGCTATCTCATCAATAGTTTCAGCCTTTGTACTTTTTGTCGAAAGCGCCGCTAAAAAAGCCGCATTCTGAGTGGGAGTGGTATTGCCGCTCATTATCTCGTTCATTACCGTGTAAGCCTCATCGTAGCTGAGGTCTTCCTTGTTTACGATTTTTACAATTGCTTCTTTGATCATTGTCTTACTTCTCCTTTATAAAATTTCTTAACATCTGTTTTCCGTCGGGCGTAAGTATTGATTCGGGATGGAACTGCACGCCGTATACCGTGTACTCCTTGTGCTGTACCGCCATGACTTCGCCGTCGTCGGTCACTGCCGTTATTTTAAGGCAATCGGGCATTGTTGCCTTGTCTGCCGCAAGCGAGTGATACCTTGCAACAGTAGTTTTTTCGGGACAGCCTTTAAAAAGAAGCGAGTCGGTATCCAGCTTTACCGTTGACTGTTTTCCGTGCATCAGCTGTTTTGCGTATGTAATTGTTGCGCCGTATGCCGCACATATAGCCTGATGGCCAAGACAAACGCCGAGAATCCGAAAATCTTTTCCGAGCTGTTTTATAACATCAATTATCACTCCGGCATTCTCCGGTCTTCCGGGACCGGGCGACAAAATAATTCTGTCGGGAGCAAGCGTTCTTATCTCCTCAACCGTCATCTCATCGTTCCTTATAACCTTTATATCGGGCTCTATCTCACCTATCAGCTGATAAAGATTATATGAAAAGCTGTCGTAGTTATCTATAAGTAGTATCATACATCCGCCTCCTCAGCCATTTTAAGCGCATTTACTACCGCCTGTGCCTTGTTTATACATTCCTGATATTCCGTCTCGGGAACTGAATCCGCAACGATTCCCGCTCCGCTTCTGACAAACACCTTTCCGTTCTTCTTGTAGGCAATCCTAATTGCTATGCAGGTGTCCATATTGCCTGTAAAATCTATGTAACCTATTGCGCCGCCGTATATTCCTCGCTTGTTGTTTTCAAGCTCGCCGATAAGCTGGCAGGCTCTTATCTTAGGTGCGCCCGAAAGTGTGCCTGCAGGGAGCACTGCCGAAATTGCGTCGAGAGCGTCAAGGTCGTCTCTTATCTCTCCTCTTACGGTAGAGCCTATATGCATAACATGGGAATAATGCTCAACCGAGCGGAGCTTTTCGACCTCAACCGTACCGAACTTGCTGACTCTGCCGAGATCGTTTCTTCCGAGATCGACCAGCATATTATGCTCTGCAAGCTCTTTTTCATCCTTTAAAAGCTCCTCTTCAAGCGCCTTATCCTCTGCGTCGGTTTTTCCTCTGGGGCGTGTTCCTGCAAGCGGGAATGTGTGGAGCACTCCGTCTTCAAGCTTTACAAGCGTTTCGGGAGAAGCGCCTGCTACCTCGACATCCGTTCCCGAGAAATAGAACATATACGGAGAAGGATTTATCGTTCTCAGCATTCTGTAGGCGTTAAGCAAACTTCCCTCAAATGTAGCCGATAGTCTGTTCGACAGCACTATCTGAAAAATATCGCCCTCTTTTATATAGTGCTTTGCCTTTTCAACCATATGGCAGTAGCTCTCTTTGTCGAACAGCGGTGTAACTTCACCCGTAAGTCTGCCTGCAGGCTCGTTCTTCTTTTCGCCGTGACTGAGCAGCTGAGCCATAGCCTTAAGCTCGATTATCGCCTTATTGTATCCGACCTCGACTTCATCAAGCGGTATGTTAACGATAAGTATTATCTTCTGCTTAAGGTTATCAAATGCGATTACCTTATCAAACAGCATAAGGTCTATATCCTTGAACTGCTCGGTGTCCTCTGTTTTCATTCTGACCGTAGGCTCGCTGTAGCCTAAAAAATCATACGAGAAATATCCGACAAGTCCTCCGGTAAATGAGGGCAGATAATCAAATCCGGGGCTTACATATTCGGCTAAGATCTGTCTCAGATAAGAAGAGGGATCGTCCGTATTCACCGTTATGTTTCCCGCTTTCAGCTTGCCGTCAATACAGGTTATCTCAAGCTTCGGATCATATCCCATAAAAGTATAGCGTCCCCACTTTTCGTTTGCCTGTGCCGACTCAAGCATATAGCAATGCGTTGATACATTCTTCAGTATCTTCATTGCCTCTATCGGAGTGCATATATCCGACAGTATCTCACAGCTGACGGGAAGCACTTTATATTTGTTCTCGGCAGCGATCTCTTTTGCTTTTTCAAGTGTTGGTAAAAATTCCATATTGGTCTCCTTTTTCAAAAGTCTGCCAAAAACAAAAAGTCCTCGACAGAATGATGCTTTCTGTCAAGGACGAATAATCTATATCCGCGGTGCCACCTTGATTTCACAGCCTTATGCTGTACGCTTAGCGGGATACTATCATATCCCCGGCAACTGACGCATGCCATGCGTTGCAGTATACTCGGCAGATATTGCCTTTGACTGCACCCTCAGCGGTCCATTTGACAACCCGTGTCTTGCCCCTTCTCAGCTGCCGGGGTTCTCTGTAGAGTCGTAACTGCCTTTATCTCCGCCTCATCGGTTTAGTTATTTATTTGCCTTTATTATAGCACCACATTAAAGCGTTGTCAAGAAGAAATTTCACTTTTTTGCTCGTAAGCCGAGTTTTCATATATTACCGCTTGACAATAGTTCAATTTTGAACTATAATAGAAATAGTTCTAAATTGAACAAAACGGAGGCAAAACTATGACTGCTAACGAAATGTGGACTCATGTACTCTCAATAGAAAATTTCTATGCCGAATACCGCAAGCGGATAATGAACAAGTTCGTGCTGTCGGCGGCTGAGACGGATGTACTGATGTTTCTGGCGAACAACCCGGGCTTTGATACCGCTTCGCATATTTCAAAGATACGAAAGATACCTAAATCGCAGGTTTCGCTTGCGGTAAATTCTCTTTGCGAAAAAGGCTTGCTTGTCGGCGTTTTCACGCAGAACAACAAGAAAAGCATACATCTTTCACCGACAGACAAAGCACAGCCTATAACAGATTACGGAAAGACGGTTCAGAAAGAATTTATATGCGCTCTTTTCAACGGTTTTTCCAATGAAGAAATAGCCGAATTCAAGCGGTTTTACACAAAAATATCCGATAATATCAAAAAAGGAAGAAGGAACTAAAATGGAATATCTTATAACGACTGTCGTCTGCTTTTTTGCAGGTATGGGAGCAGGACTCGGAACAGGCTTTGCAGGTATGAGCGCCGCCGCAGTTATCACGCCGGTACTGGTAACTTTTCTCGGTATAGAGCCTTATACCGCAGTAGGAATAGCGCTCGCCTCCGATGTCCTTGCAAGCGCAGTATCAGCTTATACCTACGGCAGGAATAAAAACCTTGATATCAAAAACGGCCTTGTCATGATGTGCGCCGTTCTTGTTTTCACGGTTGTCGGAAGCTTTGTATCAAGCCTTCTGCCCTCTGCAACGATGGGTAATTTCTCCGTATTTATGACGCTTCTGCTCGGCATTAAGTTCATAGTAAAGCCGGTTATGACAACTAAGGAAGATATGGCGTCGGGAAGTATGAAGTCGAAGATAATAAAATCAATAATATGCGGAAGTATCGTAGGCTTTATCTGCGGATTTGTAGGAGCAGGCGGAGGAATGATGATGCTCCTGCTTCTTACAAGCATAATGGGATATGAGCTTAAGACTGCTGTCGGCACAAGCGTGTTCATTATGGCATTTACTGCGCTTACAGGCTCCGTTTCCCATTTTGCGATGGGTTCTCTTCCGGAAGTTCTCCCCCTTGTGCTTTGCGTGGTCTTCACTCTGATATGGGCAAGGATAGCGGCAAAGTTTGCAAACAAGGCAAGTTCCATAGTGCTTAATCGTGCCACCGGAATAATACTTGTTATTCTCGGAGCAGTAGTTCTTGGCTTCTCTCTTTTCAACTAAAAACGCAATTTTGCATTTTGTAAATATCAATCTTGCAAATTCTCATTGAAAACAATGAAAAATATCGCTTATAAGCCTTTCTATTGTCTATTTTTGATATTGACAAATTAAAAATTCATTTATAATAGAATTAGCAAAGGAGCTGACGGTTACCGTATCAGTTCTTTTGCTTTTTTATTTTAAAGGAAGTGAACAACTATGCCGGATAAACTGATAGACGATCTACTTCAAGATAATAAAAGATACATAAAAATATCCCCTCGGAAGACCTGCGTTTTCCGAGTGGAATAATGTTATATCGATATCAAAAATCAAAATCATCCGGATCAAGACCGGCGTCCTCTAAAGCCTGTGTTCGCTCATCGTCATCCATAAGCTCCAAGTCAAGCATATCAAGACCTGCATCGGATAACATTTGTTCAGTTTCATCGGTATCATCCGTGTACGAGTAAAAGTTCCCTGACGAATAATTGCTGTTATCGCTGTGCTTTTGCGATTCTTCCGCAAAGTGCATTACGGTTGCAAATTCCGCCGCCTGTTCAAAGCTATCCAGCTTTCCATCGTTGTTAAAGTCAAACAAACCGCCGAATAAACCTTTTTCAAACATCACGGTCACCTCATTTATAAATTTTGCGAAAAGCGTTTTATGATTTGCTTTTCTGATTATATTATATGATGTTGGGTGTACGATAAAAAGGACAGAGGGCAATTAAAATATGAAATCTTAGGCTATGCTTTTAAAAAGTTTCATTTTTGCTACCCTTCAGCGTTTTACAACTCGCAATCAACATTCGTCTTATGCGTCCGCAGAGATTACGATGCAATTTGAACATTTCCTCGTTTATTGCTTGTGTATTAAACAGTAACTACAACCAACCTTCAGTTTCACTGCATTCTTTTAGTGCGATTTCAAATTTCGAGAGCATATCACCTTTACTTTGTCCGTAATTGGCTTCACGAATATTGGCGTAAACGCTACTTGAGCTTTTGCGAATTTGAAAAAGAGTATTGGATGGTGCTTCTATATTTTGGCAAAGCAGTTCGACATCTGTTGCAAGCTGTTCTGAGTAAATTAACAAGTAGTTTTTTGCCATAAAATCACCCCTTTTATTGATATCATATCACTTCCGAGTAAAAAAATCAACGGCTTGCCGTTGCATATCATCAATGCGAAGCATTGTATATCATCAACACAAAGTGTTGTATCTCATCAAGCCGCAGAATAATGCACGCCGGTGCGTGATGATATACAGCCCCAAAGGGGCTGATGATATGCACCGCACTTCGTTTGGTGATGATATACCAAGCCTGCGGCTTGGATAAAAAAGAAGCAACTTTTGATAAACAAAAGTTGCTTCTTTTTGGCGGAGAGGAAGGGATTCGAACCCTTGTGGGGTTGCCCCCAAACGGTTTTCAAGACCGCCTCGTTATGACCACTTCGATACCTCTCCATATCGTTGCTATGATATTATAGCACAGCTTTTTATATTTGTCAACCATTTTTTAAAAATTCCTGCGGGATGTTTCTTGACACGGATAATTTATGGCTGTATAATTAGCAATGGAGATAAAAAGGGCAACTATCTGCTCCCAAATTATTAATATGATGCAGGGGTTTTAATGAGAGGATTAGGCACAATAATAAATGTCGGACTGCTGATACTCGGCGGTATCTGCGGTCTTTTGTTCGGCAAACGGCTTGGCAACAGAGTAAAAGACACGCTGATGTCCGTAAACGGAGTGGCGGTCATGATGCTGGCTATCGGCGGTGTTATCGGAAATATGATGTCCGTTTCGGACGGAAAGCTGATATCAGACGGCACCGTTATGATGATAGTAAGTCTTACGGTAGGTGCGCTGATAGGCGAGCTTATAAATATAAACGCCCTTGTAGACAAGCTCGGCGATTGGCTTAAGAAAAAGAGCCACAGCGACGGCGACGACTCATTTGTAAGCGCATTTGTCAATGCCTCGTGTACCGTCTGCATCGGTGCAATGGCGGTTATCGGAGCTATAAATGACGGCGTAAGCGGAGATTACTCCGTACTGCTTGCAAAAGCGATACTTGACGCAGTCATAATCTGCGTAATGTCGGCGTCACAGGGAAAAGGCTGTATCTTCTCGGCAATACCCGTTGCCGTTTTTCAGGGGTTAATTACCGTTATAGCCTTTTTCGCAGGCGGATTTATGACCGATGCGGCGCTTTCCTGCCTTTCGTATGTCGGAAATGTGCTGATATTCTGCGTGGGCCTTAATCTTATCCGTGAAAAGCAGATAAGAGTTGCAAATCTTCTGCCGTCAATAGTTATTGCGGCGGTATGGGGATTTGTCGCCCCATAACAGCCTTTATCCAACCTTTATTGTTCAGCAGGTTGCACCGGCGAGCATTACCGTCTTTTATGACATCCGATTTATCCTGAAGCTGCAACAACGACGGAAGAAAATGAGCAAAATTTCCTATTTTTGCTTCAGCTTGTCGTAAAAGTCTATTTTTTTAATAAGTAGAACAAATTCTCTATCCCTAACCCCAACCCCTTCCCCTCGGGAAGGGGCTTGTTATCGGGGGCTGCCGCCCCTGCGACCTTGCTTGGGGCTTCGCCCCAAACCCCATTTATTTTTTTCAAAGAGGTTTTTCTACAGTCTGGAGCAAAAATTTCCTATTTTTGCTTTGTTTTTATCCCGCCGTCAACGAAACTGTAAGATAAACCAAGCATTTCATAGGCGGAATCGGGAGCCGAAACACTCGGCAAATTTATATTCAGTTTACAAAAGACCATTAAAATATAATCACAGGAACAGAAAAGTTCCTTTAAAATCGCTATCTTCGTTTTCATATATTTCCCCAAAGCAATTGCACCCGACTGAAAAGTCGGGTGCAATTGTTCAGCTTGTCGAAAAAGTATTTTTCGACAAGCTGTTAGACTGCGAGAAACACA
>CAMEKR010000043.1 GCA_945921515.1 uncultured Clostridia bacterium | reverse complement strand
ATTAAACAGCTTTCTGTCAGAAGAACGAACCATTGCTCTCATTATGCTGAAAACCTCACCGTCAATATTTACCTGTTCGGTTTTTGAGCTGTCGCAAAGGCCGTTTGTGAAAATCACCGTTTTACCGCAACGGCGGTTCTTCCACAGACATTTCCGTTTTGGTCGGTCAGGAAGAACGGCTTTTCCAAACTGCCGTATATCAGTTCAAGCGAGTCGAAAAGTATATTTATTGTAAAAGAAGTCCTTCGGGATTAATTATCTTTGTTGTCTTTTATAAGTTTTTCCTCTTTGCCGTTTTTGTCAACTATATATACTCTGTCAAGCTCCGACATAAGCCCTCTTTTGAAAGAGGCTCTGTACTCGTTGCGAAGAATGGTCTGTTCCTGCTTTTCTTCGGGTGTAAGCTCACGAATCCTTGACTGCCTTGAAAGATAATTTATTCTTTCTATTTTCGCTTTTTCCATTTTTGTTCCTCTATTTTATTTTTTTGATTTTATTTATAATTTTGTTCGGCTTTCTTAAAATCAGCCATACCGATGCCGCAATGAATGTTCCCGTTATCACAGAGGCAACTGCAAGCACAGGAAGATAAGCAAATACCGAAGCGGTGTAAATAAGCGCCGCCGCAGATATCTGACCTATGTTGTGCATAACTGCCGAGAATATCCCTGCAGGAAAAGCTCCCCACGGCTCTTTTATAAATCTGTGTGTGAGCGCCATTGCGGTAAATGATAATATACCGCCCGCAGATGAAAACAGCAGAGCAGTAAGATTACCGTTTATCATCGCAGAGAGCAGTATACGGCTGATAAGAATAAGCGCAGTATCGTATAAGCTCCAGCTTCCGCCTATGTACACCGAAAAAAGTACAGGCAGATACGCAAGACCTATCCTGAAGCCCGGTACGGGCAGTACGGGAGGTATCATAGACTCTATTATGAAAAGTGTCAGCGACAATGCGGTAAGCAAAGCCGAAAACACAAGCTTTCTAATCGACATGGCTGTTCTCCTGCCGTGACGCTTCTATGCGTATCACAAGTCTGTTTGGAACGCAGACTATCGGCTGTACTCCGTCTGAAATGTATGCGGTATGCACGCATATCTTGTCGGGACAATCGGCTTGCGTCACTCCGATAGTACCGTCTTTTATCTCAATAGTGTTGCACCCTCCGTCTTCACCGCTTATTGTGAAGGTCTGATTTTCTGCCGTTGAAAGCTCGATGGTCTTTATAAGCTTTCCGCCGCTGTATATGCAGGCAGTATTGCCGTTTTTAATATTGCCTGTCAATAGCAGTGCGAGCAGTGAAAAGAACACTATCGCAACAACGGCGGCAAGGCATATTACTTTGCGCTTATCCATTCTTCGTTGCTCTGAAATCTGCGGCTATGCCGTCGGATGTTTTAACCGTACCGTCATCAAGCGTTATGATATATTCCGCAATTTTGTATTTCTCGTAGAATTGCTCCGTCTTTTCCTGCCCCATTACGAAAAAGGCGGTCGACAGCGCATCGCTTATAAGTCCGTTGGCGGCGTAAACGGTACAGCTCTTTATTCCGCTGTCGGCAGGATGTGCGGTAAACGGATCTATGATGTGATGATATTTCACGCCGTCATATTCTACAAACCGTTTCGCACCGTTTGATGTTGCGATAAATCCGTCATTTACGGCAAGCGTTCCGACAGGGGAGTCGCTCTCATCTGCCGTTACGGATATATTCCAACTGTACTCTCCTTTTTTGCCTATAGTAAGTATGCTTCCGCCAAAATCAACAACGGCAGAGGTAACGCCTGCTTTTCTGAGATACGAGTCAAGCATATCCAAAGCGTAGCCTTTTGCGGCGGCACCGAGATCGACGCTGAAGCCTTCTTCGGTAAAGCCTATCGTTCTGCTTTCATCGTCAAAGGTCAGGTTATCGTAGTTTTTTCTGCCTGCAAGTTCTGCAAGTGCGGAGTCGTCGGGTTTTTTGCCGTTATCTTTGCCAAAGCCCCATAAACTGCTGATTTCTCCTAAAGTAAAATCAAAAGCACCGTTTGTAAGCTCGCTTAAGTCCTTACAGCTTTTAATAAGCTGATAAGTAGTATTGCTGACTTCAACCGGAGCGTTATGTCCCTCTTTATTCAAAGCGGATATAACGCTGTCGGGATTTGTACGGGACAGCTCCTCGTCAAGAGAAGTAAGCATATCGACAGCACCTTCGCATATTTCTTCGGGAGAGTCGGCACTCTCGCTTTCATAGATAGTCAAGGTGATAAATGTATCAAAGGTAAATGCACTTTTTGTGTACGGCTGATTGTCTGCACAGGCGGTTAATGCAGATAAGCACAAAGCCGCCGCAAGCAAAGCCGCTGATAGATATTTTCTTTTCATTTTATCTCCATTCGTTTTATATAACTATTATATACCTTATCGCCGTAAATTTCAACCGATTTTTTACAAATAAAGCCGCAGTATAAAACAGTTGCATTTCTTCTTCGGATATGGTATAATCATTTAGTATGGAATTTTATTATTTGTTTTCGACTGTGCTTTGCAAAAGGCAGGGCAGTCTGCGGTAAAGGAGTGTCGGAATGTGCGTATTATAGGTATCGATCCGGGATATGCAATAGTCGGCTTCGGTATTGTGGACTACATCGGCGGTAAATTTACCGTGCTTGACTACGGCGCTATCACCACCGACAAGGATACGCCTTTTCCACAGCGGCTGTGCGAGATATACGACGATTATTGCCATATCCTTGACACCTGGAAACCCGATGCGCTGTCTATTGAACGCCTGTATTTTACCAATAATCAGAAGACCGGAATAGATGTCGCACAGGCAAGAGGCATAATTATGATGGCTGCACAGCAGCGAAACATAGAGATAAACGAGTATACGCCGCTTCAGGTAAAGCAGGCTGTTGTAGGTTACGGTCAGGCGGTAAAAAAGCAGGTTCAGGAAATGACAAGGAAGATACTGAAGCTGAAAACGATACCTAAGCCCGACGATACCGCAGACGCACTTGCTATGACGATATGTCACGGTCAGTCAAGCGGCTCGCTTATAAGAAATCTTAAGACAAATATCTGATGAAAAGAGAGAATTTATGATATACAGCGTAAACGGAACGGTTGAAGTTATCGAGCCTAATCTTGCGGTGATAGACTGCGGTGGAGTAGGCTATGCCTGCAGAACTACGGCAAACACGATATCTCAGCTGAAAATCGGAGAAACGGCAAAACTGCTCACATATCTTGCGATAAGAGAAGATGCGGCTGAGCTGTTCGGCTTTGCGGATACCGCAGAGCTAAACTGCTTTAAGATGCTGATATCGGTATCGGGAGTAGGACCTAAAGCGGCGCTTTCGATACTGTCGGGTATGACGCCTCAGTCATTTGCGCTGTGCGTGGCTTCGGGTGACAGCAAGACGCTGACCAATGCGCCGGGAATAGGCAAGAAGACCGCGGAGAGAATTGTGCTTGAGCTTAAGGACAAGGTATCAAAGCAGGATGTTGCGGCAGGTGTAAAGGGTTCGCCGATACCTGTTGTTGCGGCTGCTTCAAATACCGTTGCAGAGGCGGTTTCCGCACTTATGGTACTCGGATACACCAATACGGAAGCAACAAACGCTCTTAGCGGACTGGATCCTGCTTCTCCTGCAGATGAGCTTATCAAGGCAGGTCTTAAGAAGCTGGCAAGATTCTGAAGCATTAACTTTGAAGGGAAAGCGTATAAATGATTGAGAGAAACGATCTTTCGCAGATAGAGGCGGCTGCACCGGAGCGAATCGTTGAACCCGGTTTTTCAGCGGAGGATACCGATGTTGAATTTTCGTTAAGACCGAAAAGACTGAATGAATATATCGGTCAGGAAAAGGTAAAGGAAAATCTTCAGGTATATATAGAGGCGGCAAGACGCAGAAACGAGAGTCTTGACCATGTACTGCTTTACGGTCCTCCCGGACTCGGCAAGACAACGCTTGCAGGCATAATCGCAAATGAGATGGGCGTTAACTTCAAAGTCACATCGGGCCCTGCCATAGAAAAGCCGGGCGAGCTTGCGGCATTGCTCACGGGACTTCAGACGGGCGATGTGCTGTTTGTTGACGAGATACACAGATTGTCAAGACAGGTAGAAGAGATACTTTACCCTGCACTTGAGGATTGCGTTCTGGATATAATGATAGGAAAAGGCCCTTCGGCGCAGTCAATAAGAGTCGATCTTAACCGCTTCACGCTTATCGGCGCTACTACAAGGGCAGGACAGCTGACAGGACCGCTTCGTGACCGTTTCGGCGTTGTTATGCGCCTTGAGCTGTATACGCCCGAAGAGCTGTGCAATATTGTTATGCGCTCTGCGGTAATATTGTCGATACCTTGCGACAAGGGCGGAGCTATGGAAATTGCAAAGAGGTCAAGAGGTACTCCCCGTATAGCAAACCGTCTGTTAAAGCGTGTCCGTGACTTTGCCGAAGTCATGGGCAACGGAAAGATAACAAAGGAAATGGCGGATATTGCTCTGAGCAGGCTTGAGATCGATAAGCTGGGACTTGACAGCCTTGACAAGCGGTTTTTAACAATGATAATAAACGGCTATAACGGAGGTCCTGTCGGACTTGAGACGCTTGCTTCGGCTCTCGGAGAAGAGTCGGTTACACTTGAGGATGTATGCGAGCCGTATCTAATGCAGCTTGGTTTTATATCAAGGACTCCCAGAGGCAGATGTGCGACCGAGCTTGCGTATAAGCATCTCGGAATAATTCGTGACGGACAACAGCGTTTTGATTGATTTTACATTGTTTGGAGATTAATAAGGAAGGTTTTAGGTTTATGGGCAGATTATTCGGAACAGACGGTGCAAGAGGTGTCGCCGTTACCGAGCTTACCTGCGAGCTTGCAATGAATATAGGCAGGGCGGCGGCGCTGGTGCTGACAAAGCAGAAGACGCACAACGGCAACGCAAGGATACTTATAGGAAAAGATACAAGAATTTCTTCGGATATACTTGAGGCGGCGCTTATTGCCGGAATAACCTCTGTGGGAGCGGATGTCGAACTGCTCGGCGTTGTTCCTACTCCTGCTGTTGCTTATCTTGTCAGATATTATGAGGCGGACGCAGGCGTTATGATATCTGCTTCGCACAACAGCGTAGAGTATAACGGCATCAAGCTGTTCTCGTCAACAGGATTCAAGCTACCCGATGATGTAGAAAACGAGATAGAAGCGCTGATACTTGATACCCCCGAAAAGATGGAGCTTGTTGACGGCGGCTCAGTAGGCAGGGTAAAGACTCTGTACGGTGCTGTCAGCGAATATAACGAGCATCTTCAGTCAACGGTAAAGGGCAAGTTTCAGGGACTGCTTGTTGCTGTTGACTGTGCAAACGGCAGTGCAAGCGCAACGGCTGAGTCGCTGTTCTATAAATTCGGCGCAGAGTTCATCTATATAAACGATAAGCCAAACGGACTCAATATCAACGACAAATGCGGTTCTACACATATGGAACAGCTTGTAGAGCTTGTAAAGAAGCGTGGTTGCGATGTAGGCTTTGCATTTGACGGTGACGCAGACAGATGCCTTGCTGTTGATGAAAAAGGAAACATAATAGACGGCGACAAGCTGATAGCAATACTGTCACGCTATATGAAGGAAATGGGTACTCTTAAGAACAATGCCGCAGTAGTAACGGTCATGAGCAATCTCGGCTTCCATCAGTTTATGAATTCAAATAAGATAGATACCGTATGCACAAAGGTCGGCGACAGATATGTGCTTGAGGAGATGCTGAGCAGCGGATATAATATCGGCGGCGAGCAGTCGGGACATATAATATTCCTTGACCACGCAACGACAGGCGACGGACAGCTTACGGCGGTACAGGTGCTGGAGCTTCTCTCAAAGAGCCAAAGACCGCTGTCACAGCTTGTATGCGATATACCCGATTTCCCTCAGTTGCTTGTAAATGTAAGAATTACCGAAGATAAAAAGGGACTGTGGAACAAGACAGAGAAGATTACTTCCGTAATTGCAAAGGCTGAACAGGCTATGGGCGAAGACGGCAGGATACTTGTAAGAGAAAGCGGAACAGAGCCGCTTGTAAGAGTTATGATAGAGGGAAAAGATGAAAAAGCTGTCAGCTACTGGACTAATCTCATTGCCGATACGGTAAGAGAGTGCCTTTGCTGAAAACAGGCTGAGAACTATAGGAGAAAAAATTGAGAAGAGCAGAAGATTGGCAGGATTACAGGCTGATAGACGCTTCAAAAGGTCAGAGGCTTGAAAAGTGGGGCAAATACACACTTGTGCGCCCCGATCCTCAGATAATATGGGAAAATCCGAACCCCTCTCCGCTGTGGAACAAGGCGGACGCCGTATATCACCGTTCATCAAGCGGCGGCGGAAAGTGGGAGTATAAAAAACAGCTTCCCGAAAGCTGGAATATAAATTATAAAGGGCTTACCTTTATGGTAAAGCCGACCGGCTTCAAGCATACCGGTATATTCCCCGAGCAGGCAGTAAACTGGGATCTTTGCTCACAGCTTATAAAAGATGCGGGCAGAGAGATAAGCGTGCTTAATATGTTCGCCTATACGGGCGGAGCAACGCTTGCCTGTGCGAATGCAGGCGCAAAGGTGTGTCACCTTGACGCAGTAAAGGGCATGGTCGATTGGGGAAGAAGCAACGCCGCATTAAGCGGCCTTTCCGATAAGCCGATTAGGTGGATAGTCGATGACGCAGTTAAATTTCTCGGCAGAGAGATAAGGCGGGGCAACCGCTATGACGGCATAATACTCGATCCGCCAAGCTACGGCAGAGGAACAAACGGCGAGATGTGGAAGCTGGAGGACAGTATATGCGACCTTATGAATATGTGCACCGAGGTGCTCTCGGATAAACCGCTGTTCATAGTTCTTAACAGCTATACAACAGGACTTTCGTCATCGGTAATGACATATCTTTTGCAGATGACGGTAGGCAGAAAATATAAGATAAGGGTAGACTCGCAGGAGATAGGACTTCCCGTTGAACAGACGGGACTTGCGGTACCTGCAGGAAACACCGCAGTAGTATATTTTGACTGACGGTGAAAAGGAGAACCATTGGAAGAAAGACAGATAATTAAAACCGAAGATCTGATTTTCGACTATACAGTTTTTGACGAAAACGGAGACGAAACAGGCAAGTCACGAGTGCTGAGCGATATAAATCTGTCGATAAAAGAGGGCAGCTTTGTTGCGGTACTCGGTCATAACGGAAGCGGCAAATCCACTCTTGCAAAGCACTTCAACGGAATACTTATTCCGAGCAGCGGCAAGGTGCTGGTTGACGGGATAGATACCTCAGATGAGAGCCGTATATATGATATACGCCAGACGGTAGGAATGGTGTTTCAGAACCCCGATAACCAGATAGTAGCCACTATTGTTGAAGAAGATGTGGCTTTTGCGCTTGAAAACCTCGGCGTTCCTCCCGATGAGATAAGAAGGAGAGTTGACAAGGCGCTGAAAACGGTCGATATGTACGATTACAAGGATCATGCGCCGCATCAGCTATCAGGCGGACAGAAGCAGAGAGTTGCTATTGCAGGTATAATAGCAATGCGCCCTCGTTGTATAGTAATGGACGAACCGACCGCCATGCTTGATCCTAAGGGCAGAAAAGAGATAATGGCAACTATAAAGATGCTCAACAAAGAACACGGCATAACCGTGGTGCTGATTACTCACTATATGGAGGAAGCGGCAAAGGCGGACAGAGTCGTTGTTATAGATAAAGGCAAGATACTGCTTGACGATGTACCGAAGAAGATATTCTCACAGATAGAGCTTCTTAAGTCCGTGGGACTTGATGTTCCGCAGGCGACCGAGCTTATGTATGAGCTGAGAAAAAGCGGAATAGATGTTCCCGATGATATAATAGATGAAGAAGAATGTGTACAGGTCCTGTACGACATTCTTAAAAGCAAGGAATAAATAATGAATGCGATAGAACTAAAAGGACTTACTTATAAATACAGCTTGGGTACTCCCTTTGAGTCGGTTGCTGTGGATAATGTGAACCTTCAGATAGAGAAAGGCGAATTCTGCGGAATAATCGGCCATACGGGAAGCGGTAAGTCAACGCTTATACAGCACCTTAACGGGCTTTTAAAGCCGACAAGCGGCGAGGTTATTATTGACGGTCAGAATATATGGGCTAAGGGCGTTGATATACGCTCGATAAGATTCAAAGTCGGTCTTGTTTTCCAGTATTCCGAGCATCAGCTGTTTGAAGAAACAGTATACAAGGATATAGCATACGGCCCTAAGAATATGGGCTGCAGCGAAGAAGATATCGACCGCAGGGTGAGGCAGGCAGCAGAAAATATGGGTATCAAGGATGAGCTGCTGGAGCGTTCTCCGTTTGATTTGTCGGGCGGACAGAAGCGAAGAGTAGCACTTGCAGGCGTTATAGCGATGGATCCCGAGATACTCATTCTTGACGAGCCTGCCGCAGGACTTGATCCTATAGGCAGAGAAAAGGTGCTTAAAAAGATAAGCGACTATCATAAGAAATACGGAAAAACGATACTGCTCGTTTCTCATTCGATGGAGGATATAGTAAAATACGCCGATAAGGTACTTGTTATGAACAAGGGCAGGCTGTTCTGCCACGAGGATACCGACAACGTTTTTGCAAGGCAGGACGAGATAATAAAAATAGGTCTTGATGTTCCTCAGATAACAAAGATAATGATGGGACTGAGAGAAAAAGGTGTGGACTTAGGAAAAGACATATATACCGTTGAAAGAGCAAAAGAGAGAATTCTGCGGTATATGGACAAAGGAACGATATGCTGAAGGATATTACGATAGGACAGTTTTTCCCGGGAAATTCCATAATACACAGGCTTGACAGCCGATTCAAGATACTGCTGGATATAGCGTATGTTGTTATGCTGTTTATTGCAGGCAATTATTGCTCGCTTTTAACAGCAGGTGTATTCATGCTGATTGTATATATGTTGTCGGGCATCAGCTTCAAGCTGATATTCAAGAGCTTAAAGCCGCTGCTGCCGATAATAATTTTCACCTGTATACTGAACCTCTTTTTTATACACGGCGAGGGCGAACCGCTTGTACAGCTCGGATTTATAACCATATACATGGAAGGCATCACGACTTCCGTATTTATGACGGTGAGGATAGTATTTCTCATTGTCGGAATGTCGCTGCTGACATATACAACTTCTCCCATTGCGCTTACAGATGCTATAGAGCGTCTGCTGTCGCCGCTTAAGAAACTGCATTTTCCCGTTCATGAGCTTGCTATGATGATGACCATTGCACTCAGATTCATACCTACGCTTATAGAAGAAACGGATAAGATAATGTCGGCACAGAAGGCGAGAGGTGCAAATCTTGACACAGGCGGACTGATAAAAAAGGCGAAGGCTCTTATCCCGGTACTTATACCGCTGTTTGTATCGGCGTTCAAGCGTGCAAACGAGCTTGCGCTTGCTATGGAGTGCCGTTGCTATAAAGGCGGAGAGGGCAGAACAAGAATGAAACAGCTTAAGTTCGGTATGAGAGATATCATTGCTGTGCTTATTATGGCGGCGATGATAGCGCTTATCGTGCTTATGAACATATATGTCGTAATCCCCGGAGTTTGATATATGCGTAATCTTAAAGTTACAATGGCATATAAAGGCACCGCTTATCACGGCTATCAGCGTCAGAACAATGCAAACAGCATTCAGCAGACCGTTGAGGATACGCTCTCGGTACTGCTCGGCGAAAAGGTCACGATAAACGGCTGTTCGAGAACGGACACAGGAGTTCACGCAAGGGCTTTTGTGTTCAATGTAAGAACAGATAATCCTATTCCGTGCGAGGGCTTTATTAAAGGCGGAAACGCTCTTTTGCCCTGCGATATAGCTTTTTTATCCTGTGAGGAGGCGGACGAGAGCTTCCACGCAAGGTTTGACAGCTGCGGCAAGGAATATGTCTACAGGATAAACACCGCCCCTGTGCGTGATGTATTTACGGCGGATACGGCAATGCACTATCCGTATACTCCCGATATAAAGAAGATGAGGAGTGCGGCAAAGCTGCTTGTGGGAACTCACGATTTTGCCGCATTCTGCAAAGCGGAGGCAAAGGAACATCTTGCCACTACCGTGAGAACGGTATATTCCGTTAATGTTGACCGTAACGGTGATTTTGTAGAGATTACGGTGCGTGGAAACGGATTTCTTCACAATATGGTAAGAATAATTGTCGGTACGCTGATATATATAAGCGAGGGAAAGCGCACCGAAGAAGATATTGTAAAGGCACTGTCCGAGCCCGACAGGGAGTGTGCGGGCAAAACGGTTGAACCGTACGGATTGTACCTTAACAGAGTATTCTATGACAAGGATGTACTAATGAAAGAGGCGTTAAATGAAAGTACCCGATAAAAAACCTCTTGAACAGCAAAACAGCGATATAAACGATGTTACGCTGTACCGAAAAAAGAAAAAGAGGGCAAAGCTGATAAGAAATCTTATCATACTGCTTGTGATAGTTGCGGCGGCTGTGCCTATCTGGATATTCCGTGATACGATATTTGAACCGCTGAGAGGAATAGCATCAAAGATACCGACTACTACAACCGACAGCACCGGCTATCCTATCGACCTTTCGGGAAGATCGGACTACAGCTTTTATTCAATGTCGGACAGCTTCGCTCTTCTCAGCGATACATATCTTTATTCGTACAGCGCCGAAGGAGGACAGATATTCGCTTTACAGCACGGATATGTCAATCCTATGGCGGCGTCAAACGCAAAGCGTATCGTAATATACGATAAAGGCGGACATGATTTCTCGCTGTTCAACAAGACAAGCCGGATATACAATCTTTCGATTCAGGATGAAGTTATTGTATCGGTGTTCTTGGGCAGTTCGGAGCATACCGCTGTTGTGACAACGGGCGGAAGATACTCTAATGTAATATATGTATACGACGGCAACGGAAAATGGCAGTATACACAGAGATTCATAGATGAGAATATTATGCAGGCGGCTTTCTCGGACGATAACAGATACCTGTATATCACGAGAGTTTGTTCCGAAAGCGGAAATATAGTCACCAAGCTGTCTAAATATGATATTTCGGGCGAGGGCAGCGAAATATGGTCTGCTGTTATCGGAGACTGTGTTTCAATGGCACTCAGCGTCAGCGGTGATACCGTGACCGTGACAGGCGACAGCGAGATCCTTTCCTACGATACCGAAAGCGGCGATCAGAAAGGAAATTATAAATACTCGGGTACGGTAAGATGCTTTGATACCGCTGACAATATGACTGCATTCGTATTTGACGATTATACCGATGACGGAAATGTTCTGGTACTGCTTGACGGCAAGTGTGAGGCAGTCGCAAGCATTGCGGCTGACAACGGTATAAAGAGCGTGGCGGTGAAAAACGGCTGTGTCACGGTGCTTACCGAAACGCATATCAAAGTGTATGACTCACAGCTGAAAGCGGTATCGGATACCCTGCTTGATGACAGCTATTCGGACTTTATATATGTCGGAAACTCAGCAGTGCTTATGGGATATGACAAATTAAACAGCATAAGCCTGTGATGACGAAAGGAAAGGGCAAAGATGGGAACTGAATTTTTCTGGTTTTATGATGTAATACTTGCGGCGGTGCTTGCAGGACTGATATTTGTTGGTGCAAAGCGTGGATTTATCCGTATGGTGCTTAGCCTTGCCGCAATTATTGTATCTTTTGTATTGGCGCTTCTTATCAGCGACGGAGTTGCAAGCTGGATATATGACGGCTTTATCAGCAAGCCGCTTGAGCAAACTATCTCCGAAACAGTCAACGACGCGCTTGGCGATAATGTGGTAACACAGCTCGGCAAGGTCGAAATGGATAAGGCTAAAGTCAACGGTAAAACGCTTGATAAGCTGATGGAGCAAAAGCCCGACAACGCAGGCAAGATAACGGTTGATCTAAGTAATGTCGATCTAAGCAAGACCGGAATCAGTAAGATAGATCTTTCATCGATCGGACTGGACAGCTCCGAAGTTGATTATTCGCATATCAATCTCGGCGTAGTGCAGATATACGAAAACGATGTTGAAAAGCACGGCATAGAAAATGTGCTTCTCACCGAAGTGCTTGCTCAGAATATAAAGAACTCCGAGGTAGCCGACAGCGTAAACGAACTGATTGAACAGGTTGCCGAGTCTGTTCCTGCTCTTGGACTTGAAGGCAAGACTATTGAAGATATAGATAACGGAATGGTAAACAAGATAGTTATAAGCGTGGTTGAGTCATCGGGCAATCCCGGCAAGGCTGTACTTGACAATGTTGCAAAGCCTATAGTGCTTGTCCCCGTAAGAACGATAGTATTCATCATACTGTTCTTCCTTATTCTGATAGTTCTCTCTGTTATCATCAAGGCAACTTCGATAGTGAACAAATTGCCTTTGATAGGAAAGCTGAATTCATTGCTCGGCGGAGTGCTCGGTTTAGTCGAGGGACTTGTGATATTGTTCATAATCGTGATCGTTGCACATATGGCAACCGCTGTTACAAATAATACTCTCATATTCCTCAATGAGATGACGATAAATAAGTCGTTTGCATTCAGCTGGGTATATAACTTCTCATTCCTCGATTTTCTTAAATAAATACTCAGTTAACAAAGAGCAACTATAATAATATTGAAGAAATTAAATACAGTTACTTATTAAAGAACCTAAAGAAAGGCTGGATTATATGCTTTGTTCGAGATGTAAAAAAAGACAGGCAGTAGTTTTCATATCAACTATACAGGGCACGGAGAAGCGTGACGAAGGTCTTTGCCTCATCTGTGCAAAAGAGCTCGGAGTACCTCAGGTCAGCGATTATCTTGAAAAAATGGGGATAAGCGACGAGGAACTTGAAGAGAGCTACAAGATGCTCTTCGGAGAGGGCGACGGCAGCGACGGAGAAGATGACGACGATGATTTTACTCCGGGCGGTGCAGGAACAATGATGCCGTTTTTTCAGCGCTTTGCCGCCGCAAGCAACAATGCGGTAAAAGAGGATAGCTCAGACACCGAAAAGAAAGAATCAAAAGAAGACAAAAAGCACAACAAGAAAAAAGAAGAGAAGAAGAGAAAGTTTCTTGACGCTTACTGCACCAATCTTACCGCAAAGGCAAAGAGGGGCGAGATAGACCGCATAATCGGCAGGGAAAAAGAGATATACCGTGTTATGCAGATCTTATCACGCCGTACCAAGAATAATCCTTGTATAATCGGCGAACCCGGCGTCGGTAAGACCGCCATAGCAGAGGGTATTGCTCAGAAGCTGTCAAGCGGCGACGTACCTTTCAGGCTTCAGGGCAAGGAGCTTTATATGCTTGACCTTACTGCGCTTGTCGCAGGTACGCAGTTCAGAGGTCAGTTTGAGAGCAGAGTTAAAGCGCTTATTGAGGAAATCAAGACGGCAGGCAATATTATCCTTTTCATTGACGAGGTGCATAATCTTGTCGGAACGGGCGACTCAGAGGGCACTATGAATGCCGCTAATATACTGAAGCCTGCTCTTTCAAGAGGCGAAGTACAGGTAATCGGTGCTACCACCTTCAATGAGTACAGAAAGTATATAGAAAAAGACTCTGCGCTTGAAAGACGCTTCCAGCCCGTAACGGTAAACGAGCCTTCAATAGAGGATACTATAGAGCTGCTTAAGGGTATTAAGGAATACTACGAAGAATATCACAAGCTGTATGTCAGCGATGATATATTAAGAAGCTGTGCTGTACTCAGCGAGCGTTATATCACCGACAGATACCTGCCGGATAAGGCTATTGACCTGCTTGACGAGGCGGCGGCTTGCGCCAGCATCAACAGCAACGAGCTTACCGAGTACGAAAAGCTGAAGAAAAGAAACAAGGTGCTCCAAACCGAAGAAAACGAGCTTTCAGCCGAAACCGAAAACAAGGATTATCAGCGCATAGCCGAGATAAAGACCGAGCTTGCAAAGAACAGCGCACGCATTGAAGAACTTGAACCGATGATAAAAGAGGTTCATGTCACCGAAAACGATGTATGCAAGGTTATAGAGCTGTGGACGGGTATCCCTGCAAGCAAGCTGCTTGAGACCGAGTTCAGACGAATTGCAAACCTTGAAAGCGTGCTTAAATCTAAAGTAGTAGGTCAGGAAGAAGCCTGCGAGCTGGTAGCATCGGCAATAAAGAGGACAAGGGTACAGCTGTCAGCACGCCGCAGACCTGCGTCGTTCATATTTGTTGGACCTACGGGCGTAGGTAAGACAGAGCTTGTCAAGGTGCTTGCAAACGAGCTGTTCAACACAGTCGATCCGCTTATAAGGCTCGATATGTCGGAATTTATGGAGAAGCACAGCGTATCAAGAATTATCGGTTCTCCTCCGGGATATGTAGGATATGACGAGGCAGGACAGCTTACGGAAAAGGTACGCAGAAAGCCTTATTCCG
>CAMEKR010000042.1 GCA_945921515.1 uncultured Clostridia bacterium | reverse complement strand
GTCGGGGTAAAGTGCAAAACCGATATCAAACCGGGATTTACACTTCCCGAAAGAAAGTATGAAATGCTTTCACTCTCGGTGGCTTCGCTCCGTCTTGACAATATCGTCAAAAGCGCAGTCGGTGTTTCAAGAACCGTTGCGGTAGAAAAGTACATATCGCCGCAGTTTGTTCAGCTCAACGGCACTGTCTGCACAAATTCCGCAGAACAGCTTAGTGCGGGTGACATATTTTCCGTCAGAGGTAAAGGCAAGTTCAGCCTTCACAGCATAGACGGAACAGGAAGAAAAGGCAATATACACATAACAGTGAAAAAATATATGTAGGAGGAATTTTCCGTGAACGCAAAGGATATCGTATCCAGAGAATTTGAAGTTGTAAAGCGCGGCGGCTACGATGCGGCGCAGGTAGATACATTTCTCAGAGATGTATCGGTAGAATTTAAAAAGCTCAGAAACGAAAACGAGGAGCTTGAAAAGAAGCTTGAGGTTCTCGCTGAAAAAATCAGAGAATACCGCAAGGATGAAGACGCTCTTCGTGACGCACTTCTTATAGCAAAAAAACAGGGTATTGCCGTAGTTAACGAAGCTAAGGAAGAGGCGGAAAAGATAAACAAGGAGGCAAAGGAGAAGGCTGACAAGACCATCAAGGATGCCGACGCTCTTGCCGCAAAGAAAAAAGAAATCGCCGAGAAGAATCTCGCCGATGCAAACGCAAAGGCTAAGCAGATCGTTGACGACGCAAACGCAAAGTCCGAAGAAATACACACTATAATGATGCAGCGTACCGAAAGAGAGCAGATAGTTCTCCAGAGGACAAGAAAAGAAGTAACCGAATATACAAATAAGATTATAGCCGCTTATAACGCTCATATTGAGAATATAAAGACTATCCCTGCACAGTGCGAGAACGAGTTTGTGATTGATACGGCAAAAGAGGTAGAATCAAGGAAGCCTGAGGAGAGTGCATTTGCTAAAAAGCCTGCACCTGCACCTGCGGCACCAAAGCCTGCACCTGCTCCTGCGCCCAAAGCAGCCGAGCCTGCTCCCGCATCTGCACCTAAAGCTGCCGAGCCTGCTCCTGCTCCCGTAAAGGAAGCCGAAAAGAAGGAGGCAGAGCCTTTTGCTAAAAAAGAAGAGAAAACCGAAGAAACCGCAAAGGGCAACTCTGTGCTTTTTAACCTCAAGAATGATAAGGAAGACAGAAAATTATCTACAGAAGAGCTTGAATTCGGAAAAAACAATTAAGAATACATAAAAGCAACAACCGGACAACGAAAGGACTAAAAACAGATGCTATATGTTGCTCTTGCGGTTGCCGCAGGACTTATAGGGCTTGATCAGCTGACCAAAATTCTCGTCGACAGCAATATGAAGCCGAACGAGTCGATACCTCTCATTACTATCGGCGATACTCAGGTACTGAGGCTCACTAATGTCAGAAATCCGGGAGCCGCCTTCAGCATACTTGAGGGCAAGCAGATATTCCTTGTGATTTTCACGGCGATAATAGTGCTTGCGATGCTGTATCTGATGATATCCAAAAAGGTGAAAAGAACTCCTTATATATGGTCAATGTCATTGATAGTAGCAGGCGGTATAGGAAATCTTATTGACAGGATAATACGAGGCGAAGTAATAGATTTTATTGATGTAAAAATAATTAACTTTGCTATATTCAATGTGGCTGATATATGCGCTGTTCTCGGTTCAGCCGGACTTCTTATCTTTGTTGTGGCTGACGAGATAAAGGAGCATAAAAAGAAAAAGCTTAAGTCGGCGCAAAATGATGAAAGCACCGAAGAGGATGCCGATGATGAAATAAGCGTCACTATCGTAAAGCCTGCTGACAAGGATACCGCAGAGCCCACCGAAAAGACACAGGCAGACGAATACGGAGGATAACATTACGCATTACGAATTTACCTGTGAGAGTGCAGGGGACAGGGCCGACAAGTTCCTTGCACTTAAGGATATAGGAATAACCAGATCAGCAGCCGCCGCTCTTATTGAGCAGGGCTGCTGTCTTGTAAACGGGAAAACTGCCGCAAAGAATCAGAAGCTGAAGACGGGCGACCTTGTTTCGCTTGATATCCCCGAAGCTCAGCCTGCAGACATACTCCCCGAAAACATACCGCTTGATATAGTTTATGAGGATGAGGACCTGCTTGTAGTCAATAAGCCGAAGGGAATGGTAGTTCATCCTGCACCGGGGCATTACAGCGGAACGCTTGTCAATGCACTTATGTATCATTGCGGCGACAGCCTGTCGGGAATAAACGGCGTAATAAGGCCCGGCATAGTACACAGGATAGACAGGGACACAAGCGGTCTGCTGATAGTGGCAAAGAATGACACGGCTCATAATGTATTGGCTGAACAGATAAAAGAGCATAGCTTCACCAGAGAGTATATGGCCGTAGTGCAGGGCGTTATAAAGGAAAACGGAACGGTTGACGCTCCTATCGGCAGACACAGGACAGACCGCAAAAAGATGTGCGTGACCTATGAAAACTCACGGGAGGCTGTGACGCATTATTTTGTCGAGCAGACCTACCGCAGCAACACGCTGATAAGGCTAAGGCTCGAAACAGGAAGAACGCATCAGATAAGAGTGCATATGTCGTATATCGGCCATCCCGTTGCGGGAGATGAAGTCTACGGGAACGGCAGTCCCAAGTGGCTGTGCGGTCAATGCCTTCACGCTAAGAAGATAGGCTTTGTACATCCTAACGGGCAATATATGGAGTTTGACAGCGAGTTGCCCGAATATTTTTTGAAGCTGCTGAAAAATCTCGAAACGCAAAAAACAGATATATGATAAGCTGACAAAAGAACGGAGAAATAATGAATTTTAAAAATGTTATTATAATGACCGATCTTGACGGTACATTGCTCGATGACAAAAAGAATATATCGCCTCGTGATATGGATTCGATAAACGAATTCTGCGACAAGGGCGGAATGTTTTCTATTGCGACCGGCAGAGGCTATTCAATGGCAAAACCGATTGCCGATAAGCTGTCTCTCCGCATACCTGCGGTAATCTTCAACGGCTCGGCAGTTTATGATTTTACGGCGGAAGAGTTTCTATGGCAGTGCGAGGTGACGCAGAAGGCAAGAGAATATGTAAAAGCGGTGATGGATAAATTCCCCGATGTCGGCATAGAGGTGTTACATAAGCATACGGTATATGTCCCTGCGCTGAATGATGTTGAAAAGGCTCATATGGCGCTTGAAAATGTAAAGGGAGATATCTGCTCGCTCGACGATATACCAAAAGAAGGCTGGCTGAAAGTGCTGTTTGCCTATCCCGAGGATAAGATGCCTTTGCTTGCTCGTTTTATTGATGAGAATTGCTATGAAGGCACAAACAGAGTGCTTTCTGCACCGTTTTTCTACGAACTGCTTCCGCAGGGCGTAAGCAAGGCTTACGGATACAAACAGCTCCTGAGACTTACAGACAGCGAGGACAGGTTCACCGTTGCCGCAGGAGATTATCCCAATGACGCCGAAATGGTACGAAGCGCCGACTTGGGAGTCGCCGTGTCCAACGCTCACGATGATGTAAAAGCGGCGGCGGATATAATAATCGGCTCAAATAACGAAGATCCTATGACAAGGATAATAGACAAGATTAGAAATATGTAATTATCATCCACAGCATTGACATAGGCACCAAACTGTTGATAAACCTTATATTTTAACTTTATTGGGGTTTAGGGGCGTCAGCCCCCAATAGGGGCAATAGCCCCGATAATTAGCCCGGCACGGATGCCTGAAAGTGAGCGCCAAAAGCGCATCAGGAAGATGCGCCACAGAGCGCTCACAAAGGGATAGAGAATTTGCACTACATAGACTTTTTCGACAAGCTGTAGGCTCCGAGTGTTCGGAGCCTGTTTTGATATTGATATATAGGAAAAATCCGCACCCGAAGCATCGGGTGCGGCAGCTATATATTTTGCTTAACAAACAGCTTTTCCGTTGGATCACCGTTCGGATTACTCCTTAACCGAGCCTGAAACGAGGTTACTGTAAATAAACTTCTGCATTGAAAGGAATATAATAAGCGTTGGTATGATACAGATGATAACGCCGGCGAAGATTATCTCCCACTTTGAACCGTAAGGACCGATGAATCTGTAAAGTGCAGTCGATACTACTTCAAGTCCGTCGCTTGGCATATACAGGTTCGCGGTGTAGAAGTCGTTATAGATACTAACGAACTTGATTACAAGCACTGTAGCGATAGCGGGGCGGAGCATAGGGAGAATAATGCTCCAGTATACTCTCGGATAGGAGCATCCGTCAAGTATTGCACTCTCGTCAAGCGATACCGATATATTCTCAAGGAATTGAATAAAGATATATATCGAAACTATATCCGTGCCTATATACAGAATTATCGGTGCTGCCAGAGTGTCATAAAGACCGAGCGTATGAACTATCTGGAATACCGTTACCTGCATGGAAATGTTGGGGAGAAGTGCGGCAACGAGGAATACTGCCTTTACCATCTTTGTGAACGCCATTGAAAAACGCTGTACTACAAAGGCGGTCATTGTGCCGGTTATTATTGTTCCGACGCAGGAGAAGACCAGTATTATCGCAGTATTGATAAGGCCTCTCATTACATCGCCCTGGATGAATGCTGTCTGGAAGTTAGTAAGCTCGATAACCTGCGGTAGATCGAACGCTCCGCTTGAAAGGAAATCGTCGTGAGTTTTGAGCGAACCCAGCAGAACGACTACCAGGGGGATGATTACTATCAGACAGGCAAATACAAGCACTGCGTATTTTGCGACTGAGATAAGGACTCTGACAGCTTTCGGCATTTCCTTGAATTTGTATTTGCTCATGTCAAAAGTTTTTTCTTCGTTTAATATGTTTGCCAAAGTACCTCACCTACCTTTTCTCTTTGAAGAATATCTTCTGTATTACGGTAATTATCAGTATGATTATCAGCAGAACTATTGCCATTGCAGACGCAAGACCGATCTTCTGATACTGGAAGCCCGTCTCTATCGTCTTTATAACGAAGGTCGATGTTCCGAACTTACCGCCTGTAATGATATACGGTATCTCGAATACCGATGCGGCGCCTTTTATGGCGAGTATAAGCTGAAGGGCAATTATGGTGCGTATTCCCGGGAAGATGATGTGCCAGAACTTCTGCCATGCATTAGCTCCGTCAAGGTCTGCAGCTTCGTAGATATCGGGCGAAATAGACTGTATCGCACCTATAAACATCAGTATATCAAATCCGATATAGCGCCATACCGAAGCGAACACAAGACACCAGTTGTTAAGCGATGTGTTCGACAGCCATTTTATCGGATCTGCTCCGAATAACGATATTATAGAGTTCAGCGTACCGCCGTCGTCTCCTCTGAAGAATCTCTGGAATATCAGAGCTACCGCAACACCGTTCATCAGATACGGGAAGAATATAACGCCTTTGAAAACCCCTGCAAGCTTAATTTTTGAACAAAGCAGAGTAGCTATGAAAAGTGCAAGTCCGAGCTGTATAAACGAGCCTACAAAGTAGTACAAGCTGTTTATAAGCGTAGACAGATAGGACATATCCGTGAAAAGCGTCTTGTAGTTGTCAAGACCTACCCATTCTACATTCAGACCAAGCTGGTCACGCTGCTGGAAACTGAAGATTATCATATTAATTGCAGGAATAATCGTGAAAAGAACCAGAAGCGCAATCGGTACAGCGAGGAACAGCACGGTAGTGAGATATTTCTGACCCGTATATCCTCTCAGCCATTGACCGAGGGTGCGTCGTTTAACGGGATTGGCAACGCTGTTATTAGCCATAATTACCGTCCTTTCAAGAAATATTTTCTAAATTTAGTAAATTTTAAAATCTCCCTATAAAACCAGTACGGAAAGACTTTCGCCTTTCCGTACATGGTTTGTGTGTTTGGAGTATCTATGAAGAAAATACGATAGCGAGTTAATTAGCCAAGATATGCAGCGAGATCAGCGTTTGCGTCTCTTGCTGTATTCCACTTAGCGTTTACGGCGTCAACAATTTCCTTGAAGCCTGCGTCGCCCTTAGCTGCAAATGCAGCCTCAGCCATCTGGAGCTTGAAGTTTGCAGCGTCGCCCTGCCAAATACCTACTTCGGATTCCTTATCGATTGCATCCCATACGCCTGTCAGACCTTCGGGAGCAGTTGCCTTCTCGAAGAATACGCAGTCAGAGAATGCTGTGAGGTAATCGGGCATTTCGCTTCCCTGGAGTGTGTTTATACCACCCTCAGCCTTAGAGAAGCCGGACTCGGCAATGAACCATTCAATATACTTCTTACCGAGATCCTTGTGAGCGTCGTCGGAGTTCTTGTTTACACCGATGCAGTAGTCGGAGGTTGTTTCAGCGTACTGCTTGCCGTCCTTAGAGAAGGGAGCGGGCATATATGCGATATCATCGGGGTTAAGACCGTTTTCTGTAGCAACCTGCTTGAACTGTGAAACTGCCCATGAACCCATTGTCATAGTAGCGATCTCGCCCTTAGCTATCATAAGCTTAGAACCTTCCCAGTCGGAAGATACGGGGTCAGCTTCGATAAGAGTAGAATCGGAGAATACATCGTACATCATCTTGAATACGTTGTAGTAAGCGTCACCCTCAACGAAGAGATCTTCTTTGTTTGTCAGCTTCTTGTTCTCGTATTCGGCATCGCCGGAAGCAGACATTACAAGGCTGGGCCACTGGCATAATGTCCAGCTGCCGTCTTTGTAGTTTGTGTAGTAAGGAATTGTATCCGGGAACTTTTCCTTGATGAGCTTTAAGTCAGCGATAAATTCATCAGCAGTCTTAGGAAGGGTTGTTATACCTGCTTCTTCCCAAACTCTCTTGTTGTAGCAGATACCGCCTGATACTGCGCCTACATGAGCAAGGCCGTATACTGTGCCGTCGAACATCTTCTTGTCAGCCCATCTGTACTTGTCCTTAAGCTCATCGTAAGAACCGAGAGGCTCGAAGAATGAAGAAAGGTCAGACAGCTTAACTGTATCGGGAATCATGAGAACATCGCCGTATTCCTTTGTGTTCATCATTGTGGAAACATCGCCTGCATAATCCTTGAATGCCTGATACTCAACTGTGCAGTTGTACTTTTCTTCAAAAGCGTCTGTCATAGCGTCGAGTGATCCGTCATCCTTACGGTCTGTACGATGTGTCAGAACCTTAAGAGTGAGCTTCTCGCCCGAAGGAGTTTCTGTTGAAGAAGCGTCTGTAGAAGCGTTGCTTTCTGTTGAGCTTGTGTCTCCTTTAGTAGAAGATGTAGTGCCTGTTGATGAAGTTGAACTGCTTGAGCAAGCTGCCAGTGAAACTGCTGCACTTGCTGCAAGGATTCCTGCAAGAATTCTCTTTGCTTTCATGTTACTATTTCCTTTCTGGTCTGGATAGCTTTAAAGCTTCCGTGACATAAGTAAGTTTAGCTTATTAAGCTGTATTGTTTGCTTAATTCACTTAAGATTATACTTCTATTTTGCTTTAATGTCAATAATCCAATGGCAAATTCGGCTGAAATATATAAAAAAACCTATTAATATATGTGCACAAATCACAACTATGCTCACTTGTTACTGTGATTCCAGTCGTTTGTTAAGCAACGAGCAATGTAATTTCTGAAAACGTTTTCACGGTTTGTAAGCTAAAAGTAAATTTTCAATGCCGCAAATAGTTTGTACACGAATTTTACACTTTTAATCCGTTATATATAGTATGCCATTTTTACATCGGATGTATACATTTATTTTGATAATTTAAAATGTTGCGGAGCGGTTGCTGTTATGATATAATATAACTGAACGGAAAATTTGCACCTTAATTTCCGTTAAGGTTATTTATACACAGCTTGTTTCATATTATGTACAAAAACTACCGGAAGGGATGATAATATGGAACGCTTTGTATTTAAACGGATAAAGACAAGAGTTACGGCAATACTGGTACTACTCGGATGCTTTACGGTGATAGCCGCAACCGCTGATCATTCTCAGGTCAGCGTTAGAGCTTCGAGCTCACGCACCGAGAACAGATATACAGTCGTGCTTGACGCAGGTCACGGCGGAATGGACAGCGGAGCTGTAGGCATAAACGGAGAGCTTGAGAAGAATATAAATCTTGCTGTGGTGAGAGACCTTAAGGATATGCTGACGCTGTCGGGATTCAATGTTGTTCTGACTCGTGACGCAGATGTGTCTATTCATGACGACGGCGTGACAGGAACACGGGATCAAAAGGTATCGGATATGAAGAACCGCCTTGACATCATCAGCCGTCAGGGAACAAACAGCCTGTTTATTTCGGTTCATCAGAATAAGTTTACTCAGTCGGAGTATTTCGGCGCTCAGATATTCTATAATGAGAACAATCCCGACAACCGTATGATAGCGCAGATAATGCAGGACAATTTCAAAAAGATACAGCCCTGCAACGACAGACAGATAAAACTGTCGGGCGATGAATTATATCTGTTCAAAAACACACAGATACCTGCCGTGCTTGTTGAATGCGGATTTTTATCAAATCCCGATGACGCCGCCGCACTTTCAGATGCAGAGTATCAGCGCAAGGTCGCATATACGATATATAATGGTATTATGACATATATGACATCTAAACCCGATGCAGAGGGTGACGATACGGCGAAAAGCGAAAACAGCGATGTATTGCAGGAGACGGTATCTTCTGTATAAGAATATGAAAGGAAGTTCAAATGGCTAAGTCAAAGACGGTTTATATATGTGAAGAATGCGGTCAGGAATATCCGAAATGGAGCGGTCGGTGCAATGCCTGCGGAGCATGGAACACGCTAACGGAAACGCTGATACAGCCCAATGCTCACTCGGCAGGCAGAAGCATATCCGGTGGAGGAAAACTGCCGCTTACAAGCATCAATGCGCTTACATTCAAAGATGAGACTCGATATAATACCGGAATGAGCGAGCTTGACAGAGTACTGGGAGGCGGACTTGTAAAAGGCTCTCTGGTACTGCTCGGCGGCGATCCCGGCATCGGAAAGTCTACTCTGCTTTTGCAGATATGCGGAAGTCTTGCAAAAGACAAGACGGTGCTGTATATCTCCGGAGAGGAAAGCGAGAGACAGATAAAACTCCGTGCCGACAGGCTCGGAGTGTGCGGCGAAGGACTGTACATAAGTGCGTGTACCGACTGCGATACTATAATAGACGGTGTTCGTGAGAGCAAGCCCGATGTGGTTATAATCGACTCGATACAGACAATGCAACTGTCCGAGATACAGTCGGTACCGGGCAGTCTTGTACAGGTGAGAGAATGTACATCTGCATTTATGCAAATGGCAAAAAGCCTTGATATAGCGGTGTTTCTTGTAGGCCATGTGAATAAGGACGGCGGCATAGCCGGTCCTAAGGTGCTTGAACATATAGTAGATACCGTGCTGTATTTTGAAGGCGACAAGCAGATGAGCTATCGTATACTTAGAGCCGCAAAGAATCGTTTCGGCTCGACAAACGAAATAGGCGTATTTGAAATGAGGGACAAGGGGCTTGAGCAGGTGGAAAATCCGTCGGCTATGATGCTAATGGGCAGACCTGCAGGCGTCAGCGGAATTACGGTGCTGTGTACCGTCGAAGGCACACGGCCTATTCTTGCGGAAGTGCAGGCTCTTGTCAGCAAGACCTCTTTTTCCGCTCCGAGAAGAATGACGACAGGCTTTGACTATAACAGGCTGTGCGTTTTGCTTGCGGTGCTTGAAAAAAGAACGGGTTACAATTTCGGCGGTTATGATGTCTACATAAATGTAATAGGCGGACTTAAAATTGATGAGCCTGCAAGCGATCTTGCAATAACGCTTGCGCTTTATTCGGGACTGCTTGACAAGCCGGTAGGAGATGATGTAGCGGTATTCGGCGAAGTCGGTCTCGGCGGTGAGATAAGAGCAGTATCACATATAAGAGAAAGAGTGCGTGAAGCGGCAAGGATGGGATTTGCAAAGTGCATAGTACCTAAATCGTCGCTGAAGAGCCTTGATAAGAATGAGAACTACGGTATCAGTATTTACGGCGCCGCAAATCTCAGACAGGCATTCAAGGTGATAGAAACGATAAGTGCGGAGCAATGACCGCAGATACCTGATTCGCTAATAAGTCTTTACGGAAAGGTGAAAAATATGGACGAAATCTTAGAGATAATAAGCAACAAATCTTGTCTTGCGATGAGTAAAGAAGATATGATAAGTATAGCAAGAAGAGAATTTCGTAAATTCGATGACGACCTATTAAAAATAGAATTTCTGACATTGGCTTTTGCAAAGCTTGAACCGGATGAGCTCAGTATGAGCCCAGAGAAATGCGCCAGACTGCTTGTTGAAAGCGGAACATATGAATCGGGACAGTAAATAAGAAGCAGGAAAACAAGATGAAGCTTACAGATATATCAACAATTAAAACGCTTTTTGAAAAGCACGGCTTTTCGTTCACAAAATCATTAGGGCAGAACTTTCTTATCAACCCTACGGTATGCCCTAAAATTGCCGAGATGGGCGGAGCGGCAAAGGGCGTTGGAGCGATAGAGATAGGAACGGGCATAGGCGTGCTGACCCGAGAGCTTGCGTCACGCTGTGACAAAGTTGTTGCGATAGAAATAGATACGGGACTTAAACCTATCCTTGATGAAACCCTTGAAGAGTTTGACAATGTGGAAGTTATATTCGCCGATGTTATGGAAACCGACCTTACAAAGCTTATCGAGGAAAAATTCGGCGGAATGGATGTAATAGTATGCGCCAATCTGCCGTATTATATCACCTCGCCCGTTATAATGAAACTGCTTGAGGAAAAACTGCCAATTAAAGCTATAACCGTAATGGTACAGCTTGAGGCGGCAGACAGGATATGTGCGGCGGTAGGAAGCCGTGAGTGCGGCGCTATAACCGCTTCGATAAATTACTACGCAAAGCCGAAAAAGCTGTTCAGAGTGAACAGAGGCTCGTTTATGCCTTCTCCCAATGTAGACAGCGCCGTAATAAGCCTTGAACGGTATGAAACTCCTCCGTATAAAGTCGATGACGAAGAGCTGTTCTTTGAAGTGATAAGACAGGCGTTCTCACAGCGAAGAAAACAGCTTGCAAATCCTGTTTCGGCTTACTTCAGACTGCCGAAAGCTCTACTTACGGAGGGGATGGAAAAAAGAGGCATATCCCCGACTGCAAGAGCAGAGGAGCTTACTATGGACAAGCTGGTTTCGCTTTATGAAACAGTCAAAGAACTCAGAAGATAAAAAATTGCACGAAAGTGTTTCTTATTAGCAATTTCTCCTGTTCTTTACTTGACTTTTGCAGGATAAAGAGTTATAATTACCGATAAGCACGAAATTTAACCGTGCGGTTTTGTTGTGTTTAAAACACAGTTTTCAGACAGGAAAAGAAGGGGTAGGTCGATAAATGGCGTCCGAAAGAATGACGGTTGCAAGAGCTATGGTTAAAGTTCTCGAGGCGGAGGGCATAAAAACGGTTTTCGGTTATCCGGGTGCCGCTATATGTCCGTTTTATGATGAACTTATCAACTCGCAGATACGCCATGTGCTTGTTCGTCACGAAGCTAACGGCGGACACGCGGCAAACGGCTATGCCCGTATGACAAGAAAGCCTGCGGTAGCGATAGCTACATCGGGTCCCGGTGCGACAAACCTTATTACCGCTATAGCTACTGCTTATATGGACAGCATACCGATGGTTATAATAACCGGTCAGGTCAGCAGTGAGCAGATAGGCAGGGATGTATTCCAGGAGGCAGATATCACAGGCTCGGCAGAGCCTTTTGTAAAGCACAGCTATCTTGTAAAAAATCCCGATGAAGTTCCCGTCATATTTAAGAATGCCTTTTACATTGCAGGCTCGGGCAGACCGGGACCTGTGCTTATTGATATGCCTTTTGACATTCAGAAGGCACAGATAGATTTCGAGTATCCCGAGACGGTCGATATCCGTTCCTACAAGCCGAGCGTGCAAGGCAACAAGCTTCAGATAAAGCGTGCCATAGCCGCTATCGAAAAAAGCAAAAAGCCGCTTATCTGCGCAGGCGGAGGAATCTTCACAGCAGGGGCTGAGAACCTTCTCTGCGAGTTTATGCATATTGCGGATATCCCCGTAGTTAATACGATGATGGGTATGAGCAGTGTGCCTGCCGATGATGATTTGTTCTACGGAATGATAGGTATGCATGGCGTAAAGAGTGCAAACTACGCTATTAACAACTGCGACCTGCTTATTCTTCTCGGCGCAAGAGTCGGCGACAGAGCAGTTACCGCAATAAGCAGGCTTGAGGGAGCAACAGTAATACACATAGATGTCGATCCTGCGGAAATCGGCAAGAATTTAGCGGCTACGATTCCTGTTGTAGGCGATGTAAAGAATATCCTCGGCGAGATGATAAAGCTTGCAAAGAACTACGACCACTATGACTGGAAGCAGGAACTAAGCGAGATAAGAAAAACGCAGGACAAGCCTCTTTCACCCTCGCAGGACGGCTTTGTAAATCCCAAGGCGTTTATAAGAACGCTTAGCGCAAAGCTCCCCGAAAATGTCGTTGTAAGTGCCGATGTAGGACAGAATCAGATATGGACCTGCAATAATATAAGACTTAAAAGCGGCAGATTCATCACATCGGGCGGTATGGGCACTATGGGCTACTCAATACCTGCGGCAATAGGCGCAAAGGCGGCGTCTCCGACCAGCGAGGTTATCGCAATATGCGGCGACGGCAGCTTCCAGATGCAGTTTATGGAGCTTGCGACTATGATCCAGCACGGTATAGCCGTTAAAGTAATAGTAATGACCAACAACAGACTCGGTATGGTAAGAGAAGTTCAGACTAACGCTTATGATAACAGACTGACGGCGGTATTCCTTGACGGAAGCCCCGACTTCATAAAACTTGCGGACAGCTACGGTATTCCTGCAAGAAGAGTCACGGATATTGCCGACGCAGACAGTGCGATAAATGATATGCTCTCCTGTGACGGTTGTTATCTGCTTGAAGTCAGGGTTGCCGAGAACGAAAAGACTATACTTTAAAAGGAAGGCTCCAATGAAGCATACGATTTCAATACTGGTTGAAAACCACGCAGGCGTACTGGCAAGAGTAGCCGGTCTGTTTGCAAGAAGAGGTTTCAATATAGACAGCCTTGCGGTAGGTGTTACCGAAGACGAAAAGATATCTCGCATTACCATTATTGCAGACGGCACGGCATACACCTTAGAGCAGATAGAAAAACAGCTCAATAAGCTTATAGATGTAATCAAGGTGCGCCATCTTCCGTCGGAAGAACTGCTCTCAAGGGAGCTTGTTCTTATTAAGGTTGCGTGTCAGCCTTCACAGAGGGCAGAGCTTATCTCTCTTGCGGAAATAGCAAAGGCTAAGATATCTGATATCACAGTAAACACGATGACGCTTGAGTTATCCGACAGCGTACCTCGTATCAAGAATTTTGAAGAGCTTTTACGCCCGTACGGTATTAAGGAAACGGTGCGTACAGGCTCGATAGCTATGCAAAAAGGCGGGGCTTCAATGAAGCTGTAAGCCCGGCTTTGATATACGGAGGCAACACTCCGAAAACAAAATTAAAGGAGATCTTTAAAATGGCAAAACTTTATCATCAGGAAGATTGCAACCTTTCTCTGCTTGATGGCAAGACAGTTGCAATAATCGGTTACGGCAGCCAGGGACACGCTCACGCTCTTAACTTAAAGGACAGCGGCGTGAAGGTAATCATCGGTCTTTACAAGGGCTCTAAGTCATGGGCTAAGGCTGAAGCTGCAGGATTTGAAGTATACACAGCTGACGAGGCTGCAGCAAAGGCTGACATCATCATGATTCTCATCAACGATGAGAGACAGGCTGATCTTTACAAGCAGAGCATCGAGCCTAACCTTACTGCAGGCAAGACTCTTGCATTTGCACACGGCTTCAACATCCACTTCGGTCAGATTATTCCTCCCAAAGATGTTGACGTTATCATGGTTGCTCCCAAGGGCCCCGGTCACACAGTTCGTTCAGAGTACACAATCGGCAGAGGCGTTCCCTGCTTAGTAGCAGTACATCAGGACGCAACAGGCAGAGCGCTTGACACAGGTCTTGCTTATGCTGCAGGTATCGGCGGTTCAAGAGCCGGTGTTCTTATGACTACATTCAAGATGGAAACAGAGACAGACCTCTTCGGCGAACAGTGCGTTCTCTGCGGCGGTGTAACTGCTTTAATGAAGGCAGGCTTTGAGACTCTGGTTGAAGCAGGCTACGATCCTCAGAACGCTTACTTCGAGTGCATCCACGAGATGAAGCTCATTGTTGACCTTATCTACAAGGGCGGCTTCCAGATGATGAGATATTCTATATCCGATACAGCCGAGTTCGGCGACTACGAGATAGGCAAGAGACTTATCACAGAGGATACCAAGAAGGAAATGAAGAAGGTTCTCGGCGAGATTCAGGACGGTACATTCGCACGCAACTGGATCATGGAGAACAAGATGGGCCGTTCACACTTCAATGCAGTAAGACGCATCGAAGGCGAACAGCAGCTTGAGCAGGTTGGTAAGGAAATCCGTAAGCTCTACGCATGGAACGATGACGAGGGCAAGTCGATGGACGAAATCGCTGACGCTAAGTTCGGCAAGTAATCCGGCAATCTGTTAA
>CAMEKR010000041.1 GCA_945921515.1 uncultured Clostridia bacterium | reverse complement strand
AGCGGTCATTTTTTTGTTATTCGATACAAAGTTAATATAATCAGTTACAGAAAAAATCAAAGTATATTTTATCTAATATGAAGGACAAGGGAATAATTCAGATCTTTAAGACTAACTATCGGTTCTCCCTCCAATACTGCGAACCATCAGATAATCTGTCTAAAAACCTATAATCAAACAATTCCCTGCGTATCAGTACAAAATCCGAAAAGGAAATGTTTTGCCTGATTATTTCGTTTACCTCTTTTTCGGTATATTTTCTGCCTTTTTCAAAACAGTCGGCTATCTTTCTGAGTGCAATCATTCTCATTGATTTCTTTCTGGGATACTGCGTAAGACGACCGTTTGAATCATAAAATACGGATGCTTTCTTTTGATCGGTTATCTCCGCACTTAATTTGCATAGCCTTTCATTCAGTTCATCTATATGTTTTTCAAACCATACAAGAAGTTTAGATGACATATCAGCCTGCTTTAAATAAATATATCTGTTTTGTGAAATCGAATCGTAATATTGACCGTAAAAATTGCATACAGCGAGAAAGTAATAAAATAGTTTACCTGCGTTTTCAATATCATAAGAGTTCAGTTCATTATACTCCATATAATTACTGATGTAGCTAATAAGAGCATCAATGCAGATTTCTCCCTGTTTTACCTCAGACGCCATATAAACATAGGATCTGACTATTTCCCATATATACGGATGCCTGCAGGCACAGGTCCAGTCAATAATACCGTTCACCTTATCATCAAGCCAAATAAGCTGTGAAATCATATAATCGCCGTGTGTGCCGCCACAGCTGAATTTGTTTATGTCAAACTCATAGGCAGGCATACCCTCAATAATCCGCATATTTGAACGGATAGCGTCGGCTGTATTATCGTCGCCGTTTTCCTTAGCTTGCCTCAAGGTATCGGCATAGCTGTCATTAATGGATTCCGTCTTTCTGTATCTGAAAAACTCGGCGCCTATCCCGACAGGAATATCCTTAATATCCTTCATTGCATTGTGTATCTTTGCCAACAGAACAGCCGATTGTTTCTGCAGATACTCGGGCGCTTCATTGTAATCATAAGTAATGCCCTCATAGAAACGCTGAACGGTAAATCTTCTTCCGTTCTCATCCGTTGAAAGAATATTGCCGTGCTTATCGAAAATGAATCTGCAGGCGGGAATGCCTTTCTTTAACAGCGTTTCGCATACCTTTATTTCTGCTTCGGGATGATTCATCTCATTTTCGCTCGGATACTTTACAACATACTTTTTGCTGTCGGCAGTTACGAAATAAGTTAATCCGCCTGCTCCGTTTGCAAAGGTATCCATTGCATCGATTTCAATTTCATACTGTTTGTACAATCGCATACGCAATTGTTCAAATTCCAGTTGTTTTACCAATTCAAGACGGGACATATCAATAAGATTCAAAAGTTCCATAATAGGAATAGATTCTCCTGCCAGTAATTCGTTAACCGTTATGCCGAGCAGTTTACACAAAGGCTTCATAAAAACTACTTCGGGCAATCCGTTTCCGCACTCCCACTTGGAAACCGTCTTCTCGCTTATTCCCAATCTTGCCGCAATGTCTTTTTGAAGAAAACCTCGCTCTTTTCTTCGCTTCGCTATAAATTTTCCTATCTTTATCTGATCCATTTTTTGCTCCATTCGTAAATATGCCTGTTTAACTATAGAAATATTATATCAGTTTGCATTATGAATCTGAACCCACGCTCCGTAGGATTGAAGCTTATTTTAAACATAGTTGCTGCTGTTCTTGCAAAAACACATTAACTGCCGCTCATATACAACGAATATAAAAACCGGAGCAGCCTTCAGGTTGCTCCAAAGCTTTATTCAACATTGCATATCATCTGTAAATCGTATGGCTCTTCATCGGCAATTTCTTTGATAGGATCGTCTGTAAGCTCTGCGCCCATCGCCTTATAAAAAGCTATCGTCTCTTCCGATGAACAGGAAGAAATATATAACGCCTTTGCCCCTGCCTTTTTAGCTTCCTGCTTTGCGAGAGAAAATAGCTTTCTTCCTATTCCCTTGCCTCTGTACATTTGCGAAACATGCATCAGATCCAGAAGCATATATTCATTGTTAAGACGCTTTAAAAGTCCTACAAAGCCGATAACCTTGCCGTCGTCCAAAGCAAGAAACGATATGTATTCGTCGCTGCTGATATCAGCCGCTACCTGACGCTTCTTGTCAAGACTCCAATCCTCAATATACGGCATATCAACAAGAGTGTATCCGCTTTCTTTCTTGCGGTACACTCTTTTTACTTCTTGTTTTCTTTCATAAAAATCCAATGAATGAGCGTTAAAATTCTTTTCGGATAATAACTCAAAATTAATCAATCGGTTTTCTCCCTTTTATATATTTGTGAAAAAACATTATGCTTTATTTACGCTTGTGCGTTCTCTTATAAACATTATCAAGAACAATACTCCTACCAAAGCAAGCTCGCCAAACTTTGCCACATTGAATCCTGCGATAAATAGACGCATTCTGCAACAGCAAGCAAGGTACGCTTTTTCACATGGTAGAATGGTTTTTTCAGATCAATCGCCTTACTTCTGATTTTTTGAATTATTCAAGCCACTGTATAAAAGCTGTCTTATCATTGTCGTTATACCCTGCTCTGCGGTAAAAATCAAGCGTGCTGTCAAGCTTTGAGCCGGTCATGAGTATCAGTCTGTAACAATTGTTTGCAACAGCAATCTCCCTTGCTTTGTTAAGGCAAGCGGTAGCAAGACCTCTCCCTCTATACTTACTGTCGGTAACTACATTCTCGACAAACGCATACGGTCTCGGTCCGTGCGTCATATTCGGCACTACTATACAAGTACAGGTAGATACGATTCTGCCGTCCTCTTCGGCGACTATCAGATGATAGTCCTTATCATTTACCAGTCTTGACCAAAGCGCTTTTGTGTCGTCTTTGAAATCGGGTACGCTTTTTTCGTGCAGCTGGCAATACAGCTCCATCAGCTGTCTGTAATCATCTTCACGCACTTCTCTTATCATCTTGTTCTCCTGAATTAGCAACTTAAATTAACAAGAAGTGCTGTAAAAACAGCACTTCCCAGCTTGTCGAAAAAGTCTATTTTTTAATAAGTAGAGCAATTTCTCTATCCCTAACCCCCAACCCCTTCCCCTCGGGAAGGGGCTTATTATCGGGGGCTGCCGCCCCTGCGACCTTGCTTGGGGCTTCGCCCCAAACCCCATTTTATCTTTACAAAGAGGTTTATCGACAGTTGGAAGTGCTGTAAAAACAGCACTTCCGTTTTAATGAATTATTCAGTAATATCAGCAGTATCGCTTCCGCCGATAACATCTTCTTCATCAACCGAATCAGGGATATCGGGAGCAGAGTCTTTATTAAGAATACCGAAGTTCGACTTACCGTTCTTCTTTATCTTATACATTGCGTCGTCTGCCATACCGATAATTTCATCAACATGAAGCGAAGCGTCTTTGATTACCGAAATACCGATACTTGCATTTACCGAGAGCTTATCACCGTTATCGGAGGTGAAGCCTTCCTTCAGCCCGGCAAGAATGTCCCTTGCAACACGGGTAGGCTCGTTTGTTTCTACATTTCTGATGCAGGCAACAAACTCATCTCCGCCGTAACGACCTGCAGTACCGAATCCCTTGATAATAAAGTTTATCGTATTGGCTACGAACTTAAGCACCTGGTCGCCTGTTGCGTGGCTGTATTTATCGTTGTAAATTTTGAAGTCATCGACATCTATGAACAGTATAGCAAACTCGCTCTTGCGAACATTGATGAGATCGATTTCGTTGTCAATGGTACGCTCAATAGACTCACGGTTATAAAGACCGGTAAGGCTGTCATAGCTTGCTCTTTCGGTCAGAAGCTTTTCACTCTTCTTTGCACGGTCGATATCAACAATAACACCGACTATCTTAGCTATGTTGCCGTCTCTATCACGGATAGTAGCAGTACGGAGCAGTATCCAGATATAGTCGCCGTATATATTCTTCCAGCGATATTCGTTTCCGGTAAACTCTTCGCCCTTTGACAGCTTTTCAAGATCCTTGTGGTAACGCTCGTTATCTTCCGGATGAACCTTAACTTTAAGCAGGAAGCTGTCTCCGAAGTGATCGGACGGAGCACGGTAGCTGAACTTCTTATTGAAGTTATTTGAGAAGAATACATCGTTTGACTTGAAGTTCCACTCAAATATGATATTATCGGACATCTCAATAATGGTACGGTATCTGCCTTCACTTACTACGATATCATCAATAAGGTCATTGAAGGTACGAGCAATCTCGCCGTATTCGTTGTTTGCAATAACATTGATACGTGCCTCATGGTCGCCTTTGTGAACCTTAACAAGCGTTTCTTCAATCATCTTGATAGGCTTTGTAATGATAAATACGATTATGATTGCACCTGTAATGAAAAGGATAGCAATAAACACTATCGTTCCGACAATCTTGCCCATTGCATCGCCGGACTGGATATAAGCCTTATCTGTTTCAGCCGATATAGCAAGAGTCCAGCTATCCTCGCCCTCATTGATTGCAGGAAGCTTTATAGCGTATCCTATCGAAGGTTTACTCTGTGAATCTGTTCTGTAGTTATCTACCTGTGTAGGCGTATTCTCTTTTGCGTTCTGAGTGAACTTGGCGTAATCCTTAAACTGATTATCGGCGATATTTCCTCTATAGCTGCTATGCATAATAGAGCCGTTGGAATCTATGAGAATAAGGTCACTGTTGTTGGCGAACTGAGAAGAAGTAGTGTATGCCTTAAGTGCATTTCCGTTAAAGAAAATAACTACCGAATAATCTCCTTTTTTGTATTTTGTAACAAGCTTTACATCTGTTGACTTTTCAAACAGAGAATCGTCCTTGGCAGAATCGTTGTCATTGAACTGAGTATACACATCGGAAGAATATATTGTTATCTCACCGTCTTTGCGAGCGCATATATTCTTGAGAGTGCTTACCATATTGTCGCTTACATCTGGGAAATCTGTACCGTTATCGGTATATGCAACAGGCTTGTATGTAGCGTTATCAACTATGATAATGCGGTTTATGCGGACATTTTCGTTAGCGGTCGATGAGCCATCGTTGGCGCCCTGCTTGCTGATTTCGGAAAAAATCTCAAGAGAACGGGAAGTGGGTACATCGTTTTTCGTGCTTATGTCAAGCAAATCGGGATTATCGGCAATCTGCTGTGCGCTTGCAGAAAGCAAGCGGAAATACTGCGTGATGTTGAACGACTGCTTTTCAGCCATAGTCATTGCCGTGTTTCTGTAATTCTTGAGTGCCAGATCACTCATCTGAATATTGGCAACGCAAGCAAATGCAACCGACGGAATAATAACAAAGCACGCAAGCACTATAATAAGTAAGCTCTTGATTTTCATAACAAATAACCAACCTTTCCCACGCCTCTACGGTATATATTGACTCCTTACGGACAATGGTCAAACTAATTCTTGAACATTATATCACATTTTCAGCTGATAGTAAATGTGTTTGTGATGATTTTATTAAATTTGCCTAATACAGCGTTTTATTATTTGTGTAAAAAGACGAAACATATTTTGACCGACTAAAGATAATACAATTAACAAGCAGAGCGTTAACACCTTTTCTTATGACAGCGAAACGGTTTTACACAAATTTGCCGGCAAGCAGAAAGTTTGTCATTATTCGTCTTTACAAAACCGCAGAAATATGGTAGAATGTTAAGTTGAAATACTATTGATAATATAAACGGAATTACAGGAAATTTACAGATGAAATTTGATCAGATAAAAACCGGCTCACTTCTTTCATATCTGTCTTTGATACTCGGAACTATAGTCTCTCTTGTCTATACTCCGATAATGATCGAGCGCCTCGGACAAAGCGAATACGGTGTTTATTCGATTGTTCTTCCGATGGTGTCTTACCTTAATCTTTTCAGCTTCGGTCTCGGAAGCGCATACACAAGGTTCTACACGAGATATAAAGAGGCCGGCGACAAATACAATATGGCAAAGCTGAACGGAATGTTCATGATAATATACAGCATTATCGGCGTTGTCGTACTGATTGTCGGTTGCACCATTGCCGCCAATCCCCGTCTTGCCTTCGGAGAAAAGCTCACGGAAAACGAGATAGAGCTTGCCGTAAGGCTGATGTATATTATGACAGTTACTGCGGCTGTAAGCTTCCCTCTCAGCGTGTTTGAGTCAAACACAATGGTCAACGAGCGTTATATCTTCCTTAAAATGCTTGCCATTGTAAAATCCGTTATAAATCCTCTGCTTATCATTCCCATGCTGATGATTGGGCTTAGGTCTGAGGCTATTGCGTATATGAGCCTTGCCTTCACCGTTTTTTCCGGTGTAATGAATATCATATACTGCAAAAAGAAGCTGGATATACGCTTCTACTTCCGTAAATTTGACTTCAAGCTGTTGAAGTCGATGTTCAAGTTTACCGGCTGGGTATTTATCGGTATTGTAGTCGATCAGCTAAACTGGAGCGTTGACAAGCTCCTGCTTGCGTGGATGCACGGCTCGGGCGAAGTTGCAACATATAATGTTGCCTCACAGCTTAACATCTATTATATGTCAATGGCAACTACTTTCTCCGGCATACTCACTCCGAAGGTGCATCAGATGGTTGCAAACAAAGTGCCCAACAAGCAGATTAGCGATCTGTTTATCAGGGTAGGACGATTCCAGTTCATAATACTGACAATGATACTGCTTGGTTTTGTGGCTGTCGGCTATCCTTTTGTACTGCAATGGGCAGGCGAAGCAAATGCAAACGCCTTTCTGATTGCCATTCTTCTGTTTATTCCGACGATACTTCCGAGCATACAGAATCTCGGCATTGAGATACTGCGTGCAAAGAATATGCATAAGTTCAGATCTATAGTATATGTACTTGTGGCGGTGCTGAATATAATTATCAGCATACCGCTGTGCGCTTGGTTCGGCTCTGTCGGCGTTGCAATAGGTACAGCCATTCCCGTATTCATCGGAAACGGACTTATTATGAACTGGTACTACAACAAATATATCGGACTCGATATTCCGAGATTCTGGCGAAGAATAACAGCTCTGCTGCCCTCCCTTGTACTCCCGGCAATAGCGGCTGTACTGATAGCGTGTCTTGCTCATGTAACGGGGTATCTTGGCATACTTATCTGGGGCTGTGTTTATATTATCGTATTCATCGTTTCGGTATGGCTACTCGGACTGACTCCGAGAGAAAAGGAGATTGTTACAACACCGCTTAAAAAGATGATATACAAGATAGTATCAAAAATTCTGAGATTCTGAAAAAGAGGTATTCTATAAATGACTAAAATCAAAACTTTTCTGCGCAGACTGTTTGCAGGAAGCTTCAAGCGTATGTTCGGCTATATCGGCATTATCCATAAAGAAACAGGCAAAAACAGAGTTGTTATGTTTTTCGATATGATATGGTGTATCTTCCGCTATTCAGTCGGATATATGGATTACAGAGTATTCGGCTTTGCCAACATAAAAGGCAAGAACCGACGGACATTCATGACAATGAACGACAATATAACGATATCAAAACGATGCAACGACCGCACATATTTTCACATATTCGATAACAAGGCGGAATTTGACGAAGCATTTAAAAGCTACATAGGAAGAGATTTTATTAACCTTGAAGAATGCGACGCAAATGCGCTTAAAAAGTTCTGCGAAAACCGTGAAACCGTATTTGCAAAGCCTACTAATCAGTTCGGAGGTGAAGGCATAACAAAAGAAACTATCACTCCCGATACCGATTTTGAAGAGCTTTACAAGCGGCTGAAAGACAACGGTCAATATCTCGTAGAAGAAACGATACGGCAGAATGAGCAGATGGACAAGCTCAGTCCGTCTTCTATAAACACAATAAGAATGGTTACTCTTCTGCATAAAGGAGAGGTGCATTTTATGTATGCTCTTGTCCGTATGAGCAACGGAAATAACTGCGTAGACAATATCTGCAGCGGCGGAATGTATGTTTCTGTCGGTTCTGATGGAGTGATACGCAAGAACGCCTACTGCGACGCTACAGGCGTATATTATGAAAAGCATCCGTTCACAGGCACACAGTTCAACGGCTTCAAGATACCGATGTTTGACGAAGCGGTGGAAATGTGCAAAAAAGCAGCTCTCGTTGTGCCACAGGTCGGATATGTCGGCTGGGATGTAGCGATCACGCCCGAGCGTCCCGTACTTGTTGAAGGCAACACACTGCCGAGCTACGATATGTGTCAGAACTACGGCCATATTGACAACAAGACGGGTGTTAAGCCTAAATTTACAGCAATTCTCGGAGAGGAATATTTCAGATAAAAAACACCTCTCTGAAAAAATATAACTTACCGTATAGCACGGAGGATGTTATGAACACACTGAAGGACATAAAGACAGGAGAAACCGCCAGAGTCGAGAAACTCGGCGGAGACGGCGCACTGCGGCAACATTTTCTTGATATGGGAATAATACCCGGTACTGAGATAACCGTTGTAAAATATGCGCCTATGGGAGATCCGGTTGAACTGAGGCTTCACGGATATGAGCTTACCTTAAGGCTTGCCGATGCCGAGCAGATCGAAGTTACGCCGGTTACTGTAAAACAGGCAGAAGTAAAGAAAAAAGATAAGAAAAACTCTGCCCATCCGGGACTCGGAGAGGGCGGAAAATTCCACCTTAAAGGCGACGGCACACCGCTACCCGACGGAACGGTAATGAAGTTTGCTCTGGTCGGAAATCAGAACAGCGGAAAGACCACGCTTTTCAACCGCCTCACCGGTTCTAAACAGCACGTCGGCAATTTTCCCGGAGTTACCGTTGACAGAAAGGACGGAGAGATAAAAGGCTATCCCAATACTATAGTGACAGACCTGCCCGGCATATATTCTATGTCTCCATATACAGGCGAAGAGATAGTATCAAGAAACTTTGTCATAAGTGAAAAACCGCACGCAATTATCAACATTGTAGATGTCACCAACATAGAACGTAATCTGTATCTCACAATGCAGCTTATTGAAATGAACATCCCTATGGTAGTGGCTCTCAATATGATGGACGAGCTTTCGGCAAACGGCGGCGGTATCTATGTCAACGCAATGGAAGAAATGCTCGGCGTTCCCGTTGTTCCTATATCCGCCGCAAAGAACGAGGGCATAGAGGAGCTTATCGAACACGCAGTACATATCGCTAAATATCAGGAGCGACCTGTCCGCAAGGACTTCTGCGACAATACCGAAAACGGAGGTGCGGTACACCGCTGTATACACGGCATCTGCCATCTTATAGAGGATCACGCAAAAGAATACGGTCTACCGCCGAGATTTGCCGCAAGCAAGGTTATCGAAGGCGATGAGCTAATTATCGAACAACTGAAGCTCGATAAAAACGAAAAGGAAATGATGGAACATATCGTAGTCCAGATGGAAAAAGAGCGTGGTCTCGACAGAAGCGCCGCCATTGCCGATATGAGATTTTCCTTCATAAAGAAGCTGTGCGAGGAAACCGTAACAAAGCCTACAGAGAGCAAAGAGCATATCAGGAGCCGCAGGCTTGACAGCATACTGACAGGCAAATATACAGCCATTCCTGCATTTATTCTTATTATGGGGCTGGTGTTCTGGCTTACTTTCAATGTCATCGGCGCATGGCTTCAGGGGCTTATGGAGTACGGAATATCGTGGCTAACCGAGCTTACCGATACTGCTCTTGCAGACGCAAATGTCAACATTGCAATACGAAGTCTTATCATAGACGGAATTTTTTCCGGCGTAGGAAGCGTTCTCAGCTTCCTGCCCGTAATAGTTACGCTGTTTTTCTTCCTGTCAATTCTTGAGGACAGCGGATACATAGCAAGAGTTGCGTTTTTTATGGATAAATTGCTTCGTAAGATAGGATTATCGGGACGAAGCATTGTGCCGATGCTCATAGGCTTCGGCTGTTCCGTTCCTGCGGTAATGGCAACACGCACGCTCCCGAGTGAACGGGACAGAAAAATGACTATACTTCTTACTCCGTTTATGAGCTGTACCGCAAAACTGCCTATCTACGCATTCTTTGTAAACGCCTTTTTCCCAAAGCAAGGCGGTCTTATAATGATAGGTCTTTATCTTCTCGGAATAATATTCGGCATACTTGCCGCTTGTCTGTATAAGAGCACGCTTTTCAAAGGAAAAGCTGTTCCGTTTGTAATGGAGCTTCCCAACTACCGCTTGCCCGGACTCAGAAATGTTGTTCAGCTTTTATGGGAAAAGGCAAAGGATTTTCTGCAGAAGGCATTCACCGTTATCCTTATAGCTACTATTGTGGTATGGTTTTTACAAAGCTTTGATCTACAGCTCAATATGGTTGCAAATGCGGAAGACAGCATACTTGCTTCGATAGCCGGAGTGCTTGTTCCTGTAATGGCTCCGCTCGGACTCGGAGACTGGCGCATAATCGTATCTCTTGCAAGCGGCTTTATCGCAAAGGAAAGCGTAGTATCCACTCTTGAGATACTCTACAGCGGCGGAGTCGGCGCAGCTATGACTTCTCTTGCCGCCGCTTCCCTGCTTGTATTCTCGCTGCTGTACACGCCCTGTGTTGCGGCAATAGCTTCAATTAAAAGAGAACTCGGCGTAAAATGGGCGGCAGGCGTCATAATATGGCAATGCGCTATTGCATGGGCGGCGGCTCTTATCGTCCGTCTTATCGGTCTTGCGTTAGGAGTCGGTTGAATGAATGCTGTTGATATATTGCTTATCATACTTATTGCCGCCGCTTTCATAGGTGCGGTGATGTTCTGCATAATAAACCGCAAGCGAGGTAATAATTGCTGTGGAAATTGTGACGGCTGTAACGGCTGTTGCAATGCAGGCAATAAGAATAAGAAAAAAACGGATAAAGGCAAATAGTGTATAGAAAACACAAGAAAGCCTGAGAAGAATCGAATTCTTCTCAGGCTTTATCTTTCGGGTACGCTGACGGCGGAGATAAAACTAAGTGGTAAATTGGAATTTATCCGGAATAAACGTCCGCCGACCATGTGTACCAATTACCGCAAAACGGTTTTCTTTCGCCTTTTGGAGAAGCATTCTCGTAATTTTCATCAATATATACCAGATAGAACGCCCTGATATCAGGGCTATTAATTCCATCTCCGTTTTTTAGCTTTTCCTTTTTTGCCTGCACGGTCAACATCATATCGCCGTTATCATCATACTGAACTTTAACGGACGAAAACACAGGATAGTCGCTGCCTTTCTGATATTGCTCTCTTAATCTGTCTAAGATTACTTTAACCTCGTTATACGAATTGCTGTTATTTAGTGTATTATCTGAAAAGGCGCTGTCGCCTTTGAAATCAGTGTAAAAATAATCGGTATCTTCTTTATATTCCGCATAGGTCATACCATCAGAATACAAATTGCTAAAACATAATGAAAGCTGTTCAAAATCTTCTTTGTTCGAATAAAAGCAATCTTCTGTGTATTTGTAAGGAGCACGATAAGATATCCTGAAAAACAAAATCAACGTTGCAGCTGAAAGCATCAATATAGCAGCAGTTATATTGCGTATCAGCTTTTTTCTTTTCATAGCATCACGACCTTATTCTTTTAAATTCCGATTTGTCGCTTCGTTCTGATCCCGCCGTCAACGAAACTTTGATATAATTCAAACGCTTTGATAGGCGGAACTGCCCGCCGGTGCAACCGGCGTTATCTTATTACAGATTATATCATAATTTTTTTTATTAAGTCAAGACGAACAAACAAATAGACACTTCTGACTTATTTCAAAAGTGTCTTTGTAATGCTTCTGTATGCCAATCCGAATAACGATAATCCATATATATTATCAGGAACGGCTGTGAGATTTTTTCTCACTTGCCGCTTTTTTCTGCTCGCAATAGGCTTTTACTGCGGCAACTGTCCGTTCGTAAAGCGATAAGGTCATCTGAAGAATAGCCGACGCCGCTTGTATATCGTTGTTTCTCAGTGCGCCAAGTATCTCGGTACTGCTGCTTGCAAGTATGTCAAACCCAATATTTAATGTGATCCCTTTGAGCTTGTGCGCCGCCCTCTGCGCCTCCTCGATATTTCCTACTGCTATATAAGATTTTAGCACAGAGAATGTATCGTCATCGGCAAACATAGTGACTATAACATCCATCACTTCTTCACTTCCGAGTCTTGAAAGCGCCGCTTCATAGTCCGAGCCGGTAAGCTCATAACATTCCTTAAGCGTCATATTCTTCTCCCCACAATACAGTATTGCTGAAACTACGCCTTAATACAGGCAATTTTTTCCTAAAGCTATTATATCATTGTTAGGAGGAAAAATCAACCTAAATAAACTCTATACTGCGTCATCATATCTTACAGAGCCTTTTCTGACAAGCCGTGCCGAGATAAAAGCTGAAATAACATACAGAACAGTTACCCCTGCACCGATAGCGATAAGATATCCTGTCTGTACAGCACTGTCATTCATTATTCTGTCAACAAAATTCATTATTGCTGAGATTTCTATGTCCTTCATCCACGAAATATCGCCGTAAAGCAGGTTGATCATAACTACCAGTATAACTCCGCCGAACATAGCGCCTTTGAGTAGCTTTCCCGACTTCTCACCGAACCTTGCCATAAATGGCACTTCAATTGCTCTGATAAAAAGCTGAATAATAAGAAAGGCGATTATCAAAGGCCACATTGACCACACATCCAGAATAAGTGCTGTTAAAAGAAAAGCTCCTGTCTCTATCACGCTTATAACAAACATAGCGATATATTTTGCCGCAACGAGCTTTAATTGTCCATTGGGAAGCGAGCAGGTGAACAAGTAAAAGCGGAAATTCTGGTCACAGCTGAAAAACGAGCCTTGCGCCTCTCCGATAATTATGTATGTCATCAATGCGCTCATAATGAACAAAAACGATGCCACAACAGACACGCTTCCGTTACGGTCTGCGTTTACTGTCACTGTGATAAAAGACAGTACATTTAGTACCGCAAAAGCGGATATGCCTATCAGCAGATCCTTGCGGCATTCTAAAAGATTCTTGTAAATTATCCCCAACATAGTTACACCTCCGTTACTTATCGCATTTTCTGAGCAAGCTTGTTGAAATGCGCCAGCTTAAAAAGAAGGTTACTATATCAACAGCTAACAGTACAAGACAAACTATCGGAAGCATATTGATGAGCTTGTCGGCGGTTTTGGCAATATCCGTCCCGTTATCCGATGAAATCATACCAACGGCTAAAACTGCATTTACCGCTACAAAAAGGACGACTATCACGAAAAAAGAAGCCGTGTCCTTGCCTCTGAAAATATAGAATATAGGAAGCATATACACAAACAGCACGATACCGACTACAAGCAGCGGCACAAGAATGTCGTTAAAGCTTAGCGTTCTGCCTGCGATAAGATAACAACCTATAGTCGCCGATACTCCGACAACAGCCGCAAGTACCGCACTTGAGGCGCACTCAAGCAGTTTTGCAAGCGCAATACTGCTCTTCTTTACCGGAAGCGATGAAGTAAACGCATACCAGCCGTTTTTGCGGTCGGAGCTTATCGTACCATTGAATGCCGTACACAAGGCAAGCTCAGCAAGAGCCGCCGCAAGCGGTCCGAACAGCATTGTGAGCGAGCTGAAAGCGTCTGCGTAATCCTTTTCGGGCAATTTGGCGAGATTTCCGTAGCGGAAGCTTCCGCAGATAAGAAGCGCCAGCGTCACAAAGCCCACTACAGATAGAGCTATTAATATCAGTTGTTTTCTCAGCACAAAAACATCTTTGCGGAAAATGCCGATCATACGCTCCACTCCCTTCCTTTGCCTTTTCTTACATAGAACAAAAGAATCTCGTCAAGAGTGGTGTTATTAATGATAAAGCGTGAATATTTTCCGCCGCAGTTAATCCTGTTTCTTATCATAACATCTGCGCCGAATTCTCCAATGCGCACACTTACTATATCCTCGTCGCTTATATTGGAAACTACTTCGGCAGAGCATTTAAGTATACCGTGATCTTCAAGTATCTCGGTCGTGACGCCCGATATAAGTATCTTGCCGTTATCTATAAATGTTACCGTATCGGCAATTCTTTCAATGTCGCTTGTGATATGCGACGACATTATTATTGAATGCTCCTCATCGCAGATAAACTCCTGAAATACATCAAGCATCTCACTGCGTACCACAGGGTCAAGTCCGCTTGTAGCCTCATCCATAATAAGTAGCTTTGCATTATGCGACAGAGCCGTACATATCTGAAGCTTCATTTTCATTCCACGGGAAAAATCACGGATTCTTTTCTTCTGCGGAAGTGAAAAGCGTTCAAGCATTGAAAGATATTGCTTCCCGTCCCAGCTCTTATACAGACCTGCAAACACCTTGCCGAGCTGAAGCGGAGTCAGAGTATCGGGAAAAGGTATCTCGTCGAATACCACAGCGATATCCTCTTTTATCTTATGCTCGTACTTGCGGTTGTCAAGACCGAATATATTTATCTCGCCGCTGTCAGGTGTGACAGAATTTATTATAGAGCGAATAGTGGTTGTCTTTCCTGCGCCGTTTCGTCCCACAAAGCCCATGATGCTGCCGCTTGGCACAGAAAAGCTTATATTATCCAGCAAAAATCCGTCAAACTTACAGGTAACATTCTTTATTTCTATTGCATATTCAGACATGAAAAAAGTTCCTTTCGTCTGCGTTATTCACCGTTATAGAGCATAGACAGTATATCGCAAAGCTCGTCAAGACCTATGCCGGCAGTTTTTGCCTTTGCACAGACCGATGTAAGCTCAGATTCGATATTGCGAAGAATATCCTCACGATATATCTGAGGGTTCTGTCTGCATACAAAACTGCCCTTGCCGGTAAAGGATTCGGTAAAACCGTCCCTCTCAAGCTCCTCGTATGCTCTTTTTGTAGTGATAACGCTTATTCTTAGCTGCTGTGCCAGTACACGCATCGAAGGAAGAGCGTCCCCTTCCTTTAGCTCGCCCGACATTATCAGCGCCTTAATCTGACGGACTATCTGCTCATAGATAGGCTCGTCTGTTGTGTTGCTGATGAAGATGTTCATGAACTGTTCCTCGCATATTGTATATATACATTATACACATTATATCAGGTGGTTTTTTGTTTGTCAATACCCGACAGAAAAATTTTCAAAAAAATAAACCGTTACCGAAAACGGCAACGGTCTCAGACTGTCGATAAACCCACGCACCGCAAAAATGCAAGCTCGATTTTGATTTTTATTTTTATCTTTTGGTTTTCTTATAGAAAAGTTTAGTAGAGCCGATTTCGGCTCTACAAAAGCATTTTTGCTTACTTTGTCAAGAGTCACCTACCGTACCTT
>CAMEKR010000040.1 GCA_945921515.1 uncultured Clostridia bacterium | reverse complement strand
GCGTGTGTTTCTCGAAGTCTGACAGCTTGTCGAAAAATACTTTTTCGACAAGCTGGAGCCCCGATTTTTATATCGGGGCTATATTTTTTAAAAAATTAAAAAAACTCTTGACAAAGCATCTACAATTTGATATAATTAATATCGCTGTGAAACAGCAACTGTAAAAAATAAGAGCCACTAGCTCAGGCGGCAGAGCACCTGCCTTTTAAGCAGGGTGTCCCGGGTTCGATTCCCGGGTGGCTCACCAACGATCCTTCGTTCTTTTGAACGGAGGATTTTTGTTTTGCATCTTCCGACAAAGCTTGACATTTTTCGGGCTTTAGTTTAATATTATAGTATAAAATAAAGAAAAGAGTGTCTTTATGACGAAAAAAGAAAGAGCAAAGCTCGTTATAAACGGACTTCGGGACTGCTATCCCGATGTTAAGTGTGCGCTTATATACAATAAGCCGCATGAATTGCTGATAGCTACAAGGCTGTCTGCGCAGTGTACCGATAAAAGAGTAAATCTTGTCACTCCTGCGCTGTTTGAAAGATTTCCCAATATCAACAGCTTTGCTTCGGCTGAGCCTGATGATGTTGCAGAGTATATCCATTCCTGCGGACTGTATAAAACAAAGGCGGCGGATATAGTTATGATGTGCAGGATGCTTCGTGACGATTTCGGCTCAGAAGTACCCGATTCGGTCGACGAGCTTGTAAAACTGCCCGGAGTCGGAAGAAAAACCGCCAATCTTATAGTCGGAGATTTATACGGAAAGCCTGCTTTTGTATGCGATACCCATGTAATAAGGGTAAGCGGCAGGCTCGGACTTACAGACGGGAGCAAGGACGCACTCAAAGTTGAAAAACAGCTGAGAGCTGTAGTACCAAGCAATGAGGGGCTTATGCTTTGTCACAGAATGGTTTGGCACGGCAGACTCGTATGCAGTGCGAGAGCTCCAAAATGCTGTGAATGTACGCTGAAGGATATATGTAAAGCTTTCGTGAGATAAAATTTATATGGGAGTGAGCAATTTGAGTAAAAATGTACGCAATGTTATTGCGGCGGCTGTAGTAGTGCTGATTTTTACCGTATTGCTCATTGTTGTTTTTTTGACTTTTAAAGACCGTACCGAAAAAGACAACGCTTGGGTGTTTTCTGCCGCAAGCGAGTATTCGGAATCGTCGGGCGAAATTCTCGATGATATCAATTCTGTTCAGTTTGATGCACTTATGAATGTGAAAGGCGTCGGAAGAACGGCTGCTTACGAAATAATAAGATACCGTGAAAAGCTTGGCGGGTTTACTTCAATGGAGCAGTTAAAGGATATCCCTTGCATTGACGGCGAAATGTACGATATACTGTGCAGTTACTTTTCTGTTCAAAGCGAGAGTGCGTACGATAGTACCGGAGAAAAGATTGATCTCAACACCGCAACCGTCAGAGAGCTTGCTTCGGTTGACGGAATAAGCGAAAAAACAGCACAGAATATAGTTTTGTACCGTAAAAAGTACGGCGATTTCGTTTCAATAAGTGAGCTTATGGAGGTTGACGGGATAGGAACAGAATTATTCCAAAAAATCAAAGACAAATTTACGGTTTAATTGCCATTTTAGCGATTAACTATTGATTTCAGCACTTTATTATGGTATAATTGTAAATCGAGCTATATGCTTGCAAAAACCAATCTGTTTTTCGGAGGTCATTATGGATTATAATATTAAAGATGTTTCCGGTAGACTTAAGGGTACAAGAGAGTATCTTGATATTTCGGTAGAAGAGGTTGCCAAAAAGACCAATGTCTCGGTAGAGGAGTATATTACACTTGAAAACGGCGAAAAGGATTTTTCACTTTCGTTCTTGAATGAGGCGGCAAATGCTCTTGGTATCGAGCTTATAGAGCTTCTTACCGGAGTTACTCCTAAGCTGAATACATATTCGATTGTGCGTAAGGATAAGGGACTTCCCATTGAGCGCCGTGAAAGATTTGCATACCAGCATCTTGCTTATCTATTTAAGAACAAGAAGATTGAACCTTTGCTTGTCACAGCGCCTTATGATGAAGCAGAGCAGGATAAGCCCATTCATCTTTCTGTTCACGACGGCCAGGAGATGGATTATATCATATCGGGAACGCTGAAGTTCCAGATAGGCAACCATATCGAAACAGTAAACGAGGGTGACTGCATTTACTATGACAGCATGAACCCCCACGGTATGATTGCTGTTGACGGCAAGGACTGCAAGTTCTTGGCAATACTTATTTGATCGGAAGGAATAAAAAGAAGTAAAAATGGAACAGGTTAGGAATTACTACAAGAAGTTTGTTAAAGAAGGTTTTGACGAGAACGGAATCCTCAACAAGTTTGAGATCGACTGCCCGGATAATTTTAATTTCGGTTATGATATTATAGATAAGTTCGGCGAGATCGAGCCTGACAGAAGAGCCCTGATACACATTGACCTTCAGGAAAACCGTCACGACTTTTCTTATTCTCAGCTTTCAAAGCTGTCTACTAAGGCGGCAAACCTTTTCGCCTCAAAGGGCATAAAAAAAGGCGATACCGTTATGCTGGTGCTGAAGCGTAACTATCAGTTCTGGATAGCTATAATCGGTCTTATCAAGCTTGGTGCAATTGCTATTCCTGCAACTCATCTGCTTACTACTCACGACTTCACATACCGCTTTGAGCGTGCAAGCGTTAAAGCTGTTGTTTGCACCGGATACAATCCCGACATAGCAAAGTATGTCGATGAGGCACAGGAAGAAATACACGCTGACGGACTTATCAAGTTCATTGCTAACGGCAATAAAGACGGCTGGATCTCCTTTGATGACGAGATGGCAAAAATGCCGGATACAATGGAGCGTGTACCCACAGATACAAGAGAGCATATGCTCTTATACTTTACATCGGGTACTACAGGCTATCCGAAGATGGTTATACACAATCACAGATACGCTCTTGCTCATATACAGACTGCTGCTCATTGGCAGAATGTCGATCCCGATGGAATCCACCTTACTATATCCGATACCGGCTGGGGCAAGGCGGCATGGGGCAAGCTGTACGGTCAGATGGCGGTTGGCGCTTGCGTTTTCGTATACGACTTCGATAAGTTTGTACCTACAGATATGCTGAGAATAATGCAGAATTATAAAATTACATCCTTCTGTGCGCCTCCTACTATGTACCGCTTCTTTATTAAAGAAGGACTGCAGAATTACGATTTATCAAGCCTTAAATATTCTTGTATCGCAGGAGAGGCGCTTAACCCCGAGGTATACAATAAGTGGTATGAATATACCGGTCTTAAGCTTATGGAAGCTTTCGGTCAGACCGAATCAACCGCTTTACTTGCAAACCTTGTAGGTATGACTCCCAAGCCCGGCTCTATGGGCAAGCCCACACCGCTTTATGATGTTGATGTTGTTGACGATGACGGAAATACCGTTCCTGTAGGTGAGGTAGGAGAGATTGTTGTCCGTGCTGAGCGTGGCAAGGATGGCCTGTTTGAAGGTTATTACCGTGATGAAGAGCTTACCGATGAAGCATGGCACGACGGCCTTTATCATACCGGCGATACCGCATGGAAGGACGAGGACGGTTATTTCTGGTATGTAGGAAGAAATGACGATGTTATCAAGGCAAGCGGATATCGTATAGGACCATTTGAGATAGAAAGCGTGCTTATCGCACATCCGTCTGTTCTTGAGTGTGCGGTTACCGGCGCCCCCGATCCTATAAGAGGTCAGGTAGTTAAGGCTACGATAGTTCTCGCAAAGGGCTATACTCCTTCCGAAGAGCTTAAAAAAGAGCTTCAGACCTATGTTAAGAAGAATACGGCTCCTTACAAGTATCCGAGAATAGTCGAGTTTGTTGACGAGCTTCCCAAGACTATAAGCGGTAAGATAAGAAGAGTACAGATTCGTAACGAGGATAACAAGAAAAACAGCTGATTCATTCGCCGCAGGTATACTGCGGCGAAATCTTTAAGAGGGTAATTATGGAGTATTATTTATACCTGCTTCAGATATTCGGCGGCGGGAATCCCAAGATAAACGAGGTCATCAATGCGTACGGGAGTGCAAAGGACGCTTACCGCAAAATAAACGGCGGAGATATGTCACTGATTCCTGTAAAAAGACTCCCGAATGTGAAAAAAGCGTCGCTTGAGCAATCAAAGGTTATTGCGGATTATTGCAACGCTAACAACATCGGGATAATTACAATAGATGATGAAAAATACCCGATAAGGCTGAAAAACATTTTCAATCCGCCCGTCTTGCTGTTTACCGCAGGTGATATAGGCTGTCTTGACAGCAGACTTTCAGTAGCTGTAGTAGGACCGAGACAACCGTCGGATTATGCGGTACGTATTGCCGAGAATATCTGCTATAATCTTGCACAATGCAATGTTGCGCTTGTCAGCGGATTTGCCAGAGGAATAGACAGAATCGCTCACAACAACTGCATACGCCATAAAAAGCCTACTGCGGCTGTTCTTGCCTGCGGAATTACCGTTGATTATCCTAAAGGCTCATTTGAACTGCGAAGAGAAATAACAGACAACGGGGGAGTAATTATTTCCGAACTTCTTCCCGACACGCCTTGCAACCCCGATTATTTCAAATTCAGGAATCGCATTATATCAGGACTTTCACAGGGTACTGTGGTGATAGATTCCAATAACGCAAGCGGTAGCCTTATTACCGCAAATCACGCTTTTGAACAGGATAGGGAGTTGTTCTTCACCGTTCCGCAGGATACGCTTGATAACACTCGCAGTAAGATAATAAGATATCTTCGTGACGGCGCTCACCCCGTGTATGATTTTTACGATATCATCAACGAGTTTTACCCCTCTTACAGCAGCCTTATTGACGATACATATCTTGATAAAGAACAGCTGACAAGCTTTATCAGCCGCACCACAGCCGCAGAAAGCAAAGAAAAAGAGCCGAAACCGACAGCTTCGGGCGACAAGCGTATAAAAAAGAATACCGAAGCCGAAATAAAGCCTGTCGATACTCACAGATTCAGAATAACGAGCGTTACCGATAAGGAAAAAGAGATTGATTATGTAAAGGTCACACCCGAGAGCGTTCTGAAAAAACGCAGAAAAACCGCTTCTAAAGCTCTCACATCAGATACGAGTAATACGATTGCTTCGACTGATGACTTGCCGAAAACCGAAGAAGCACAAGAGAATATTTCAGCTGATGTTAAAATTGACACCGAGCCTGCAAGCAGCGAAATGACCGGCAGGGCGGCTGATATACTCGGAATAATATCCGCATGTGACGGAGTAACGCTTGATAAGCTCCTTTCGGATACGGATATGTCTTTCGGGGAGCTTAGCGAGCAGCTTGCCGACCTTGAGATAGACGGCGTTATAACCTGCGAGGCAGGCGGCATATACACGGTAAAGAAGGAGCGGTAATGAATCGTTCACAGCTTGACAAATACATAACCGACTATTACGGCGTTAGAGCCGAAAGATTGTTTGAAAAGAATCCCGGTTTTCAGGCGTATCGTCATAATGATACTAAAAAGTGGTTCGCTATGATAATGGATTTGCCTGAAAGCAGGCTCGGACTTGACGGGCAGAAAATTATAGATGTTGTCAATCTCAAGTGCGACCCTATCCTCATCGGATCGCTGAGGCTGGAGCAGGGCTTTTATCCTGCGTATCATATGAATAAGGAAAACTGGATAACAGTCGCTCTTGATGAAAGCGTACCCGATGAAAAACTTAGGATGCTTGTCGATATGAGTTATGAGCTGACAAGGAAAAAGCTCAGAAAAAATATGTAAAGAATACCGCCTGTGAATGTAATGAGCAAACACGGGCGGTAAATGTTTTATGTTATTTTATAAAATATACACCGTATGAGCCAAAATGGTTGGTTTCGCCTTCAAAGTCGCATTCCCAGCCCAGCTCTTCCAGTATATCTCTCGGATCGCCGTTGGCGTCGCCGAATACTATTTCTCCGTCATCCGATGAGATTCCGAGTGTATCAAGTTCGTCATAGATTGTACAGTAGTCGATGTCATCGTCATCGTCTTCGTCATCCATATTGCCTTCTGATTCAAGTATGCGGGAAATCAGTTTATCGTTCAGATTATGTACTTTTTTGTACTTGTTGTATACTTTTTTCTGAAAATCTTCATTGAATACCAGAACTTCATCGGCATCGTTATCGTAAACAAATTTGTATTTTTCGTTGCAATAATCATCCTCGTTACGAATAGCGCCGTATTCAAAAAGAAGATCTTTTATATCATTATCTGTTGTTTCGTACAGATAGGAGCTGTAGCTTCCTTTATCGTTTATGTCGATATTATCAACGTTCTCATACACATAGTCATAGTTGTTATGGCGGAGAGCGGATACAAATGAAAATATCTCAAGATCTCCGGAGTACTGTCTTGAATACTTCTCTATGAAGTAATATTCAAGCGGGGAAAACATTTCTTCATCAGGTTTTCCGTCAAAAAAGCGGTTTACTGCGTTTTCAATCTGTTCGTCGCTGAGTTTTTTCTCTTCAAGGAAGTTATCATCGGGCAGGGAATAATTGAAAACCGTAGATTTGCGTAAATATATTTTGAATGCGTCTGTGTCACAATCTTCTTCGTCGCCGTACCAACTATATTCTTCGTCGCTGTCAAGAAAGGAAGGGAAGAAGTCAAGTATCAGCTCTGTTTTTTTGCCGTCTTTTTTGGTTGAAAGAAGTAGTGCGGGTTTACCTGCGGGGAAGAACAAAAATGTATGAATAAGCGAATCATACAAATGTGTCTTATCGGTCTTTCTTCTTACTCCGGCAAATCCGCTTATTGCGATTTTTTTGCAGGAATAAACCGTCTTTCCGCTTTTTATATTCTCACTTATTTCCTTGAAAGCTGCCTTTACGGAATCGACGCCTTCATAGTATTTGTCTTTCTCGGGAGAGAAGAAACAATTTTCGTTTACATCCGAATTGTTTTCGTCTAAAGTAAACGAAGAAAAAAATGCTGAAAAGTCACCCGTTTCAAATCCTGTCTTTATCAGATCCAGAATGTCGGATATTTTTTTCTTTTCCACTGATACACTCATAATTATACCTCCGTCAGATGTTTGATTTCTTTTCAAGAGAATGTATCATCTCTTGATGTTACATTAATTATAACCGGCTGATTGTACGATAAAACGGACAATAGATTTAAAAAAACATCTCCTGTATCCGTGATTACATTTCAGAATACAGAAGGTGTTGATTTCAGATTTACTTTCTCATAAGTCTTAATGAATTGAAGATAGCGATTATCGACACTCCGACATCGGCAAAAACAGCCGCCCACATACTTGCGATGCCAAGTACACCGAGTACCTGTACAATGAGCTTTACTCCCAGCGCAAACACTATGTTCTGCTTTACAATACGGTTTGTCTTTTTGCTGATTGTAAATGCGTCGGCAAGCTGCATAGGATCGTCGTACATAAGTACGCAGTCGGCGGTTTCAATTGCACTGTCTGCGCCTGCACCGCCCATAGCAACACCTATATCCGCCGAAGCTATTACAGGTGCGTCATTGATACCGTCGCCCACAAACATAACTTTTCCTTTATCCGATATCTTCGATTTTTCTCTCAGCGTTATCTCGCTCTTATCTTCTGGGAGCAGCCCGGAGAAAACATCATTAATACCAAGCTCTTTTGCGGTTTTTTGTGCGGCACTGTTGTTGTCGCCTGTGAGCATAACGACCTTAACGCCGCTGTTTTTAAGCATTTTTACAGCTTCGGCAGAGTGTTCCTTAGGCGTGTCGGCAATTTCTATGCTTCCGGCAAATTTACCGTCTAAAGCTATATAAAGCACCGTGCCGTTTACATCGGGGCAGTCTATATTGTTTTCAGCCATCAGCTTTCTGTTTCCGCAAAGAACCGCCACGCCCGATATAACAGCTTTGATACCCTTGCCGGCTATTTCACTGCACCCGCTTATCTGCGATTCGTCAATAGCCTCGCCGTAAGCATTTCTAACAGAAACTGCTATCGGGTGGTTTGAACTGCTTTCGGCATAAGCCGCATATTTTAACAGCTCTTCTTTGCTCATACCGACAGGATCTATGCTTGTAACCTCAAACCGACCTTTTGTAAGTGTTCCGGTTTTGTCAAAAAGCACGACTTTTGTTTTAGCGATTGCTTCAAGATAATTACTGCCCTTAACAAGTATACCCTTTGAAGACGCTTTTCCTATTCCCGCAAAATATCCCAGAGGTACGGAGATAACAAGAGCGCAAGGGCAGGAAATAACAAGGAATATAAGTCCTCTTTGTACCCATGTTGCAAAGTCAAAACCTGTGAACAGCGGCGGAATAAGCGATATAACTACAGCAGCAAGAACTACTATCGGCGTATAATATTTTGCGAATACCGAGATGAAGTTCTCGGTCTTTGTTTTCTTTTCTACTGCGGATTCAACAAGCTCAAGCATCTTGCATACGGTGCTGTCTTCAAATCTGCGTGTAGTTCTTATTGTAATAAGTCCCGAAATATTGATGCTTCCTGCGGATATCTCATCGCCCTCGCCCACATCTCTGGGAAGGCTTTCACCTGTCAGGGCAGATGTATCGACCGAGGTAGATCCGCTTTCTATTATTCCGTCAAGCGGTACTTTTTCTCCCGGCTTTACACGGATGATACTTCCTATCTCCACTTCTTCGGGAGCTACGGTAATATAGCCGCTGTCAGTCAGAAGCTCTGCTGTTTCAGGCTTCGTTTCTATAAGAGAAGAGATGCTTTTTCTTGACTTGTTTACCGCTATCGACTGGAAAAGCTCGCCAACTGTGTAAAAAAGCATTACGGCTGCCGCTTCTTCGTATTCATCGAGAATAATTGCTCCTATGCTTGCAATCAGCATGAGCGTGTTTTCGTTGAAAAAGCTTTTGTTTATAATTCCTTTAAATGCGGTTACGGCAACAGCTATACCGCATATCAGATAGGACAGAATATATAAGATAATGACGGCTGTGCTTATTACCGAGCTATCGGCTAAAGTGTGTTCGAGAGTGAATGCCGTAATAAAAAGCAGGGCAGAGGATATGATTTTGATTATTTCTCCTTTGTAGCCTGTTTTATTCTGCGGCTTGTTACCTTTTTCAAATACATTAACATCAGGCTCGTGCTTTTTCACTATTTCGCAAACAGTCTTTAGTATATCGGCAGAAGAAACCTTATCATCAGCTTCAACAATTAGCTCCTGCTTGACAAAGTTCATCGTAGCAGTTGTTATAAGCTTGTGCTTTTCTGCTTCGCTCCTGATTTTCTCAGCGCAATTAGCGCAGTCGAGTCCGTCAAGGATATAGCGTTTTTTCATATTCCTCACCTTTTCTTTCACTTTCTTTGAACATTTGAGTATATATTCAAATGTTACCTCCGAAAAAACAGGAGATCATATCTCCTTTGATTTTTCGCTATTATTCCATTATATGCTCAATTGCATTGTTGAACACCGTGTTTACATGGTCGTCGCTCAGCATATAATATACGACTTTGCCTTGCTTCTCACTTCTAACAAGACCGGCTTGCTTAAGCACCCTTAGCTGATGGGAGATGGCAGAAACCGTCATGCCGAGCAGGGCAGCGAGGTCACATACGCACATCTTTGAGCGTGACAGCGAGAAAAGAAGCTTGATTCTTGTTTCGTCGCTGATAGCTTTGAAAAACATTGAAAGCTTTTCAAACTGCACCTGCGGGAGCATCTTCGAACGGACATATTTTACTACATCCTCGTGAATCATATTGCAACCGCAGATTTCCGCATCTTCTTTATCTATAATGATATCGGGATCGTTTACTGACATTTTGACCTCATTTCATTTGAACGGTTGTTCAACTGTTTATATTATAACACCGTTATTCTGTTTTGTCAACAGGTTCTTTTTGCTTTTTTGCTTTTTCGGAAAAATATTTTTCGGCTATACAGGAAAAGAAAGCTGTTTTATCGTCTTCTGAGAAATTTTTATCACAGAGCATTTCGCTTACTTGTGATAATATGTCGTCGGCTTTTTCTCGTGTTTCCTCCGAAGAAGTACCGTAAAAATACAGCTTTTCATCAGAAGACAGGGCAATATCAATGTTGTCGTCAGTCAGCATTTCTTCGCTTACGCCAAGCAGTACCGCCATATCCGAAAGGGTTTTGGGACGGGGTGTTCTTGCGCCGCTTATGTAGTTTGCAAGTGCTCTGTAGGTTATGGATACGGCTGAAGCAAAATCTGTCTTTTTGTAGCCGTTTCTTTTAATCAGTATTTCCAGCTTCTCTTTGAGTTCCATATTTCCTCCGACGCTTTTTCCTTTATTTATATTATATCCGTACATTTACTGCTTGTCAATCAAAAAAATACATAAAAATTCGCTAAAATTCAACAAATATTCACAATATACAGTATAATATACAGATATCTGTATAAAATTGCTTGACTTTATAGCAAAAAGGTGTATAATATTCAATGTAAGTTTTTAAGAGGACAGAAAGCCGCAGGGCTTCTGTTTAATAGAAAGGAAATTAAGAAAATGGCAAAAGAAATCAAAAAGATTATCCTCGCTTATTCAGGCGGACTTGACACATCTATCATCATCCCGTGGCTGCACGAAACTTATCCCGGCTGCGAAGTTATCTGCGTTGCAGGTAATGTAGGACAGGATTCCGAGATAGTAGGACTTGAAGAAAGAGCAAAAAAGACAGGCGCATCTAAGCTCTACATAGAAGATATTCAGGATGAATTCGTAAACGACTTCATTTTCCCGACACTTAAGGCAGGCGCAAAGTATGAGGGCTATCTGCTCGGTACATCTTTTGCCCGTCCTCCTATAGCTAAGAGACTTGTTGAGATAGCTAAGAAAGAGGGCGCTGACGCTATCTGCCACGGATGTACAGGTAAGGGCAACGACCAGGTTCGTTTCGAGCTTACAATAAAGGCTCTTGCTCCCAACCTTGAGATAATAGCTCCCTGGAGAATCTGGGATATCAAGTCAAGAGATCAGGAGATAGAATATGCTGAGGCTCACAACGTTCCGATAAAGATCACCCGTGAGACAAACTACTCAAAGGATATGAACCTCTGGCACTTATCACACGAGGGCCTTGACCTTGAGGATCCTGCAAATGAACCCCAGTACAACAAAGAGGGCTTCTTAGAGCTTGGCGTTTCACCCGAACAGGCTCCCGACAAGCCCACATATATAACAATACACTTTGAAAAGGGTATTCCTACTGCGCTTAACGGCGAAGAGATGGACGGCGTAAAGCTGATAAAGACTCTTAACAAGCTTGGCGGCGAGAACGGCATCGGTCTGTTCGATGTTGTTGAAAACAGACTTGTAGGTATGAAGTCAAGAGGTGTTTACGAGACTCCCGGCGGAACTATTCTGTATCACGCTCACGAAGTTCTTGAAACTATCTGCCTTGACAAAGAGACACAGCACTACAAGTACGGCCTTGCACAGAAGTACGCAGACTTAGTTTACAACGGTCAGTGGTATACTCCTTTAAGAGAGGCAATGGACGCATTTGTTGACAAGACTCAGGAAACTGTAACAGGCGATGTTAAGCTCAAGCTTTACAAGGGCAATATCATCAACGCAGGCGTTACATCTCCCTACACTCTGTACAGCGAAGACTTCGCTTCATTCGGTGAGGATGATGTTTACGACCAGACAGATTCTAAGGGCTTTATCAACCTGTTCGGTCTGCCGATAAAGGTTAAGGCTCTTCTTGACGCAGAAAGAAACAACAAGTAATCCGAAAGTTTTACGGTAAATTCCGCAAGGTGTATATTATATATGCCTTGCGGCTTTTACGGTTTTTAAAGACGCAATTTTCGGCGGATTTTTCCGCCAAAAGTTGCAATTTATATTTATACCGGAAAAAGCCATACGCTTTTTGCGTTATGAACATAAGTTGAAAGGAAAGTAAAATATGTCAAAGATGATGTGGGCGGGAAGATTTTCAAAAGAGGTTGATTCTAAAGTCAATGACTTCAACTCTTCCATCTCATTTGATGCAAGAATGTATAAGCATGATATAAAAGGTTCGATAGCTCACGCTACTATGCTCGGAGAGTGCGGAATAATCAGCACTTCCGACAGTAAGGCAATAATTGACGGTCTTAACGGTATCCTGAGCGACATCGAAAGCGGTAAGCTGACCTTCGATCCCAATTCCGAAGATATCCATATGTTTATTGAGGCGGAGCTTACAGCAAGAATCGGCGACGCAGGAAAGCGCCTTCATACAGCACGAAGCAGAAACGACCAGGTAGCGCTTGATATCAAACTTTATCTCAAGGATGAAACAGATGAGATAGCAAAGCTTGTAAGAGAGCTTATCAACACTATAATAGATATTGCTAAACAGCATACGCAGACCGTAATGCCCGGATACACCCATCTGCAAAGAGCACAGCCCGTTACCTTTGCTCATCACCTGATGGCATACGCTCAGATGCTCACAAGAGATCTGACAAGACTTGCAGATTGCAAGGAAAGAATGGATGTAATGCCGCTTGGTTCATGTGCGCTTGCAGGTACTACATATCCTCTTAACAGAAAAAGAACAGCCGAGCTTCTCGGCTTTAAGGATATTACTATGAACAGCCTTGACGGCGTATCCGACAGAGATTTCTGTATTGAGCTTTGCTCGGCGTTGTCCATGCTTATGATGCATCTGTCACGCTTTTCCGAAGAGATAATTATGTGGTGCTCATGGGAGTTCAAGTTTATCGAGCTTGACGATGCGTATTCTACCGGCAGCTCGATAATGCCTCAGAAGAAGAACCCCGATGTTACCGAGCTTATCAGAGGAAAGACGGCAAGAGTATACGGTGATTTGCAGACGCTTCTTTCTATGATGAAGGGACTTCCCCTTGCATACAACAAGGATATGCAGGAAGATAAAGAGGCTATCTTTGACGCTGTTGATACCGTTAAGCTGTGTATTTCGACTTTTATTCCTATGCTTGCAACTATGACTGTGCTTAAAGACAATATGCGTACAGCCGCCGCAAAAGGCTTTATAAATGCAACCGATTGCGCCGACTATCTTGTGAAGAAGGGACTTCCTTTCAGAACGGCATATAAGATAACAGGAACTCTTGTTGCACTTTGCATAGAAAAGAATACAACTCTCGAACAGCTGCCGATCGAAGAATACAAGAAGCTGTGCGAAACGTTTGGTAATGACGTATATGACGCTATCAGCCTTGATACCTGTGTTATGCAAAGAGGTGTAGACGGCGGTCCCGCACCGGATGCGGTAAACCGACAGATTTCCGAGCTTGAGAGCAGACTTGGTGGTATTAATATCTGATGATTACATATGAATTCAGACTTCCGAATGATATAAATTCATTCAGACGAAGCGTAGGCTGGTATGAGCTTTCCGAGCGACAGCTGAGATGTGCGCTTGAACGCTCGGTACTTGCAATAACTGCGCTTGACGGCGATATTGAGATCGGCTCTGCCCGTGTTGTTGGAGACGGCGGATATCAGTTCTTTATCAGCGATGTTATAGTAAGACCCGAATATCAGGGCAGAGGAATCGGTAAAGAGATGCTCACTCGCCTTATGGATAAGGCACTTTCGGTTGCTGACGAGGGCGAAACGATAATGGTAAATCTTATGTCCGCAAAGGACAAAGAACCTTTTTATGAAAAGCTCGGCTTTATGCGAAGACCGAATGACGAGCGTGGCTGTGGAATGACAAAATTTCTTAAAAAATAAGAGGTGCTTTTATGAGCGTAAAGGTATACATAGACGGTCAGGAAGGAACGACCGGACTTAAGATACTCGAGCGTTTTGAGGGAAGAAACGATATCGAGATACTGAAAATAGACGAGGACAAGAGAAAGGATAACAACGAGCGAAGAAAATTCATCTGCTCATCCGATTATACTTTCCTTTGCCTGCCCGATGCTGCGGCAAGAGAAGCAGTTGCACTTGCAGAGGGAAGCAATGTCCGAATTATAGACGCTTCTACGGCTCATCGAACAAATCCCGACTGGGCTTACGGCTTTCCCGAACTGTCAAAACAGCACAGAGAGAAGATAGCGGCGTCTTCAAGAGTAGCTGTTCCCGGATGCTATGCAAGCGGTTTTATTTCGCTTGTATATCCGCTTGTAAGCTGCGGAATACTTCCTTCCGATTATCCCGTTACAGCACACGCCGTTTCGGGTTACAGCGGAGCGGGAAAGAAGGCTATTGCAGTATATGAAGGCGATGAAAAACCCGATGAATACAACAGCCCCAGACAGTACGCACTATCACAGGAGCATAAGCACCTGCCGGAGATGATGAAGATAAGCGGACTTGACTATAAGCCCGTGTTTAATCCTCTGATATGCGATTATTTCAGCGGAATGGTAGTAACCGTACCGATAATTACAAGATTACTGCCGAAAAAGACCGGTTTACAGGATATATATAACGCTATGTGCGCTCATTTCGAAGGACAGAAGCTGGTAAAAGTAATGCCGGTTATGGGCGAAGGGGTACTTGCTGACGGATTTTTAGCAGGAAATACACTCAGCGGCAGAAACGATATGGAGATATTCGTTTGCGGTAACGATGACCGTATAGTGCTTTGCTCAAGACTTGATAACTTAGGCAAGGGCGCAAGCGGTGCCGCTGTTCAGTGCCTGAATATAATGATGGGAATAGAAGAGACGACAGGTCTTGTATGATTGAAAGAGGTAAATAAATGGTTGAATTTGATAATTATAAGCTCGTTGATAAGGGCGTCTGTGCGGCAAAAGGCTTTAAAGCAGGCGGTATAAATGTCGGAATAAAACCCGGTTCTAAAAAGCGTGACCTTGCGGTAATAAGCTGTGAAACAAAGTGCACAGCGGCGGCAATATACACTCAGAACAAGGTTAAGGGCGCACCTATCATCGTTACTAAAGAGCATCTTAAGAACGGTATCGCACAGGCGGTTATCGTAAACAGCGGTAACGCAAACACCTGCAACTCAAACGGCATTGAGATAGCCGAGCAGATGTGCGAGCTGTGTGCAAATGAGCTCGGAATAGATAAGAACGATATGATAGTAGGTTCTACAGGCGTTATCGGACAGAAGCTATCGATAGACCCGGTTAAGAATAATATCAAAACTCTTGTTGACAGCATAAGCGAGGACGGAAGCTCGCTTGCCTGCGAGGCAATAATGACTACCGATACACGCAAAAAGGAGCTTGCGGTAGAGTTCACTCTTGACGGAAAGACCTGCCATATCGGCGGTATCAGCAAGGGAAGCGGTATGATAAATCCCAATATGGCTACTATGCTTGCGTTTATCACTACCGATGTAAAGATAAACCCCGAGCTTTTGCACAAGGCTCTTAAGAGAACTGCGGACATCACCTACAATATGGTAAGTGTAGATGGTGATACTTCTACAAACGACACACTTTGCATAATGGCTTCAGGCCTTGCAGGAAACAAAGAGATAACCGCTGAGGATAAAGATTATGAGGTATTCATAAACGGCCTTTATGCTGTAATGATGAATCTTGCAAGGGAGACAGCCCGTGACGGCGAGGGCGCTACTAAGCTGATGGAATGTGTAGTTGACCACGCACCTACAGAAGCGGTCGCAAAGAGCGTTGCACTTTCGGTTATCAACAGCAGTCTGCTTAAAGCCGCAGTA
>CAMEKR010000039.1 GCA_945921515.1 uncultured Clostridia bacterium | reverse complement strand
GGGCTCAAAAGCGGAGCTTTTGAAAATCAGCCGTAAGGCTGATAGAATCGCCCCTCGCCCCTATTGGGGGCTGACGCCCCTCAACCCCATTTTTATAAATTTATTGGTTTATCGGCAGTCTGTACGGAGAAGGGGACCTTCTCCGCAACGGATATTAATCAAAAGAATGATATCTGTGCCGACAAAGGAAGGTCGCCGAATACATTCATATCATACAGCTTATTTAAGACCGTACTGTTTATACCCGACTGTGCCTGAATATCCTCAAGGCAGATATAGTCGCCTTTATCTATCACTTCTTTTAGCTTTATGGCGGCGTTTTCACCGCAACCCTCAACCGCAAGGAACGGGAGACGGAGGTTGCCGTCCTCTATAGCGTAAGTTGTCGCTCTCGACTTTTTATAATCAACAGGCAGGAAGGTTATGCCTCTTAACATCATCTCGTGGATAAGCAGAAGTGCGTCAAGCATACCCTTATCCTTAGCGGTGGCATCGGGATTTGACTGTATAAGCTGTATCTTTCTTCTGACGCTGTCCTTTCCGCCGAGTACGGTAGCAACATCGATATTTTCGGTATGCTTTGTAAGCACTGCGGAATAGAACTCCGACGGATAATATACCTTGAACCAGCACAGCTTAACCGCACCTGTTACATAAGCGGCGGCGTGAGCCTTAGGGAACATATACTTTATCTTCTTACAGCTTTCAATATACCACTGCGGAACATTGTTCTCTTCAAAAGCCTTGTATATATTTTCGTCAAACAGCTTCTTGGCGTTACCCTTTCTGGTTATCTCCATTATCTTGAACGCAAGCTTCGGTTCAAGCCCTTGATGCATAAGATATACCATAATATCGTCACGGCATCCTATTACCTCCGAAATGGTGCAGGTACCGTTTGCTATAAGCTCCTGTGCATTTCCGAGCCAAACATCCGTTCCGTGTGAAAGTCCCGATATCTGAAGCAGGTCGGAGAACTTTTTCGGCTGAGCGTCTTTTAGCATCTGTAAAGTAAACGGCGTACCGAACTCGGGGATACCGTATGTGCCGCTTGACACTCCGAGGTCTTCTTCTTTTATACCGAGCGGTTCGGTAGATGTGAACAGCTCCATTACCTTAGGATCGCTTGTCGGCACATCTGCTATCTTTATGCCCGTCATATCTTCAAGGTGCTTATAAAGTGTGGGGACATCGTGTCCCAGCTCATCAAGCTTAAGTATAGTATCGTGAAGCGCATGGAAGTCGAAGTGCGTTGTTATCATATCGCTCTCTGTCTTATCGGCAGGATGCTGAACAGCCGTAAAGTCATATACTTCAAATTCGCTGGGTACTACGACCATTCCGCCCGGGTGCTGTGAAGTGGTGCGCTTAACACCGGTACAGCCTGCCGCAAGTCTTGATATCTCAGCAGGAGTAGCGGTCATGTTCTTCTTTTCGAGCCACTTGCGGACAAAGCCCTCTGCGGTCTTTTCCTGAACGGCGGAAATTGTACCTGCCTTGAACACATGATCCTTACCGAACAGTTCTTCGGTGTATCTGTGAACCTTGCCCTGCACTTCTCCGGAGAAGTTAAGGTCGATATCGGGCGACTTGTCGCCGTCAAAACCGAGGAAGGTTTCAAACGGTATGTCGTGTCCGTCACGGATCATATCTGTAGAACACTCAGGGCAGGCTTTAGGCGGCAGGTCAAAGCCCGAGCCGTAAGAACCGTCGAGGATAAACTCGTTATGGCGGCACTTAGGGCATCTGTAATGCGGCGGCAAAGGATTAACTTCCGATATACCTGCCATTATAGCAACGACAGAAGAGCCTACCGAGCCTCGTGAGCCTACAAGATATCCGTTCTTCTCCGAGAATGCAACAAGCTTCTGAGCAATCATATATAATACCGCAAAGCCGTGCTTTATGATTGAGTCAAGCTCCTTTTTAAGGCGCTTTTCCACCGTTTCGGGCAAATCGTCACCGTACCACGCATGAGCTCTATCCCAGCAAAGCTGCTGAAGCTCTTCATCTGCACCGTCGATGTGAGGCGGATATGTACCTGTTGGGATAGGGCGCACTACCTCTATCATATCGGCTATCTTATTGGTATTTTCAACTACGACCTCATACGCCTTCTCTTCGCCGAGATACGAAAACTCTTCAAGCATCTCTTCAGTCGTTCTAAAATACAGAGGAGCCTGATTTGAAAAGTCATCATAGCCCTGTCCTGCCTGAAGCACCTCACGGAACACAGCGTCCTCGGGATCTTTGAAGTGAACGTCGCAGGTGGCAACGACCGGCTTTCCGAGTCTGTCGCCGAGCTGAACTATAGCACGGTTAAGGTCACGCAGGTCTTCCTCGCTTGTCACCTTTCCGTTTCTGAGAAGGAACATATTATTTCCTATAGGCTGTATCTCAAGGTAGTCATAGAAAGACGCAATCTCGTCTATCTTATCCTGCGGCGCTTTGTCAAGTATCGCTCTGAACAGCTCGCCTGCCTCACACGCACTTCCGATAATCAATCCCTCTCTGTACTGTGACAGCAAAGACTTCGGTATTCTCGGCTTTTTATAGAAATAATCAAGGTTTGAAGCGGAAATCAGCCTGTATAGGTTTTTAAGTCCCGTCTTATTCTTAACAAGTATTATCTGATGATATGTAGGCAGTTTTTTTACATCTACACTGCCGAATGCCGAATTGAAGTCGCTTATATACTCGAGCTTTGCTGTTTTTCGGGTATCGCTGACCATGTGCATATATATCATGCACAGCATCTCGGCGTCAGCTACTGCTCTGTGGTGGTCAAAATCGCCGAGCTTATAGTATTTTGCGATTGTATCAAGCTTGTAGTTCTTAATGCCTCTCAGCGCAGATTTCGCAATTGAAAGCGTATCTACAACAGGGTTATCAAAAGATGTTCCTATCCTTGCGGCGGCGCTTCTGATAAACGATACATCAAACTTAGCATTATGTGCGGCAACGGGTGCGCCTGCGCAAAATTTGATAAAATCCGTAACGGCAATATCTTCTGTAGGTGCGTCCGCCACCATATCGTCGGTTATTCCCGTAAGCTCGGTGATATTTGACGGAATAGGCATCATCGGATTTACAAACGTGGAGAATCTGTCTACTATCTCCATATTACGCAGTTTTACCGCACCGATTTCGGTTATGCGCTCGCTTGCAGGATAAAGTCCCGTAGTTTCTATATCGAATACTACTATATCGTCTTCTATCCCGATACCGTCACAGCCTTCAACAACTGCGTTTCCGTCGTTTACAAAGTACGCTTCAAGACCGTAAATAACCTTGAAGTCGGGATCGGTCTTGTTTATCTTCTCAACGGTATTCATTGCCTCGGGATATGCCTGAGCATTTCCGTGATCGGTTATGGCAACCGCCTTGTGTCCCCATTCGTGCGCCTGCTTTACAAGCGAAGCGGGAGAGGATACAGCGTCCATATCCGACATATTGGTATGCAGGTGCAGTTCTACTCTCTTTTCGGGAGCGTTATCCTGCTTGGGCTTTACATCAACTATCATTATCGACTGCGGATTAAAGCAGTTGTAATGCATAAATTCATCCATCTTATAACTGCCGTTTGCAAGTATTGTAGTGCCATTTTCAATGAATTTATAGCTGTCGAGCTTTGTATTGTACACAAACAGCTTCATTACCATTGATGATGTTCTGTCGCTGAATGCGGCGGTTATTATAGTGGACTTGCCGCTTTTTGTTTCCTTTTTCTCGACATTGAAAATCTCGCCCCATACCGTGACATTGTCACGCTCGTTCATTACGCTATCCATAGTTACGGGAGCGTCGTTTATCGGCTTGCCCATCACAAGCTTTGCCGTGCTCCCGAAATGGGTAGTTTCAAACATAAGCTCCATTTCTTCGGGCTCTGTTAATACATTTGTTCTTGTAGGTGCAGGAGAAGGTGCACCGCCTGTGACGGAAGGCACGACTGTGGGAGTCTTCATCACAAAATCATCCCTCAGGGATACCTGCATGATATCAGACGGTGTAAACTGTTTTTCGTTTGAATAGCTGTCAAGCTTGTATGCTCCACGCATAACGAACACAGCTCCGTCTTCAAGAAATTCGTATGTATCTATTATCTCGGTCTTTGCGAATATCTTTATCGGTATTCTTCCCGTATCATCGCAAAGCGCCGCCGATATAATAGTATAAACTCCGTTTCTGGTGTCTTTATGCTCAACATCTGTAAGCTCGCCCCATACTACCGCATCATCACATTCATCGTTCAAGGAAGCAAGAGTCTGCGGCTGCTCATTTATCTCGCTTCCCATATAGAGCAGACCTTCTTCGCATAGCTTGTCCGTAAGATAAGATACGGTTATCTTTGACGGACGCTTTCTCGGCTCGGGACGGTTTGACTTTCTGCCCCGTGAGCTTTTGCCTTCTTCCGCACGCTCTGCGGCTCTTCTGTCAATAGCGTCAAAGTCGGGAAGAGGCTGTGCTGACAGCTCCTCAAAATATCTTCTGTCAAGCTCCTCATAGTCAACGCTTGCATTTTCGCTGAAGCGCACGCTGACCGACTTTGAGAAAACTCCTTTTATAAACTTTTCTATCTCTTTGTCAATCTTCTGGCTGTAAAGCAATTCCACTCCGCCGTGCATAAGCGTGAACTCAAAGGTATCACCGTCATCGCTTATCTGTGCGTCATCCATATATCCGTTGATAACACCGTGTGACGACTTCAATATCTGCACGATATCGTGAATATACGAAGGTTCGAACAGCTCCGTTGCATACTTGGGATATATCCTGACAGATGGCACACCGAGATGCTTTTTTACAGCCTCGCCTGCCTCAGAAAGCACAGGATACGGTATCAGTTCATCTGCCTCAAGCTGTAATATCATACTATTATCCGCTTTATCGTACAGCACAGAGAGCAGTCTTGCTTGTGCCGCAGGCAAAGGCAGATTGTCTATATTCAGTATCTCTTTTAAACTAACAGCCATTATTACTCATTCCTTATCTGTTACTAACTATCTTACCGATTTCGCTCATAAGTTCATCTACGAGCTTTTCTTCTGGCACTCTGCGTATGATTTCTCCCTTTTTGAAAATAATGCCCTCGCCTTTAGCGCCGGCTATGCCTATATCGGCTTCTCTCGCTTCTCCGGGGCCATTCACAACACATCCCATAACGGCGATTTTTATATCTGCCGTGATATCTCTTGTTCTTTCTTCTACCTGTTTTGCTATGGATATTAAATCTATACCCGTTCTTCCGCAGGTGGGGCAGGACACTATCTTAACACCGCCGCCGATTCCGACTGCTTTAAGGATATCCTTTGCGGCATATATCTCCCGAACGGGAGCGTCTGTCAGCGATACTCTTATCGTGTCGCCTATACCGTCGAGCAGTAACGAGCCAATACCTGCCGCCGATTTAATAATACCCATTCTTTCTGTACCTGCTTCGGTAACGCCGAGATGAAGAGGATAATCATACGACTTGTGGATAAGCCTGTAGCTCTCTGTCATCAGTTTTACATCCGATGATTTTACCGATATTACTATATCGTCAAAATCAGCTTCTTCGAGCATTCTGATATGGCGAGAAGCACTTTCCGCAAGAGCCGGTGCGGTAGGACCGCCGTATTTTTTCAGCAGCTCACGCTCTACAGAGCCGCTGTTTACGCCGATTCTTATCGGCACATTATTTCTGCGGCAAGCGTCGGCTACTGCCTTTACCCTGTCGGGTGAACCTATATTGCCGGGATTTATCCTTATTTTGTCTGCTCCTGCGGCAACGCACTCAAGCGCTATCCTGTAGTCAAAATGTATGTCGGCAACAACAGGTATTTCTACCGCATTTTTAAGAGCATAAATAAGCTCGACATTTTTTATATCGGGCACAGCTGTCCTTATTATCTCACAGCCTGCCGCTTCAAGCTCCTTTGCCTGTCTTATGTTTCCTTCAATATCGTCGGCAGGCACATTCAGCATTGACTGGATATATATATGTCCGTCACCGAGTGTCAGATTGCCGACTTTAACTTTTTTACCGCTCATTTCTATCCGCCCGTAATTATTCTTACTATATCATTGAATGTTACTATCACCATCAGCACCATAAGTGCAACTATGCCGATAAAATGCACCATTCCCTCATGCTCTGCCTTGACAGGCTTTCTCCTTATAAGCTCAATGAACAGGAACAGAAGTCTGCCGCCATCCATAGCAGGTATGGGGAGAAGGTTTACTATTCCTACATTTATAGCTACAAGTGCCGCTAAGGTCATAAGCGAGCCCCAGCCGAAAGAAGCAACTACGCTTACGCTCTGCACTACACCGATGGGACCCGATATTTCATTTAGTCCGTAGGTGCCGGTCAGCAGGTTTCCGAGAGATATCCATATAAGTCTGCCGTAAGACAGGAAGTTTGCTCCCGCAGCCGAGATAACATTGAAGAAATTGTGGCTCTCGCCGTAGACCGTAAAATCAAGGTATAGGCTGTTGTTTTCCGTTGCGTAGGTGCTTTTATATTCCTCTGTTATTTTTCTGAACGCTTCGGCAAATTCACTGTCGCTTTGCTGAAGAGCTGTGAATGCTTCTGTATAGCTGTTTGTAGCAATATCAAAGTATTCGCCCGGAAGAGCCGCATAACCCGTCTTTCCTTCTGTAAGCGACTTGTAGTTTGCTATCAGCTTGGCATAGGAACGGGAAGCAAATTTTACATCGTTAAGCTCTATTATCTCGCCGTTTCTTTCAACCACAAAATCATAGGTATAATACTGTGAACCTTCATCTCTTGCCTTTGAGTTTGTCAGCTGAAACGAAATGTCCATTGTAGTGAAGATATCCATTCCGTTTATCTTCAGTATTTTATCGTCTGCCTGAAGCACAGAAGAGCTTATCGCACCTTCCTGAAATCCCGATAAAGTAGTCGTTCCCACACTGCTTGAACAAAGCACAGATATCAGACAGAAGATAAAGCCCAGCACGAAGTTCATAAAAGCGCCTGCGGCAATTACAAGTATCCTCATCCATACCGGACGGTTGCGGAAGCTCCTCGGGTCGTCATCCTGGACATCCTCATCAAGCGTAACAGAACCGCCGATGGGTAAAGCCCTGAAAGCAAAAACCGTCTCGCCTGACTGTTTTTGAAACAGCTTAGGTCCCATACCTATAGCAAATTCCTTTATCTTCATATTGCACAGCTTCGCTACGATAAAGTGTCCGAATTCGTGAACCAGTATAATTATAAAGAATAACAGTATTCCGAGTAAAATGTTAAGTATGTTCAAAGGTGCCTCCTTCTATCTGTCAGACTTTTGCAAGAACATATTCCTTTGCGGCCTGCTCGCTGTCGAGTATATTATCAAGTGTTACCGAGTTATGCGCTTTGACATTTTCACAAGCACAGGCAACAAGCTCGCCTATACGGTAAAACGGTATTCTGTCCGCTAAAAACGCTCCGACAGCCGCCTCGTTTGCGCTGTTCAGTACGGTGCAGGCTGTACCGCCCATATCAAGCGCCCGTCTTGCGTACTTAAGGCACAAAAAGGTGTTCTCATCCGCCTTTTCAAAGGTCAGCGTCCCGATATCAAACAGCGACAGCCTTTTTGCCGCAGACGGCAGACGCTTTGGATATGTCAGGGCAAACTGTATCGGTATACGCATATCGGGTACGCCCAGCTGACCTATCACCGAGCCGTCCTCAAACTCTACCGCCGAGTGAAGAATGCTCTGTCTGTGGACATTTATCTCCACCTGACACGGTTTCACGCTAAACAGCCAAACCGCTTCGATAAGCTCAAGCCCCTTATTCATAAGTGTAGCAGAATCCGTGGTTATTTTTTGTCCCATATCCCAGTTGGGGTGCTTTAAAGCCTGCTCTTTTGTAACGGTTTTAAGGCGCTCGGTATCATATCCGAAAAAAGGTCCGCCCGACGCTGTTAGCAGTATTCTCTCAATCTTACTGCCGCCGCTTGCCATAAGCGACTGGAATATAGCGGAATGCTCGCTGTCTATAGGCAGTATCGGCAAATTATTTTCAGCCGCTTTTTTCATCACAAGCTCTCCGCCGGTAACAAGCGTTTCCTTATTGGCAAGCGCAACCTTATTACCAGCGTCAAGCGCCGCAAGAGTGGGCTTAAGTCCTACCATACCGACAACAGAATTTACGACCGCATCGGTTTTTATGCTTGCCGCTTCACAAAGTCCCTCCATACCGCAAAGTATTTTTATATCGGTATCCGCAAGCCTTTGCTTCATATCGCCGTAACACGACTCATCGTAAATGCACACCGTAGCAGGCTTAAACTCACGAGCCTGCTTTTCAAGAAGTTCGGTACTATGTGCGGCACAAAGAACGGTAGGCTTTATTCCGTGCATTCTGCACACATCAAGCGTCTGGGTTCCTATCGAGCCTGTGCTTCCGAGAATCGTTATATTTTCTATATTACTCAATTCTTACCTCTTTATGACAAACAATGCCGAAGAGTATTCCGCTTCGGCATTGTAATTTGATTTTCTATCACGCTATAGGTGTTATCGGGAAATATATCTGGAACATCATATACGCAAAAGGAGCCGCAAGAAGAATGCTGTCAAAGCGGTCAAGTACGCCGCCGTGTCCCGGCAGTAAATTGCCGAAATCCTTAACCGAGCATTCACGCTTTACAAGGGAAGCCGACAAATCGCCGACTACGCCAAGTCCCGATATTACAAGCGCAAGTAATGTAAGATATATCCAGTTAACACTGAATGTATGCGCTCCGCAGTTAATAAGGCTGTCGATTGCTTCATAGCTGAAGCTCATTATAACCGCAAAAACACCGGATGTAACTATTCCGCCTACAAAGCCTTCCCATGATTTCTTCGGACTTATTTTCGGACACATCTTATGCTTTCCTAAGAAAGTTCCGACAAAATACGCTCCTGCGTCGCCTATCCATGCGCTTACCATTGTGTATACGATAAGGAAGGTCGCATGGTCGGGGAATTTACTGCGGATAAAAGCAACCGAACAAAGCGCAAGAGGTATCGCTATAGATACAAGCACAACAAGCGCCACTTGTTCAAACCTTGCTTTCTCGTGATTTATCAGCATACCAAGCAGCATTATAACAACAAATCCGAAATAAATCATTCTGATGTTGTCACGAAGCGGCTGTAACCAGAACAAGAACGGTGTTGTTGCTGAAAAAAGCAGACTTACAACAGATATGAATTTATTCTTGAGATATTTGGTAGTAACGAGAATCTCATATACCGCTACTACCGAAAACGCTGTCATAGCGATGTAATATAAAATCTCGTTGTTAAGTGCAATGATAAGAATGCCTATAGGTATCGCTATCAAAGCGGTCACTATTCTGGTTCCCATATTGTTCCTTTCCGAAGGTTATATCAAAGTCCGCCGAATCTGCGGTTTCTGCGTGCGTATTCTTCACACGCCGCTATAAGATCTTTCTTTGTAAAATCAGGCCAGAGCACATCCATAAACAGCAGTTCAGCATAAGCGCCCTGCCATATAAGAAAATTTGATATTCTCTGTTCTCCGCTCGGTCGGATAATAAGATCTACAGGCGGTATACCCTTGGTGTACAGATAATTTTCAAAATCGTCTTCGGTAAAACCGTCAAGTTCGGTCTTTCCGTCCTTAAAGTCCGCCGCAAGACGTTTTGCCGCCCTTAGTATCTCATCCCTGCCGCCGTAATTGAGCGCAACAAGTACATAAAGCCCGTCGTTATTTCTCGATACATCTTCTATCTCGACAAGCCTTTGCTGAATATTATTGTCAAAAGCGGATTTATCGCCGAGAAAAATGATTCTCGTGTTTTTTTGCGCCATACTGCGGATATCGTCGAGATAACTGACAAGCAGTTTCATTATTGCGTCAACTTCGTCTTTAGGGCGCTTCCAGTTTTCCGTCGAAAACGCATAGAAGGTGCAGTACTTTATACCAAGCTCACGGCAGTCTTCAACTGTATTTCTGAACACCTTTGCGCCCTGCGAATGGCCTGCCTTACGGGGAAGGCCTCTCTTTTTCGCCCATCGTCCGTTGCCGTCCATAATAAAACCGACATGGCACGGAATATTGGTTAGTATTTTTCCCTTTTCTGCCAATTTTATACCGTCATTATTTCCTTTTCTTTTGCACTGCAGGCAGCGTCCATCTCGTCACAGTACTTGTCTGTGAGCTTCTGGATATCCTTTTCGCAGTTCTTCATATCGTCCTCGGTTATCTCGGCGTTCTTCTTCATAGCCTTGAACTTTTCCATAGCGTCTCTGCGAACATTGCGAACTGCTACCTTGCCGTCCTCTGCAAGCTTCTTAACCTGCTTGCAAAGCTCTTTTCTTCTTTCCTCTGTAAGCTGAGGGAATGCTATACGGATAGCTTTGCCGTCATTGGTAGGAGTTATACCGATATCGCTGGCTAAAATTGCCTTTTCTATAGGCTTCAGAGTCGATGCGTCCCAAGGAGTGATAACAAGCACTCTGGCTTCTGATACTGCGATAGCTGCCATTGCGTTTATCTGAGTGGGAACGCCGTAGTAATCTACCGTTATCTTGTCTAAAACGGCAGGATTTGCTCTTCCTGCACGGATAGACGCATACTCCGTCTCAATAGAACTTACGCACTTGCTCATTTTTTCCTTAGCGGTATTCATTACTTCTTTCATGGTAATTTTCCTTTCGGGTATATTTTATCGTTTTTATTTACTTATCGCTTACTACTGTACCGATCTTTTCTCCCATAACAGCGTCAAATATATTATCGGGTCTGCTGAGATCGAATACAAGGATAGGCGTCTTATTCTCTCTGCACATTGCCGCTGCGGCGCTGTCCATAACCTTGAGACTCTGTACGAGAATCTGCTGATGTGTAAGATAATCGTACTTGATTGCGTCGCTGTACATATGGGGATCTTTATCGTAAATACCGTCTACCATTGTAGCCTTAAGAAGAATGTCGGCATTTATCTCTGCGGCTCTGAGTGCCGCCGCACTGTCGGTCGAAAAGAACGGACTGCCTGTACCGCATCCGAAAATTACTATTCTTCCCTTTTCAAAATGCCTTACAGCCTTCTGTCTTATATACGGCTCTGCTACCTGCTTCATATCAATAGCCGTCTGAACACGCACCTGACAGCCAAGACTCTCAAGCACATCGGCAACGGCAAGCGCATTCATTGCGGTGGCAAGCATACCGATATGATCGGCTCTTACTCTGTCCATACTCTCGCTTGAACGGCCTCTCCAGTAGTTTCCGCCGCCGACAACTATGCCTATCTCCGTTCCGACATCATAGCATTTTTTGATGCTCTTGCATATCTCGGTGACAGTGGGCATATCAAGTCCCATCTTCTTATCGCCTGCAAGCGCCTCGCCGCTTAACTTCAAAAGGATCCTCTTGTACTTCGGTTGATTTTGAGACATATCATTTTTCCTTTCAGATGAAATATATTGATCAATAATCAAGCACTCTTATGTGACCGAGCACCTTGTCTCCGAGCTTAGAAAGCGCTTCGTTTCTGTCCTTCTCGCTCATAGCCGGAGCTATGAATGCAAGCTCATCATCAGCGGCGCCCTTTCTGGTAAGATAAGAAACCTTGCCGAACAGAGCCTCTGCCTCATCCTTTGAAACGCCCTTTACTCTTATATAACTTTCAAGTACTATATTATTCGTATCTTCGATAAAGTCCTGATCGCTGTCTTCCCAGTAAAGAGACTTACTGGAAGCTTTCATCTTAACGGCAATAACTACATCCGCAACTACTGCGCTCGCCGTAGGCAGTTTTCCTGCGCCCTTGCCGTAGAACACAACATCGCCCGTAGAGTCGCCTCTTACAAGTATTGCGTTGAATACATCGTTAACGCCTGCAAGCTGGCTGTCAGCATGGATAAATGCAGGGCATACCATAACGGCTACCTTATCGTTTTCCTGTCTTGAAGCCCAGCCGATAAGCTTTATCGAGCCGCCGAAGCTCTCGCAGTATTCAACATCTTCAGGTGTAATAGCCGTGATTCCTTCGGTGTGAATATTATCGGGGTAAACGTGCTTGCCGAATGCAAGAGAAGCAAGTATACATATCTTTCTGCAAGCGTCGATACCATCGACATCGGCAGAAGGATTACGCTCAGCGTATCCAAGCTCCTGTGCTGTCTTAAGCGCAGTATCAAACGCCATATTGTCACGGATCATCTTGGTAAGGATGAAGTTTGTCGTGCCGTTTAAAATACCTGCTATTTCATCAATGCGGTTTGCGGAAAGGCACTGATGAAGCGGTCTTATTATCGGGATACCGCCGCCGACGCTTGCTTCAAAGAAGAAGTTTACGCCCTTTTCGTGAGCTATCTTAAGAAGCTCGGCACCTTTTTTTGCAACCAGCTCCTTATTGGATGTAACTACGCTCTTACCTGCAAGAAGCGATGACTTTACAAAATCATATGACGGATTGATGCCGCCGATAACTTCTACCACTACCGATATCTCGGGGTCGTTCAGTATGATATTAAAATCCTTTATGAATTTATCCTTATAGGGACTGTCGGGAAAATCACGCAGATCAAGTATATACTTTATCTCTATCTCCTGACCTGCTTTTTTGATAAGGCTCTCTCTGTTCTTCTCGATTACTTCTACCGTGCCTGAACCAACCACACCGTAGCCGAGAACTGCTATTTTTGCCATTGCGAACTTTCCTCCGATTTCTTTTGTTCGATTTATACAGCTTTTAGTATAACATATTTTCCGAACGGTTACAAGTATTTTTTGAGAAATTGGTAATTAATTTATTTACAGCTTACCGGAAACGGTACTTTGCGATTTCTTGACAAGCACAGATAAAGCTATTATAATAGTAACAGCTAAAAAACTTTGGAAAAGGACTTATCATGAAAAAACACACGGCTGAGAATATAGCCGTAAGGATTACAGCGGCGCTTTTTTCGGTGATTATGCTGATGAATTGCTGTTTTGCAGAAGAAGAAAGCAGTACAACGCAGAACGCTCCGCAGAAATGCTATGAGCTTATTACATCATACGACACCGGATATTACAGCAAGATAAACATAAAAAACCGTTCAATAGTAATCGAGGGCTGCTATGCAAACGATAAAGTGACAGATATCACGCTTAAAAACTGCGGCACGATTTCGTCAACTCTAAGAGTAAACGAAGACGGAACATTCACTTCGGTAATAAATCCATCTTCCCCGACAGGAGACAGCGACGAGCTTATTATCACGCTTCAGTCGGGTGCAAAGCTTGATTATCGTATTATGTACAGCGGTAGCTGGTACTTCCCCGATAACCGGCTCAGCGAAACAAACAACGCCGTACTTGAAAATGTGATTTCCACTTCGGCAAAGTCATGGGTAGGCTATGTTACCGACGAGCAGACAGAAGAAAGCGTAAAGCAGACGCTTGATGAAGTTGCCTATCTTGCGGATTATATCGCAGGAGATATAGATGACGAATATCTGAAGCTCAGAGCCATCTCGGAATGGGTTTCGCAGAACATATATTACGACCGTGACGCAAAGAACAACTCGGTCACACGCTCAACCATATGCATAAAGAATGTGCTGAAAGAACGCAGAACGGTCTGTGCAGGCTACGCCGCACTTTTCGGTGCGCTGTGCGAGGCTCAGGGAATATACACGGTAAATGTAAGAGGCACGGTTTTATCCGACAGCGTAAGCTATGAAGAGCTTTCCGACGGAGAAGTGAACCACGAATGGTGCGCCGCTTATATCAAAGACCGTTGGGTATGGGTTGACTGCGTATGGGACAGCGGAAAGAAATATGAAAACGGCAAATACTTTGACGAATCCGTTTCATCACGGATGTACTTTGATATATCGGACCTTGCTCTGTCGTTTGATCACTGTGCATACCTTGCAGAAAAACGGTATTATTTCAAGGCGGGAGAATACTTTGCAGGCGCCGCAGACGAGTCCTCAAAGGAGTCATCCGTCACTTCTTTCATAGAATCGTCATACGAGCAGACAACGCCGTTTACAACGGCAACACCCGAAACTTATTCCGCACCCGAGTCATATTCACCGACTACAAGCAATATTGAAGCTGAGTCAGACGAAAACATTATAGGACTTATATTGATTGCGGTCTTTTCCGTTCTTATTATTGCCGGACTTGCCGTGAACATTATTAATATAATCATTATAAAGAAAAACAAATAAAGCGCTATGCCGAAAGGGAAAAAAACTATGAAGAAAAGAATCATCACAGCAGTTCTTGCAGCTTTACTCTGCCTGTCGGGATGCTCCGGTGCAGGCACATCATCAGGCACCGATTCACAGACGGTCGATTCACAGACGGTCGATTCGCAGACTGTCGATTCTGACGATTCCTCAACCGTATCATCAGATGATAAGCAATCGGAAAACGAAACTTCAACCGAAGAATCTTCCGAAGCTCCGACCGAAAGCACGGACACGACAGTTCGTATCGACTATGAGCTTGATCCGTCAAAGCCTACCATTGCGCTCACTTTTGACGACGGTCCGAACACTACAACAACGGCAGAAATTCTCGACCTTCTCGAAAAATATCAGGTGAGAGCATCGTTCTTCCTTATAGGCTCAAACTTAAACGATGAAACAGCGAAAGTTGTCAAGCGTGCATATGATCTCGGCTGTGACATAGAGAACCACTCGATGACTCACAGCTATATGGATAAAATGACCGCCGAAGAAATTGCAGATGAGATAAACACTCTAAACGGCAAGATATACGATATCACCGGCGAAGCGCCGAAGTTCTTCCGCCCTCCCTATATTGCGGTAAACAATGTTATGTACGATACGATAGATATGACATTTATCAGCGGACTGGGATGCAATGACTGGGATGATAAAGTCACCACAGACCGCAGAGTTCTTGTTATTCAGAGGAGAGCAAAGGACGGTTTGATTTTCTTACTACACGACGCCGAAGGAAACTCTCAGACTGTTGAAGCGCTTGACGAAGCTATACCGTATCTTCTTGAACAGGGCTTCCAGTTTGCTACGATAAGTGAGCTTTTTGAGCTGAAAGGCGTAGAAGTAAGCGGCGATGACACTAATATATACACAGATCTCGGTGAACAGTAAGCTATCGGTAAGGCAACGCCTTATTGACATACAAAATCATTGATATGAAAGGAACTATTCCAATGGTAGTAATTGAAATGGAAAACGGCAAAAAGATAAAGCTGGAGCTTTATCCCGAAGTAGCACCCATAACTTGTGCAAACTTTGAAAAACTCGTTAAAGAAGGCTTTTATAACGGCCTTATTTTCCACAGAGTTATAAGCGGATTTATGATTCAGGGCGGCGACCCCGAAGGAACAGGAATGGGCGGCGCAAAGGAGAACATCAAGGGCGAATTTGCACAGAACGGTATTAAGAACGACTTAAAGCACACAAGAGGCGTTATTTCAATGGCTCGTTCAATGAATCCCGATAGCGCAAGCTCACAGTTCTTTATTATGCACAAGGACGCTCCTCATCTTGACGGAAGCTATGCCGCATTCGGCAAGGTTGTTGAGGGTATCGAGGTAGTAGACGAGATTGCAGAAACCGAGGTTGACTGGAACGATAAGCCTACTACTCCGCAGGTTATGAAGAGTGTGACTTTAGAATAATTCAAAAATATAAAAGCGTATATCGTGTAAAGCGATATGCGCTGCTTTTTTATCGAAAAGCGGTTAAGCAAAACAGCGGCGGTACACATTGCGTACCGCCGCTTAGTTAATTAAGTTTTTCAGCTTATCGTCTTTACAGAAATTGTCTTATATTCACTGTATGTGGTTGTAGTACCGTCTGTGTAATAAGCTCTTACTCTAAACTGATAAGTAGTTGACGGAGTAAAACCTGTTGCGGTATAAGTTGTAGCAGTGTTCCTTGCAAGCTGTCTTACATGAGTCCAAGCGCCGTTCTTATACTGCTGAACAAAGTAGCCTGTTGCAGATTCATTCTTATCCCAGCTCAGCGTTACCGTATTTGCGGTTGAAGTTACCTTAACGCCCGTAATGTTGTTCGGTCTTGTTGTGGGGCTTACATACTTGTAATCGCTGTAGGTGGTGATAGTACCGTCTGTGTAGTAAGCTCTGATCCTGTACTGATACTTAGTAGACGGATTAAGACCTGTTGCGGTATAAGTTGTTGCTGTGTTTCTCGCAAGCTGTCTTACATGAGTCCAAGC
>CAMEKR010000038.1 GCA_945921515.1 uncultured Clostridia bacterium | reverse complement strand
GAGAAAAAACTTTGATACTTTGCAGGCAAGTATCGCTAAAAACATTCGCATAGATTATTTACTCCTTAATGAAACTGTTATAATTATAGCACAAATCAACCTTTAATTAAAGCTATTTTTATAAAAATTAGGCCAAGCGGTAAAAAAGTTAATATAATCGTATAATTCGTGAGAATAAAACAAGACGAAATGCTTGGCGAAGTGCTAAAATAAAGCCGACGGAATAAATATCCGAATTTTTCGGCAATAATGTAGAAAGGAAATATTTTTATGAGTGAAAACAGACTTATCGGCGATTATCCGGTTATAGGCATTCGTCCTACGATCGACGGAAGAAGAGGCGTGCTCAAAGTAAGAGAATCTCTCGAAGAGCAGACTATGAATATGGCAAAGTCCGCTGCAAAGCTGTTTGAAGATAATATCAGATACTCAAACGGCGAACCCGTTAAAGTTGTTATAGCCGACACGACTATCGGCAGAGTAGCAGAGGCGGCAGCCTGTGCGGATAAATTCAAAAAGTGCGGCGTTGATATCACGCTTACCGTTACTCCCTGCTGGTGCTACGGCGCAGAAACGATGGATATGGATCCTATGACTATAAAGGGTGTGTGGGGCTTTAACGGTACAGAACGCCCCGGTGCAGTATATCTTGCTTCTGTTCTTGCTACTCACGCACAGAAGGGACTTCCCGCATTCGGCATTTACGGCCATGAAGTATGCGAGGCAGATGATACTTCTATCCCCGAAGATGTTAAAGAAAAGCTCCTGCGCTTTGCAAGAGCCGCTGTTGCCTGCGCTACAATGAGAGGTAAGTCGTATCTACAGATAGGCTCTGTAACTATGGGTATCGGCGGTTCTATCATCGATCCCGCATTTATCGAAGAATATCTCGGTATGCGTGTTGAATCGGTTGACGAGGTTGAAATAATCCGCCGTATGACACAGGGTATCTATGACGAAGCCGAGTACCAAAAGGCACTTAAATGGACAAGAGAAAGATGCAAAGAGGGATTTGACAAGAACCCCGAACAGTATCAGAAAACAAGAGCACAGAAGGACGAAGACTGGGAATTTGTCGTTAAGATGATGTGCATAATAAAAGATTTGATGAACGGCAACAAGAATCTTCCCAAGGGCTGTGAAGAAGAAGCAGTCGGACATAATGCCATCGCCGCAGGCTTCCAGGGACAGCGTCAGTGGACGGACTTCTACCCCAACTGCGACTTCCCCGAAGCAATGCTCAATACCTCGTTTGACTGGAACGGTGCAAGAGAGCCGTATATTCTTGCTACCGAAAACGATGTACTCAACGGTCTTGGAATGCTGTTTATGAAGCTGCTTACAAACCGTGCGCAGATTTTCGCAGATGTTCGTACATACTGGAGCCCAGAGGCAGTAAAGAAGGCTACTGGATATGAAGTTGAAGGCATCGCTAAACAGTCAGGCGGATTTATCCACCTTATCAACTCCGGTGCGGCTTGTCTTGACGCCTGCGGTAAGGCTACAGACGAAAGCGGAAACGGCGTTATGAAGGCATGGTATGATGTTACCGATAAGGACATCGACGCTATCCTTGACGCTACCACCTGGAACTATGCCGATCTCGGCTACTTCAGAGGCGGCGGATATTCTTCAAGATTCGTCACCGAGGCTGAGATGCCCTGCACAATGATAAGACTGAATCTCGTAAAAGGTCTCGGTCCTGTGTTACAGATAGCTGAGGGCTGGACTGTGCATCTTCCCGATGAAGTTACCGACAAGCTGTGGAAGCGTACCGACTACACCTGGCCTTGCACATGGTTTGCACCCAGAACGACAGGCGAAGGCGCATTCAAGACAGCTTACGATGTAATGAACAACTGGGGAGCAAATCACGGAGCGATAAGCTACGGACATATAGGCGCAGATCTTATCACTCTTTGCTCTATGCTGAGAATCCCCGTTTCTATGCATAATGTCCCCGAGGAAAAGATATTCCGTCCTGCCGCTTGGAACGCATTCGGTATGGATAAGGAAGGTCAGGACTTCAGAGCGTGCAATGCTTACGGTCCTATGTACCGCAATATCAGATAAGGCGGCAGTATGAAAAATGTACTTGCCATTGATTTCGGCGCATCAAGCGGCAGAGCAGTAATCGGCTCTTTTGACGGAGAGAAGATAAAGCTCACCGAGATACACCGCTTTTCAAACGATCCGGTCACGCTGGGCGGCACGATGTACTGGGATTTTCTGCGTCTGTTCCACGAGATAAAGCAGGCACTTGTAAAAGCAAAAGAGTACGGCGAAATTGACAGCATAGCAATTGATACTTGGGGCGTTGACTTCGGACTTATTGATAAGGACGGCAGACTGCTTGAAAACCCTGTGCATTACCGTGACGGCAGAACAGCCGGTATGGTTGATTACAGCGGCAAATATATTTCCAAAGACAGCCTGTACGATATGACCGGTATACAGATAATGGAGATAAACACAGCATTTCAGCTGTTAAGCATTCTAAAAAACCGTCCCGAATTGCTCGACAGAGCGGATAAACTGCTTCTTATGCCTGATTTATTCGCATATTATCTCGGTGCAAAGCCTGTTGCGGAAATGTCGATAGCGTCAACTACGCAGTTATTTGACGCCCGTAAAAAATGCTGGTCGGAAGAGTGCTGTGAAAAGCTCGGAATAAAGCGTTCTTTACTGCCCGATATAGTAAAAAGCGGTACAGTTGTCGGCACTCTTTCAGAGGAAATATGCGATGAGCTTGACATAAAGCCCTGCAAGATAATAGCTGTCTGCGGACACGATACGCAAAGCGCAATGGCGGCTGTGCCGGCAAAGGAAAAGGATTTTGCATTCCTGTCCTGCGGAACATGGTCACTGCTTGGCACAGAGCTTGACTCGCCCGTAATAGATGAAGGCTCTGCGGCGCTCAATGTGTCCAATGAAACAGGCTTTGATGCAAAGACTTCGTTCTTAAAAAATATCATCGGTTTGTGGCTTATACAGGAGAGTCGCAGACAATGGGAGAGAGAAGGAAAGCGTTACAGCTTTGCCGAGCTTGAAGCTATGGCGAGATCGGCTGAGCCGTTCAGATGCTTTATAGATGTTGACGCTCCCGAATTTACTCCTGCGGGAAATATCCCCGAGCGTATAAAAAGGTATTGCGAAAAGACAGGTCAGTATGTTCCCGCTACCGATGCTGAGATAATGCGCTGTATCTATGAGAGCCTTGCTATGAAATACCGCACAGCAGTATGCGAGCTTGAAAAGTGTACCGCAAAGAAGTTTTCTAAGCTCTATATGGTCGGCGGCGGCACTAAGGACAGATTTCTGTCCGAGCTTACCGCAAGCGCACTCGGCATAGAAGTATCAAGCGGACCTGTTGAAGCAACTTCGCTCGGAAATATAGCGGTACAGCTAATAGCTGACGGCAGTATAAAGGATATCGACGAAGCGAGAAGGGTAATAGCCGCTTCAGAGACTCTGTACGCTTTTACTCCGACGGATAATGATATCTGGAACAAATACTATAAAATCTATCTTGAGAAGGTGAAATAATGCTTAAGAATATTCCTGCGATATTATCGCCCGAACTGCTCAAGACCCTTTGTGAAATGGGTCACAGCGACAGAATAATAATAGCAGACGGCAACTTCCCTGCCGAGAGTATGGGAAAAAACTGCAAAGTAATTCGTGCGGACGGTCACGGCGTGCCCGAGCTTTTAGATGCGATACTTACCCTTTTCCCTCTTGATACTTATGTTGATAAGCCTGTGAATCTTATGCAGGTAATGCCAGGCGATACGGCAAAGACGCCGATATGGGATGAGTACAGAGCGATAGTTGCAAAGCACGATGACAGAGGCAGTGACGCTATCGGTCAGATAGAGCGCTTTGAATTTTACGAGCAGGCGAAAACTGCTTATGCTATTGTGGCTACCGGCGAAAAAGCGGTATATGCAAACATAATGCTGCAAAAGGGCGTAGTGTGAGGTGTGCCGATTAATAAGTTCCGTCATAAAATGATTAAGTTTGTGTTATGGACGGGTTATGCCCATATTAAATGATTACACGAAAGGATATTAAATATGTACGAAGAAATAAAAGAACAGATGGTAGACATCTGCCATAAGTTATGGCAGAAGGGCTGGGTAGCCGCAAATGACGGAAATATTACCGTCAAGGTTGCCAAGGGCAGATATCTTGCAACGCAGACAGGCGTCAGCAAAGCATTTATCACTCCTGAAAAGATCGGTCTTATAGATGACGATTTTAATATCATAGAGGCGGCAGAGGGTTTCAGACCTTCATCGGAGGTCAAGATGCACTTAAGATGCTATAAGGAACGTCCCGATGTCGGCGCCGTAGTTCACGCACATCCTCCCGTATCTACCGGTTTTGCCTGTGCGCATCTGCCTATGGACGACTATTGCATGATAGAGACCGTTATCGGTGTCGGATCGATTCCGCTTACTCCCTACGGTACTCCTTCAACCTACGAAGTACCCGAGGCTATAGCTCCTTATCTTAAGGAACACGATTGTATGCTTCTTGAAAATCACGGTGCGCTGACAGTCGGTGCAGACCTTATTACCGCATATTACAGAATGGAAACGATGGAGCTTCAGGCGCAGATTTCGCTTGTTGCAAGACTTCTCGGCGGTGTTAAGGACATTGACCGTGATAATATCGACCGTCTGGTAGGTATGAGAGAGCAGTATGGCGTTACCGGCAAGCACCCCGGATATAAAAAGTACCAGTAATTGTGTAGTTTGATTTGTGAGTTTTTGTGTTTGGTAGAATATATATGCGGCCGCTGTTGATTAAAACAGCGGTCGCAGCAGACTGTAGAAAAACCTCAACTTTTACACTAAAGGGGTTTGGGGCGAAGCCCCAAGCAAGGTCGCAGGGGCGGCAGCCCCCGATTATAAACCCCTTCCCGAGGGGAAGGGGCTTGGGGATGGGGATTGAGAGTTTGTTCTATTTTTAAAAAATAGACTTTTTCGACAAGCTGATGCGACCGCTGTTGATTAAAACAGCGGTCGCGGTATTTCATGCAATAAAATGCGGTTGAATAATTCCCTCGTTTATGCTATACTGGAATAAATGAACAGTAAAGACTTATGCTAAACCGAAAGGAGTGTTTTTATGGCATTACCCGATTTTAAAAACCTTGAACAAAACAAAAATTCCGTTCCCGAGTGGTCTAAATATATGAATGACGACCAATTTATAAGCTATAGCTGTACCTACAAGAGCAAAATTTTTCTTGATTTATTTGATGAATACATACTCCCTTGTGAAAAGACGGGAGATATCCGCTACTATGTATACGATCCCGTGAAGCATGGAGCAGCTCCTGATAAGAAATATCCCGTACTGATGTGGCTGCACGGAGCAAGCAATTCTCTTATGGAAAAGGAATGTATAATGTGCAGCGGCGCCGAACAGTTTGCTTCTCCGAAATATCAGTCGCTGATGGGCGGTGCTTATCTCATAGTTCCTCTTGCAAACGAACAGCGGCTACCTGACGGTACAATACTCGGTGCATGGTCGGAAGAGTACTCTGCACCGGTAAAGTCGGTTTATGATAAGGTATGCGCCGAGCACTGCAATAATATCGGCAAAAAATTTGTTATGGGCGCTTCTTCCGGAGGTTATTTTACATGGCAGCTGCTTGAAGATTATACGGATTTCTTTGACGCCGCTATGCCTATGGCTTCGGGCTATGTACCGAGTGATGAGGCACTCGACAGAATCCGGGATAACGGAATAAATCTTATAATAGCTCACGGAAAGTACGACGAACTTGCAAGCTTTGACGAATATATTTTGCCTCGTATGGAGAAGCTGACAAAGCTTAAAAACTGTATATGCTTTTTCCCTGAATGGGTGTATAACGGAGACGGCGGTGTTGCTTCTGTATTCTTCGGTATCGAGATGGGACAGCATTGTATAATAAACTGGGTACAGCATAATCTGATATTCGATAACGGTATACCTGCGGATAACAGACTTCCCGACGGCGTTACCGGTTGGATAAAATCCATATGCGACGAATAACATTGTTATTTCAGCAAAGACACAGTTTTGATAACGGCATATTTTAACCAAAACAAACAAATGTAAGTAAATTCAGGTGATTTTTTTGTGAAATGTGTTGCATTTTCGCAGCAAATGGTGTATAATAATTGACGATAAGAGCAATTTTTATAATTGCTTAAAAACGAGCCGAAACATATCTATGTTTTATGACGGTTAATTCAATGAAAAGGCAGGAAAACAAAATGGCAAATCGTTTTATTCTTAACGAAACCTCTTATTTCGGCGCAGGCGCAAGAGAGAATCTTGTTCCCGAGCTTAAGGGCAGAGGACTCAAAAAGGTAATGTTTGTTACAGATAAGGTTCTTCTTGAATGTGGCGTTGCAACAAAGGTTACCGCAGAGCTTGACAAGGCAGGTATTGCGTATGAGATTTACAGCGATATCAAGGCTAACCCCACAGTTACAAATGTTAACGACGGTGTTGCTAAGTTCAAAGAAATCGGCGCAGACTCACTTGTTGCTGTAGGCGGCGGCTCTGTTATGGATACAGCTAAGGCTGTAGGAATAATTATTGCAAATCCCGAATTTGCAGATGTTGTTTCACTTGAGGGCGTTGCAGATACAAAGAACAAGAGCGTACCGCTGATTGCACTTCCCACTACTTCGGGTACTGCGGCTGAGGTTACTATCAACTATGTTATTACCGACGAAGCAAACAAGAAGAAGATGGTTTGCGTTGACCCCAAGGATATTCCTGTTGTGGCAATCGTAGACAGCGATCTTATGATGGGTATGCCTAAGGGCCTTTGCGCTTCGACCGGTATGGACGCTCTTACACACGCTATCGAAGGCTACATAACAAAGGGAGCATGGGAACTCTCCGATATGGTTGAGCTTCGTGCTATCGAGCTTATAGCAGGTTCTCTTTACGACAGCGTTCAGGGCGACCCCAAGGCAAGAGAGACAATGGCGCTTGCTCAGTACATAGCAGGTATGGGCTTCTCAAACGTTGGTCTTGGTATTGTTCACTCAATGGCTCATCCTCTCGGCGCATTCTATGATACTCCTCACGGCGTTGCAAATGCTCTGCTGCTTCCTTATGTTATGGAATACAACGCAGAGAGCCCCGCTAAAGCTAAATACAAGGCTATAGCTAAGGCAATGGGAGTACAGGGCACAGAGAATATGACCGAAGAAGAAGGCGTAAAGGCAGCTATTGAAGCAGTTCGCAAGCTCTCTGTTTCTATTGACATTCCTCAGAAGCTTCACGAGATAAATGTTAAGGAAGAAGATCTCAAGGCTCTGTCTGTTGCGGCATTCAACGATGTATGCACAGGCGGCAATCCCAGAGAAACTAACGCTGACGAAATTCTTGAAATCTACAAGAAGGCATTCTGATATATTAGCTGAAAATTCCCGAAGCGGTTTCGCTTCGGGAATTTTTTGTTTATTGTTTATTCTTCGTTATTCATTTTTCCGAGAGTGCTTAACGGGAACGGTGGATTTGCAAGAGGTTTGCAGGCAAGAGACAAGAGGAGATATTCGTTGTCATCGGCGGCAATCCTGTTGATTTTCAGCTCTCCGCATTTCTTACAGCGGTGAATAAGCGCCCATTCTCCGTCGGGGCGGACATATATGCTGATAGGTTCCATTATTCCGCCGCAATCAGCCGAGCGGTCGCCGGGTATGTTGTCGAGATGAATGCTTGACAGGCAATAAGGGCAGTGGTTGCGGTTATTTGTTCCGCAATTGTTGACCGTTATGAATTTACCGCAGGCTTTGCAGTTGAAGCCCTCGTCTTTTGTACCGTCTTCGGTTACGACGGTATGATATTCTTTCTCTCTGTGAATGTTTTTAACCGGTTCATCGGAGCGTCTTCGTCTGTTCATTACTACCGTCCTTTATTAAGAGCGGCAGGTATGTTTCAACCTGCCGTTGTTTGATTTTAATTATACGGGCATAACCTTTTTATCTTTGTCAGCGTGTTCAGCGTCAATACCGAGCTGTTTGTCCTTACGCTTTTCAAAGAACTTTTCGGCAACCTGTCCGAACATAGCGTAGCTTAATACATCCTCGTCCTGCTGAGTCCACTTAGCACATTCAGCCTTGAGCTTTTCAAGCTCGGGCTCAATGAGGTCTGCGGGACGGCAGTCAATAGGCTCCTCGTCACCGAGTATCTTCTTTCTGAAATCGGGATCGATGGGAGCAGGTGTCTTACCGTAGCTTCCCTTTACAAGACCTTTGAATTCCTTAGTTACTGTCTTGTAGCGTTCGCCCATTATTACATTGAATACCGCCTGTGTACCTACTATCTGTGATGTAGGAGTTACGAGAGGAGGCATACCTGCGTCTGCTCTTACACGGGGAACTTCCTTAAGAACTTCTTCGAACTTATCAGACTTGCCTGCCTGCTTAAGCTGAGAAAGAAGGTTAGAGAGCATTCCGCCGGGAACCTGATAAATAAGAGCATTTGCGTCAACTGCAAGCAGTTTGGGATCGAGCAGACCGCTGTCGATGTACTTCTTGCGAAGTCCCATAAAGTACTCTCTTATTTCTGTAAGAAGCTTTAAATCAAGACCTGTATCGTACTCGGTTCCCTGTAAAGCCGCTACCATAGATTCTGTAGGAGCGTGGGATGTTCCGAGCGCTAAAGGCGACATTGCTGTGTCAATAACATCAACGCCTGATTCAATACCCTTTAACAGACACATCGATGCAAGACCGGATGTGTAGTGAGTGTGAAGCTGAATCGGGATGCTTACAGCGCTCTTGAGTGCCTTTACGAGCTTTTCTGTTTCGAAGGGAGTGAGCAGAGCAGCCATATCCTTGATGCAGATAGAATCAGCACCGGCTTCTTCTATTCTCTTTGCATAGTCTACATAATACTGTTCGGTAAATACTTCACCGAGAGTATATGAGATTGCTATCTGAGCGTGTGCGCCTTCCTTCTTGGCAGCCTTAACAGCTGTTTCAAGGTTTCTGATGTCATTGAGCGCATCGAAAATTCTGATGATATCGATACCGTTTGCTACCGATTTCTGAACAAAATACTCAAGTACATCATCAGCATAGTGACGGTAGCCGAGCATATTCTGTCCTCTGAACAGCATCTGTAACTTAGTGTTGGGCATCTCGCGTCTTAATGTACGGAGTCTGTCCCAAGGGTCTTCGTTTAAGAAACGCAAGCATGAGTCAAAAGTTGCGCCGCCCCAGCATTCTACCGAGTGGAAGCCTACCTTATCCATTGTGGAAAGGATGGGGAGCATTTCGTCCATTGTCATTCTTGTGGCAATAAGCGACTGATGAGCGTCACGCAGTACGGTTTCGGTAATTCCTACTTTTCCCATAACCTTTAAAATTCCTTTCAGTTAAGCGTTACGCATTGATAGTTGCGATAAGTGTGCCTGTTTCAACAGACTGACCTTTTGTAACATTGATGCTTGCTATAGTACCGTCACAGCTTGCTACAACGTCGTTTTCCATCTTCATTGCCTCTAATACTGCAATTACTGTGCCGTTTGTAACCTTAGCGCCTACTGCGAGCTTAACATCAACTATAGTACCAGGCATGGGAGCTTCGATCTTAACTCCGCCCTGTGCGCCTGCGGGAGCTGCAGGTGCTGCTACCTTCTTGGGTGCGGGAGCTGCTGCAGGTGCGGCAACAGGAGCTGCACTGCCGTCTGTTTCTTCAACAGTTACATCATAAGCTGTACCGTTAACGGTGATATTATATCTTTTCATAACAAATTTCCTTTCTTTTGTCGATTAATATACAAAATTAATATGCTTCTTTGCAGGGGAGAGAACTCTCTTTGAAGAAGCGGCTTCAATGGCGGATGTAAGTGCAGACTTTGTATCTTCTGCCGTGATAACTCTGTCAACATATCCGTTTGCAGCTGCTGTAAATGCGTCAGCCTCGTTCTCGGCATATTCTTTTGCCTGCTCGGCTGTGTTATCAGATGCACCGTTAAGGAATGTTACAGCCGCTTCGGGTGAAACGGGAGAGATAACAGCGTCTTCCCATGCAAATGTGAAGTCACTGCCTGCGGCGGTGCTTGCAAGAGCAACATAAGTGCTTCCGTAAGCATTGCCGGTTATTACTGCAATCTTAGCTGTTGTAGCAGACGCATAAGCCTGTGTCAGCTTTGCGCTGTCACGGATACTGCCTGCAAGCTCAGCGGCATTAGACTTTTCAAAACCTTCGCTGTCAACGAATGTTACAACGGGGATAGAATATGCGTCGCAAAGTGTAACAAAGCGTGCAATCTTTGCGCTGTCTGCAGCTGTGAGAACTGCTCCGTTGTTTGTTGCTACAAAACCTACTGTTCTCCAGTTAAGGCTTGCTATAGCGGTAACAGCAGAATCGCCGAATTCCTTGTAAAGCTCAATAACGCTGTCCTTGTCGGCTGTTGCGTTAATAAGCTCAATACCCTTAAGTCCTGCGCTTACAACAGCGTCGTTTTCTGTAAAATAATCATTTCCTGCTGTTTCGAGATTGTTTGCAGGGAGAACGGAAACCAACTGCTTTGCCTTTGCGATTGCTTCTGCACTGTCTTTTGCAAGGATAGCCGCTACGCCCGATTTTGCGGCGTTAACTGCTGTACCTGCGCCTTCTGTCTTGTCATCGGCAGTAAAAGGAGCTGTCATGAAAAGCTCAGACTTTTCCGTCATTATAACAACATCAGCCATACAAGCTATCATTGCGGCTGTGCCTGCACAAAGTCCGTCTACTATCGCTATCTGAGGTACAGTGCCCGAAAGAGCCGCACTCATCTTTGCTATCTCGCCGTATGCGCCGAGGGTTTTCATGCCTTCCTTGATGTCGCCGCCCTTTGAGTCAAAGATACCGACAACAGGTGCGCCGTTTCTGAGCGCCAGTTCGTATACCTTTCTTATCTTGAGAGCCGCTGCTGTATCTACAGCGCCTGCGTTTACGCTGATGTCCTGAGCATAAGCATAAACGACTGCTCCGTCAACATTGCCGTAACCGCTTACAACGCCTGCCTTTTCACCGTTTGCACCGACAAACTTGCCGAGCTCGACAAAGCTGTCCTCGTCAAACAGGGAGATGAGCTTGTTTGCAGCTTCACTTGCGGCAGTCTGCTCCATTTCAGCAATTTTTTTCTTCATTGCCAGAATTCCTCCGTTCTCACTTTTTGTGTGATGCGGTAAGCTGCCGAAATAAGCGCTGACCGCTTTGTATAATTATGCCAATGGCACATCATAATCAAGTATAATTATAACTCATTTTTGCCATAATAACAAGCGGATTTCGCTAATTTTTACAACTTTTATGAGATGTGAAAAAATTATCAATGTCAGCGATGTTATTATTGTTGTTTTGCACAAAACCGCGCTTGATAAGCTCGCTCCAAACCGCTTCGGACTGCATATTTACGGTGCACTTATTTATGTATCGGTTGAGCGCATAATTCATTGCCGTTCTCATAAGACCGTCAACCAGCATTATATACTGTGTCTCGATTTTTTCGACAAACAGCGTTTCTCCGTCAGTCGTACAGATTATGCTTCCTATCGGTTTGCCGTCGTCTTCGGCAAGAAACACCAGCTTATCGGTTATCTCTTTATCTCTCAGTATCGTAATCATTTTTTGTTCACTCTTTTTGTCGATTTATCGCTCGATACAAGAGCCTTAAGACCTTTCAGCTCTTCTGCGGTAAGGTCAGCCCATTCACCCGGTCTTAACATACCGAGCTTGATATTTCCGACTGCGCTTCTTTTAAGGCGGACTATCTGCAGTTTTACAGCCTCGCACATTTTTCTTATCTGTCTGTTCTTTCCCTCTGCTATGATAAACTCAAGCACGGTTCTGTTTTCTTCTTCGGTAAGAACGGCAACGGTGCAGGGGAGAGTAACCCCTGTGTCTATCTTAACGCCCGATGCAAGCGTTGTCAGCTTGTCGTCGGTAACTTCTCCTCTTACCGTTACACGATATCTTTTCTTAATATGGCGTGAAGGATGCATAATTGAATTTGCAAGCGCACCATCGTTTGTCAGTATCAGCAGACCTTCCGAGTCCTTATCAAGTCTGCCTACCGGGTAGATACGCTCGTCTATGCCGTCAAGAAGATCGGTAACGATTTTTCTTCCGTGAGTATCAGCCATAGTGGTGACATAGCCTCGTGGCTTATACAGCTTTATGTATCTGAGCTTATTTTCACTTTCTCCGATTTTTTCGCCGTTAACCGTTATCAGATCGTTTTTTGGATCGGCTTTATCACCGATTTTCACAGGTCTGCCGTTTACCTTTACGCACCCTTGTTCAATATATTCTTCTGCTTTTCTGCGTGAGCAATAACCGCTGTCTGCAATTATTTTCTGCAATCTGACTTTTTCCATAGCTTTTATATTCCTTTCGTGTTATCACCACGCCAGAAGAGAGGCGATAAATTTATATATCACGGTAAAAAAATCGTTGTTTTGTTCCTGTGCGGTACAGCTCTCTGCCGCAAGCAATTTAGCTGTGCCTATAATGTTTCCGTTAAGCGAAAAACGCACCTCGCCGAGCTGTTCGCCGGCGGTGATATGAGCGTATACGAACTTGGGAAGTATTACCTGTGCACATAGCTTATCCTTTTGTTCTTCGCACAGCGGCAGTTTTATTGTTTCACATTCTATACCGACATATTCTTTGTCGGAGCTGATTACCGGCAATTTCAGCATTGAAGTTTCGTATGAAGTGTCGCTCATAGAAACTTTTGAAAAGCCGTAATCCAACAGCTTTGTGTGATCCTGCCAGTCGTTAGGGGCGTTAAGCGTTACCGCTATGAGAGTGATACCGTCTCTTTGTGCGGCGCTGACCAGAGTGCGCCTTGCGCTGTCGGTAAATCCTGTCTTCACACCTATACAGCCTTCGTAGGATGTAAGCAGCTTGTTGGAGTTTACAAGCCACCTGTCATAAGGCGGAGAGCCGAATGATATCTTCGCCCTTGATAAACAGCAGATATCGGCAAAATCCTTGTTATTCAAAGCTTCACGGGTAAGAAGAGCAAGGTCGTATGCACAAGAATACTGTCCTTCGGCGTCAAGACCCGACGGGGTAACGAAATTGGTATCAGACATCCCGAGTTGTTTTGCACGCTTGTTCATAAGCTCGGCAAAATTGCTCTTACTGCCCGAGATATTTACTGCGGCGGCATTTGCGGCGTCGTTTCCCGACGGCAGCAGCATTCCGTAGCACAGCGCTCTGCGTGTGACGATATCGCCTTCACGAAGCCCCATAGAAGTGCCTTCGACTTTGATAGCTGTTGAGTCTACCGTGAACTGCCTGTCTATATCTCCTGCTTCAAGAGTCAGCAGAGCAGTCATTATCTTTGTGGTGCTTGCTATCTGTCGGTGTTCTTTTTCGTTTTTCGAAAAAAGAACGGTGCCGGTCTTAGCCTCAATGAGTATAGCGCTTGCCGCAGATACCTCAATGCCGGTATTGTTACAGTCGGACAGAAAACCGAGGGGATTGCCTTGTGCAAAAGCAGAAATATCGGCTATACCGAGTAACAATACAGACGCCGAAATTACTGAAATAATCTTCTTAATCATACCATTGTCCTTTCCGCATAATTTTTGTACATCTTATGCGAAAAGGACAGCTGTTATTATTGATTATCAGTCTTCTTTGCTTTCTTTATCAGTTTCTTCTTCGTTATCCTTTGCGAAGATAGCTTTTACCTTTGAAATAAGATCGGGTACACCGTTTATAATTCCTTCAAGCGAGCCGCCGCTGTTTGCGCCGAGCTCAAGCATCTTTACTTCACCATCACGCTGAACCACGATGAACGCCTGAGGATTTATCGTGATACCTGCTCCGCTTCCGCCTGCAAAGACCTCTTTGGGTGCTTTTGTAGGCAGATCCGATCCGCCTGCAACAAAGCCGAAGCTTACCTTAGACACGGGGATAATGATAGTGCCGTCAGGAGAAGTGATAGGATCGCCTATAATGGTGTTAACATCAACAAGCTCTCTTATCTTTTCCATAGAGGTGTCCATAAGTCCGTTGATAGGGTGCTGTTCTGCCATGATAATATTCCTTTCCGGAAAGCTCACGCTTTCCCTGCGTCGGGCTTTGCCTCAGCAGTTCTTTTTTTCGTAGAATTTATATTAATTTTCAAATAAAGCTTTGCCAATCTGAATAACAACCAGATAATACAACCAAGCGCTGTGCCGAGCCTCAGCTTTACCTTACAGGAAAGCTCGTATTTCGTTTCTTCCGAAGTAAAATCGGTAGTTATATCTATCTTTTTTACATCCAGCCGCACGATATTATACAAAAAGCCGATTGCAGTATGAACAAGCCAGTTTATCTTTCCGTAATTCAGTGCGGCTTTTGCGGCGTCATCTCCGCCTGCACAGACATACAGCATAAACGAGTTTACCCGTATGTGATTTATCAGCCTTTTTATAGGTCTGCAAGCGGAAGATACAAGCTGCTTTGCAAACTCGATCGTTTCACCGACATCACCGCTCAGACCGAGCTTTGACATAAGTCCGCCCTGCTTGCCTTCTTTTTTTTCATCGGTATTTTCTTTTTTATCTTTATCCGGTTCTTTTTCGGGATCCGTATTTTTTTTCTGAACCGAAGCTTCGCTTTTTGTTACGGTTTCAGCGGCCTTTTCTTCTTTTTTGTTCCGTTTTTGTTTTTTCTTTTTCTGCTTTTCTTTTTTTTGCTTTTCGTCTTCGGGCGAAATCGAGAACACCGTTATACCCGCATACTTTACTTTTATCCTTGTATCATCGTTCAGATGCACCGTGACAGTGACCGACAGCATAAGCGCCAGAACTATGATAAGCAATATATCAATTAGTATTAGCCAGCCCATATGCCCTCCGTACTGTCTATGCTGTATTAAAGTATCCGCAATCTGTGATTATTTATTCGCTTTTTTGCTCGTCGGCTTCGATCTGCACAGAATCGTACTCGCCCAAACGGAGCTGTCCGTCTTCATCGGGTAGGCTCGGGAGCTGTGCAAGGCTTTCAAGCTTAAAGCACCTCAAAAAGTTATCCGTTGTTTTGTAAGTTATCGGTCTGCCGGGAAGTTCAAGCCGTCCTGCTTCATAAAGAAGCTCCCGTTCAACAAGGTTATTTATTACACCCGAGCTGTCTGTGCCTCTTACCTGCTCGACAAAAGCTTTTGTAACAGGTTGGTTATATGCCACTACCGCAAGCACCTCAAGTGCGGCAGGGGAGAGCTTGGCTTGACGCTTGTTCTCCATTGCACGCTTGATGTACGGCGCATATTCTTCTCTTGTTGCAAGCTGATACGAGTTTTCGAGCCTCAGAACTTTGATGGCGCTTTCGGATACATTGTATCTGCGTTCAAGCTGGTCTATCAGCTTCGGTACGGTCTCGGGCTCTATTCCGCTCGCCTCGCTGAGTCTTTCAAGCGAAATAGGTTCGCCCGAAGCAAACAGCAGAGCTTCTATTATACAAAGTGATTCATTATAATTCATCGCTTGCCGCCTCGCTTTCCTGCTGTTCTCCGAATGAAAATTCTTCGGTTATCTTATCTTTGGGAACAAAGTGAAGATATTTGTTGTCTTCGGTAAATTTTATCCTGCTGTTTTTTGAAAGCTCCAGCAGAGCTAAAAATATCGCTACGCAATCAGACCTTGACTGCCCTTTATAAAGCGAATCGACCTCAACATCGTGACCGTCGTTTATCTTTTTCAGCACATATACTATCTTTGTAAAAACGCTTACAAAGCTCTTTGCGATGACGGGCTTTACGGTGGGAACGGCTTTTCTTACCGCTTCTTTATAATTCAGATTTGATATTGCAAGAAACAGCTCGTCGGGATCATGGATACCGAGATACGCTTTGTTTTCTTCAACCTGCACAGGCTGACGGACAAATATGTTATCTCCGCACCAGCTTTGCTGAAGCTGTCCTGCAATCTGCTTGCACAACGCATATTCTATCAGTACGCCCTCAAGCTCTTTTTTCATCTCTTCGGCTTCATGCTTTGGCAAAAGAGCAGAGGACTTTATATATATCAGCCTTGCCGCCATTTCGAGAAATTCGCCTGCTATCTCAATATCGGCTTCCTTCATCTGATCGAGATAGAGTAGGAATTGCTCAAGCAGAAGTGATATTTCTATATCGTATATGTTCAGCTTATGCTTTGCAATAAGGCTCAGCATAAGGTCAAGAGGCCCTTCATAAACCTCCAGTTTAAATTTCAGTTCCTGCATA
>CAMEKR010000037.1 GCA_945921515.1 uncultured Clostridia bacterium | reverse complement strand
CAGAGGCCGTGGGTTCGAATCCCGTCACCTCGACCAAATAAGGACTACAGTTTTGGTACGAAACCGTAGTCCTTTATATTTTGCCTTAAAGTCTTTGTTAAAGGGATTTTGGGCATTTTTGCTTTTATAGAATAGTTTCATTGTGGTGCTTTCACTACTCCGCAGAGGGAGATAAAGCCCATTTTTTGACTATAATAAATCACTCTGAAACCAATATTTTTCACGCTGACCTTGTTAATAAGCTTTTGACACGCTGAATACATATCCTTTTGTTCGATCTTGAGTACAATACGTTGATCGTCCTCGCTTAATTAATGTATCACCAATATTTGATTCTATGCGTGAAATACAATCTGCTACAAAAGCAAGTTTTGATGATACATTCTTGTCCTACTCTCGTTGCTATTGATTCAGTTGCTTTTAAAGTATAAACTACTCGTTCCATCCCGAGCAGGAAAAATATTACCAACATTGTCGGAATTAAACATCAATCCATATGCGAATATCTGCATTCTGTCAGAACGAGAAAACTTTGCATTTGATGAATCTATAATTTGACATCATAAACAACATATTTTTGGTTTTCTGGATTATAAATAATTATGTCAGGTTTAATATTTCCGTTGATATAATTTGCATAGGGGTTATTCTTTTCTGCAAGTACAGCGGTCTTTTCATCATAGCGCAATAGTCGTATACCTGCATCCTGAGAGCCGAAGGACTTCACGCTCGGTTAATTTACAGCTACTTAATGATAACATAACATCAGTTAAGCCATTGTGTATTCAACCAGTTTACCCTTTCCTTTACCCACTTTACAAGACTTTCGGCGCTCTGAGGATATGAATTGAATTTTTCAACAGTAAATTCATCCCAATAGGTTTTTATTGTACTGCTGCATAATTTGATAACCGAGTTTATCTTATTCTCGCTGTTCATCTCGGTCCATTTTTCCTTAACAAGACCAGTAAACCAATCTGTACTAATAAGAAGAACAAACCAAGGATTCGTTCTGTCACCATACTGGCTTACAAAGCTCATATCGTTAAATGCACCTGCATAATACTTTCCTGTAGAAGCGTCACTGTATGCCCAGTTGAAATCCCACGGTGCAGTAAAGGTGAGTCTGTCAAAGCTGCTCTTGCCGCTGAAATCTACTGCCATATAAAAGCTGCCTTCTCCGCAGTCGTTATCATGACATATCTCATAAAGAATATACATATTCACGACCGACTTGATATCTACTACAGCGTTTATTGTATCATAAGCATTATCATAAATTTTGCTTGCATCGATAAGGTTATAATTTTCATCGAAAGTATAATACTTTCCGTACTTTATCGCTTGTACCATTATCTTGAATACGTTTGACAGATATTTAGAAATGAAATCCACCTGCTCCTGTGAATAGATATCGTTCTTTATCGTATATTCAGCAGGCACAAGTTTTTTTGTTGTTCCATTAAGATCGGTCAGAATTTCATTGCAGTAGTCCATAGTGAACCAATATGGATTATCAGAAGCATAGTTATCAAGCTCAAGGAAATAACCTATATCAGTACCGGTATAGCCCTCTTCATGCTCAGGCAGGTTTACTCTGTTCTTATTTATCTGGTTTTGTTCACACAAAAGATAAAGCCCCTTGAAAACTTTGTTCACATATACATAAGCAAATGTACAATCGGAACTGTAATACTCACCATCCATTATTTGCTTAGCAAGCTCAAATGCCATATAATCAGGCACTACATTCCATTGCGACTTTAAAAGCACCCAGCTTTTGCATTTTGCACCATCGTTAAGTCCCATCATATTTGTTTTTTTATCAAATTTGATTCTGTACGGAACCTGATTCCTTAATATTTGATTTACATCTCCATAAAAGGCAGTTGAATTGCCTCTTACCCTAATGCCTGCACATTCAGCTTCAAGCTTGTACTCATCATCACAATTAAAAACATCAACAAGACAATTCACATAGTTCTCTAAGGAAGTAATTTTTTGTTTGTTTTCTGTTGAAATATGTATAATTGGTAATTTGATGTTGCTTATTTTGTTATAATACGCTTCCTGCTTTTCTTTATCGATTCCGTAAACATAATATCTCTGCTCGGGAGTAAGTTCAGACATATCAGCTCCCTCAGGTATTTCTACAGGTTTTATAGTAGTAGTAGCAGAAGAAGTGGTAGCGGGTTTATTTGTTTCTGTTGTTGTCGCAGGTTTTGATGTGGCGGTGGTTTTTGTCGTTTCCGGTTTTGGCGTAGCAGATGTTGTTGTTTCAGGTTTCGGTGTAGCTATTGTAGTTTCTGCCGGCTTGGGTACTGAAGTTGCAACGGAGCTATCTTCTGTTGCGGGAGTTTCTTCAGGCTTATATGTAGTAGATGTGATAACAGTTTCGGATACGGTAGCTTCCGTTGCGCTTGCTGTGTTGCTGTTCTCTGCTTTTGATTGCTCCGTTTCTTCCGATGAACTTACTATCTCAGAGCGTGTATCGGACAAAACATCAGGACTATCTGCATTTTTGCTGCATGAACATAACAAAAGAGATGTTGCGAGCAATAAAGTAATAATTCGTTTTTTCATTCTGCACCTCATAAATTATTAATCATTTTATATTCTGATAAAAAACAGCTATCGGATAAACCGATGGCAGATGATGAACAATAGGGAATCAATATTCCGCAACATCCCGTACAGTTCCATCCGAACCATACTTGGTTTCTTTGATCAATCGTCCTTCAGAATTGTATTCATATTCATACCAACGAAGCAGTGAGCCGTTAGCGTCATAATAGGTATCTTTTATCGGCTTTTCGTCGGAATTGTATTCAGTCTCATTCCAATTCTTTATATTTCCTTCACCATCATACTCGCTATGTTTTGAATACTTTCCATCGATGCTATATTCATTTTCTCTCCATCCGTCTATAGAACCGTCTTTATTATAATCGGTATATTTTATTATACGCCCTTCTAAGTCAAATTCTTCAGTATAATCTAATGTTTCATCAGTATCATAGGAGCTGTTTTTTGTCTTTATCCCATCCGAATTACATTCAAGTATGCTGAAAAGCGTTCCGTCTTCCCGATAATATGTCATTTTTAACAGGTTTCCGGCATCGCCAAATTCTTCGATATACCATATCGTTCCGTCATCGTAATAGTGTATTTTTTCACCTGTCTCATTTACCGGCTGATTTTCATTTTCGCTTTCATTATTGCTTGAATTTTCATTGTTGTCTGAATTTTCTTCGTTGTTTCTTAAAGGTATAATTGTAATAATTTCAATAGTACCGTTTGCTATTTTTACCTTGTTCCCTGCGATGACATCTTCATTGATTTCGATATTTGTTGTTTGAACATTTACTACGCCTTCCTGTACATCAAGATATGTGATATTGTTTTTATCATCATATAAAACTGTAAATGTAGTACCTCTTACACTTAGTGTAGCGTTGAGCGTTTTTACAGTAAATGAAGAATTATCGCTCAACTTGTTGTCGATAGTAATCAGAGTTTGTCCCCGTACAAGCTCAACAGTAATATAACCATTTTCTTTTGAGCCTGATGCGTTTACAGAAAACACCGTGTTTTCTTCTGCTAAAATATGTTTATCATTGTCTACAAGTAAAAGTGCGGAAGATTTTTCTTTTACATCAACATTATCATCAGCGATTAGATTCATTCCTTCAAATGTTTCTATATTTTCACCTGATCGATCAACAATCACGCTGCCTTCTTTTGTTTCCACCTTGACAAATCGGTAGTCTTCTTTTGAGCAACCCGGAATTAATACTGAAACAATTAACAACAATAAAACCGGAAATACGGATAGCTTTTTCATATATACCCCCGAAAAAATCATTATACAAATATTTTACAATAAAACAGCAATCCAGTCAAGCCCTTTCTTCATTATTACAATCGCTAGGCTGATGCGGCATACATGTATCTGTATCAAGCAAAGAATAATCTATAATCATACATAAAAAACGCCGAGCAAGCTGACTCTCAGATAAACCCGGAGTAGTTGCTCGGCAGAAAATACCGACGGAAACAATTATGATAATTCAAAATTAAGTTTCCGAAACCATTTTATAAATAAATTACTTAACCATATCGCTGTTATTAATAGCGGAAACAAGAGCGCTGACAGAGCTGTTAATGATATCTGTATGGATACCTGCGCCCCAAGAGGAGTTTCCATTGCTGTCACATATCTCAACATAAGCAGCAGCCTTCGACTTAGAGCCAACCTCAATAGCGTGCTCGTTATATGTCACTATCGTATAGGATAATCCGAGACCGTTCTTTATTGCGTCGCTCACAGCGTCAAGACGACCGTTACCCGTACCGGTAAGTACAGAGCGTTCACCGTTGTACTCAACCGTAACTGTAGCGCAGATGCCGTCACTTTCCTGCTTATAGTGTGCTTCACAGATTCTAAGATTAGTTTCGATGTTTACAAAGTTTGTAGTGAACACTTCATATACTTCATCGGGAGAAAGCTCTTTATGCTTGTGATCTGAAACAGACTTGACAGTATATCCGACTTTTTCACGGAACTTCTTGGGTAGATCTACACCGAACTTCTGCTGAAGAAGATATCCTATGCCGCCCTTTCCGCTCTGGCTGTTGATGCGGATAACATCGCCGTCGTACTGTCTGCCGATATCCATAGGATCAATAGGCAGATAAGGAACTGTCCAGTGCTCAGGAGCCTTTTCTTCACGCCACTTCATACCCTTTGCGATAGCGTCCTGGTGTGAACCTGAGAATGCTGCGAAAACAAGCGCTCCGCTGTAAGGTTGTCTGTCGTATACCTTCATACATGTCATCTTCTCGTAAACTTCGGTGATTGCAGGAAGATCCGAGAAATCAAGCAGAGGATCAACACCGTGAGAGTACATATTAAGCGCAAGTGTAACTATATCGACATTACCTGTACGCTCGCCGTTGCCGAACAGAGTTCCCTCTATTCTGTCTGCACCTGCAAGCAGACCAAGTTCGCTATCTGCTACGGCGCATCCTCTGTCGTTGTGCGGATGGAGAGATACAATAACATTTTCTCTGTTTATCATATTCTTGCACATATACTCAACCTGACTTGCGTATACATGAGGAAGCGACATTTCGACCGTTACCGGGAGATTGATAATTACCTTATCTTCAGGAGTAGGCTGCCATACATCAAGCACTGCGTTGCATATCTCAAGTGCAAACTCAGGCTCTGTACCGGTAAAGCTCTCGGGTGAATATTCAAACTTAAAGTCACCGGGCGTCTTCTCTCTATACTCTTTAAGCAGTTTAGCTCCGGAAACAGCTATATCGATTATCTCGTTCTTGGGCTTTCTGAACACCTGCTCTCTCTGTGCTACAGATGTGGAATTATACAAATGTACTACAGCGTGTTTTGCGCCGCTGAGCGCTTCAAAAGTCTTCTTTATGATGTGTTCTCTTGACTGTGTGAGAACCTGAATAGTCACATCATCGGGGATAAGATTCTGCCCGATAAGAGCACGGCAAAACTCATATTCCGTTTCGCTTGCGGCAGGAAATCCTATCTCTATTTCCTTGAAGCCTATAGCGACCAACACCTTGAAGAACTCCAGTTTTTCCTCAAGGCTCATAGGGACAATAAGTGCCTGGTTTCCGTCTCTAAGGTCAACACTGCACCATACGGGAGCCTTGTTTATGTACTCCTTTTTTGTCCAGTCGAGACACTGCTCGGGCGGCATAAAATAACCTCTTGTGTACTTACTTGTGTTCATGTTACCTTTCATAAATGATGTCCTTTCCAAAATGGTTTGTTTTCCGATGCGGGCATTAAAAGTAATGAATATACACAAAACCCCGTCTCAATAAAGAGACGGGGTAAAACCTCGTGGTACCACTCTTCTTGACACAGCACAAAATGCTTATACCGTGTCCGCTTATGCCACATCTATCAATGTGCTTCTCTATAACGGGAGATCCCGTCGCAGCCTACTTTACTGTTCAGCCACGCGGCTCTCAGGCGAGCTATTTCCGAACTTTAATATCGTCTTGCACCATACGACGACTCTCTGAAAATAAACGATCGGCTTTTCTCCTGATCAATGCCTTTAATTATTAACAACTATATTATATCCCATAAAAAACCGTTTGTCAATACTTTTTTAAAATTATTCTCCAATCATATCCAAAAGCTGTTGTTGTGTAATGATATTTATGCCGAGCTGCTGAGCTTTTGTCAGCTTGCTGCCCGCCTCTTCTCCCGCAAGTACATAACTGGTTTTTTTGGACACAGAACCGCTGCATTTGCCTCCGCTTTGCTCTATCAGCGCCTTTGCTTCATCTCTTGTCATATCCGGCAAAGTGCCTGTAATAACAAAAGTAAGTCCGCTGAGCTTATCATTTTTAACATCGGAGACATATACCGTATTTACTCCGCAGTTTTTCAGCCGCTCTATTAGATTAATCATATGTGGCTCTCTTAGAGCGGTATAAATATTGTTTGCCAGAATATCACCGAAATTTTCAACCGCAGATATCTCTTCTGCAGATGTAGCCGCAAGAGCCTCTATACTTCCGAAGTGCTTCATCAGCAGTTGAGCATTCTTCTGACCTATTCCTTTTATTCCGAGAGCAAACAACAGCCTGTCGGGAGAGTTTGCCTTTGAGTCTTCAATGCTTTTGAGCAGTTTTGCCGCAGAAACTTTGCCGAAACCGGGCAAAAGCTCAAGGTCCTGACCGTCAAGAGTATACAGATCAGCTACAGTCTTTATCAGACCGTTTTCAACAAGCTGCTTTACGACCGCCTCACCCAGACCGTCAATATTCATTGCGGCTCTTGAAGCAAAATGCTCAATATTTCTCAGAAGCTGTGCGGGGCAGTTGATATTTTTACAGCGTATTACCGCCTCGTCATCTACTCTTTCCGCCTGTGCGCCGCAAACAGGACAGGTGCTAGGTATCACGAAAGGCACGCTTGCGTCACAATGACTGACACTTCTCACAACCTCAGGGATAATATCGCCCGCTTTGCGTACAGCAATAATGTCGCCTATGCGTATATCCTTTGAATCAATATAATCCTGATTGTGCAGAACGGCTCTTGAAACGGTAGTTCCTGCAAGCCATACCGGTTCAAACACCGCTACCGGAGTAAGTGCTCCCGTTCTGCCGACATTTATCTCTATATTGAGAAGTTTTGTTTCTTTCTCCTCCGGCGGATATTTAAAAGCGACCGCCCATTTAGGTACTTTTGCTGTACTGCCCAGCCTCTGTCTGAGAGCAAAATCGTCTACCTTTATTACCGCACCGTCGATGTCATAAGGATAGCTCTGTCTGTTCTCGCCTATCTGTGCAATGCGTTCAATTGCCTTATCTATGCTGTCAAAGGTCTTATATCCGTCTATAACATAGAATCCGAGCGACTTCATATAATCCAGACTTTCACTGTGAGAAGTAAGAGTCTTGCCTTCTATACGCTGGAGGTTGAACACGAAAATATCAAGTCCTCTTGAAGCGGTAACTCTGCTGTCCTTTTGTCTCAGTGAGCCGGCGGCCGCATTTCTCGGGTTCTTTGCAGGCGGTTCATCATTGGCAAGCTGTTCTTTTACAAGCTTTTCGAAGCTCTCCTTAGGCATATAAACCTCGCCTCTGACCTCGATAAACGGAAGCTTTTCGTTAAGCTCTTTCGGAACGGATTTTATTGTCCTCAGATTCTTGGTTATATCCTCGCCGACAAAGCCGTCTCCCCTGGTAGAGCCTCTTGTAAATATTCCGTCAACATATTCGAGCGATACAGAGAGTCCGTCTATCTTCGGTTCAACACAGTACACAGTCTTACCGACCGCATTATTAACACGCTCATTGAAATCGTACAGCTCGGCTTTTGAAAAAACATCCTGCAAACTGCCCATCTGTACCTCATGAGTCACCTTTTCAAAAGTATTGATAGCATATCCGCCTACATGCTGTGTAGGCGAGTTTTCGGATACAAGCTCGGGATTTTCGGCTTCTATCTGCTTTATCCGCCTCATAAGGCTGTCGTATTCATCGTCCTCTATAGTAGGATCATCAAGCACATAATAATTGAAATTATGCTGTTCAGCAGTTTTGCAAAGCTGCTCGTATTCTTGTTTTATCTGTTCCTTATCCATTTATGTTCCTTCCGAATAATCAGTCATAAGGTTCGGCACCAAAATCGTTTATAGTATCAACAATATCTTTATCCTCTGTAATAACATGAGTATAACTTTCGGGGACATTGCCGACTATTACAGTTTCTGCAATAAGAAAATCTCCGCAAACTTTTGTCTCTACCGAATACATTGGTATAAAAGCAGTAACGCTGACGGTCGTGCGCATTATCATTCTGTGGAGCGTCTGATTGATACCGGCATCGGAAAACTCGCTGATAAAAACGGCATCGGCATAGCCTTTCGGCTCTACGAACATTCTGATAGTAGGTCCCATACCGTAAAATAAAGGCACACCGCTGAGTGTTCCGACAGACAAATCAACTTTCTCGGTTTCTCCATTCATCAGCCTGTCATTTATCTCATTCAGCATATCGTTTTTTATGCGGTTAATAAGGTTGGTATTGCTCTCTATTGACGCTACTCTGCCATCCGAAGTATAACTCAGCTTAACCAGCTTATCATAACCTGCACCGTCAGCAAGAAGAGAAAGCCTCTCGTTTATAGCATCATCTATAAGGCTAACTGTTACTACTTTAGAATTATACTCGCATACATTTATGATATTTGGTCTTATCATAAGTTGCAATATTCCTGCAAGTCCCAAAAGAATAAACGCTGATCCGATAAGCTTTACTCCGATGCGCCGTCTGAGCTTAGAGAAGTCTTTTTTCATAAAATCACCTGTTATAAAGAAGCTATATTCATAACAGGCAAGAATTATGACGGTTACTTCATTTTATAGAATGCCGTGAACGCCTTGTACGCCATATACACATCATTCTTTGCGGTAAGCTCAAAAGGAGCATGCATTGAAAGAACGGGTACTCCTACATCTATAGTATCAATATTGAGATTTGCTATATAAGCCGCAACTGTTCCGCCGCCGCCGAAATCAACTTTTCCCAGTTCACCGGTCTGCCATACAACATTGTTCTTATCAAGCATACTGTGGATAAGACCAACATACTCGGCACTTGCATCGCTTGTACCGGACTTTCCTCTTGCGCCCGTGTACTTAGTTACTACTATACCCTTGTTAGCAAATGCACAGTTATTTTTCTCATATCCCTCGGGGAATGTTGGATCAAAAGCCGCATTTACATCAGCTGAAAGGCATCTTGAAGCCGATATGACCGTTCTGCCGTCGCTGCCCATATTCTCTGCAAGATCGTAAAGGAAGAACTTAAGATATGCTGAACGAAGTCCTGTATTTCCGTCACTGCCTGTTTCTTCCTTGTCTGTAAGAACACATACAGCCGTCTTTTCGGGAACGCTCTTCATATCAAGCAAAGCAGTAAAAGCAGTATAGGCACATACTCTGTCATCCTGACCGTATGCGCCGACAAGACTTCTGTCAAAGCCGACATCCTTTGCCTTGAACGCTGGAACGCACTCGAGTTCTGCACTCAAGAAATCCTTTTCGATTATACCATACTTCTCAAAAAGAATGCTCATAAGATTAAGCTTTACTTTTTCGCTTATCTTGTCATCTCTGAAGGGCCTTGAACCGATGAGAATATTGAGTTCCTCGCCGCTTATGAGCTTGTTTGCCGGTCTCTTGTACTGCTCTTCTGCAAGATGAGGAAGAAGATCGGTGACAACAAATACGGGATCGTCCTTATCTTCACCTATCTTAACGCTAACCTTAGTTCCGTCAGCCTTTACTATCACTCCGTGAAGCGACATAGGCACCGTAGGCCACTGATATTTCTTTATTCCTCCGTAATAATGCGTCTTGAAATATCCAAGCTCATCTTTCTCATATAAAGGATTCTGCTTTAAGTCAAGTCTCGGAGAATCAATGTGAGCCGCAGTAAGATTAACGCCTTCGGATATCTCGCTCTTGCCGAAAACGGCAAATATCACGGCTTTCTCTCTGTTAAGAAGATAAACCTTGTCGCCGGGCTTATAGGAAGCGTGCTTGTCAAAAGGCACAAAACCTGCCTTTTCTGCCATAGCAACAGCCGTTGCCGCCGCTTCTCTTTCTGTCTTTCCTGCGTCGAGGAAACTCTTATACCCTCCGCAGTATTTGTCAGCCTTTTTCTGCTCCTGTTCGCTCATAACAAGCGTAGAGTGCTTTTTTTCATAGAACAGCTTTTCTTTAAGCTGTTCTGCCTGTGATTTCTTTTCAGCCATTTTTATTGCCTTTCTTTATTTTTTATACAGCCTGCAATAAGTATCGTAGGCGTTTGTTATCTTATCAACATAGTGAGCCGTGTCGGGATTCGGTATATCGGTAAGCCTTCCGTTTTCGGAATATCTTTCATCTAAGAGCCACGATTCAACACTGCCCTGTCCGGCATGATATGCGGCGGCAACTTCATCAAGTTCACCGAAACATTCGTGCAGATAGCTAAGCAGATAACATCCGTACCGGATGTTTGTTTCAGCCTCATACATTCTCTCAAAGGTCATAAGCGGATCGTTTTCCTCATCAAGCTTATACCTTATCCACTCAAATGTTTCCGGCATTATCTGCATTAAACCTCTTGCGCCAAGGTAAGATTCCGACTTTTCATTGAATCCGCTTTCTGTCAGTATAAACGAGTATACCTCATATTTGTCCAGCTTATACTGTGATGAATAACGGTCAACAAAGTCGCTGTACATTGTAGGGTGCGACGAAAATTCATATTTTGAGTATCCTATGAACACTGCAAAAGCAATCGCCGCACAGATTACAAGACATACAAAGGTTATCAAAAGCGCCTTTACGCTTGTTTTTTTACTTTTTCTCATAATTGCCTTTCGACATTTCTAAAAGCTGAGCCACAATTCCATCAGTCTTTTGCTCAAGTTCAGCCACTTCTCCGTTGTTCTCTATGCAAAACAGACTGCGGCTCGCATAGAACTCAGCATCGTGCTGAGAAGACAGACGGCTTTCGGCGGCCTCACGGCTTATACCGTCACGAGCCATTATGCGCTTCAACGATATCTCGGTGTCGCATACAACGCTGACAACAGCGTCGCAAATATAATCGATACCGCTTTCAAACAGAGTAGGTGCATCAAGCACCGACGGCTTATCATCGATTTCCTGCAATTGTGATATCACTTTATAAGTTATATACGGATATATCGTATCGTTGAGCATTCTGAGCTTATCCCGGTCATTGAATGCGATATTGCCCATTGCCTTTCTGTCAAGCTCACCGTCTTTTGTTATCACGCCGTCTCCAAACAGTCTGTGCAGTTCATCAAGACACGGCTCGCCTCTTCCTACGACCTGCCTTGCTACTTTGTCGCAATCGATTATATGAAAACCTGCATCCTGAAATTGCCTGCATACCGTAGACTTTCCTGCTCCCGACATACCGGTCAGACCGAATATCATCTTATCCTTCAATATTTATCACCGCTTAAAGTTTTATCGTTTTAAAAGCCGCCGCACGAAGCAGTCTGTTGTATACCGCTGTGCCTACTCCGCTTTTTTCGGGGCATCTGACAAAAGCTCTGACAGCACCAAGCTCGTCGGTCTTTCGCAGTACTGCAAACAGATTGTGCGCCTGTTCCTGTGCAGTAGTACCATAAGATATTGTAGGTATTTCTATCCCTTTTTCCGTGCCGAATATAACGCCGTAGGTGCCGCCGTCATTACATCCGTTAAGAAACTCTGCGAGAGCCTTGTCGCTGTCCGTCTCGATAATAGTTATGTCGGCTCTCGGTGAATAATGCTTGTATTTAACTCCGGGCGAGATGACTTTCTCATTTGCATCGGGTTTTGCAAATACATTCTTGTCTGTTTCGGTCTTAGCAAATTGACTCAGCATTTCAGCCGTAATTACTCCCGGGCGAAGAACTTTTATGCCCGTACCGCCGTCGGTAAAGCAAATTACGGTACTCTCAACACCGTTCGCACATTCACCGCCGTCAATTATCAACGGTATCCTTCCGTTCATGTCCTGGTATACATGAGCAGCCGTTGTGGGACTTGGACTTCCCGACAGGTTTGCAGACGGTGCCGCAAGAGGCACTCCGCACATCTTTATCAGATTCAGCGTATCCTGGTTATCGGGCATTCTTACCGCCACAGTATCAAGTCCTCCGCTGGTGGTATCCGGCACTATGTCTTTCTTCGGAAATATCATAGTGAGAGAACCGCTCCAGAAATGCTCCGCAAGTGTAAGAGCAAGCGGAGGTATCTCTCTGACCGACTCTCTTAGCATATCAAGATCGCAAATGTGGATTATCAGCGGATTGTCCTGCGGTCTGCCCTTAGCTGTGAATATCTTTGCACAGGCGTCTGAATCATATGCATTGGCCGCAAGTCCATACACCGTCTCTGTGGGAATTGCAACGACCTCGCCTTTTTTTATAAGCTCAGCCGCCTCGCATAATACCTCGTAGGAAGGCTTCTTTATCTCAGTTTTCAAAAATGTCACCTTATCTTTATTCTTCGCCGCCTGCGGCAAGCTTTGCAGTTCTGTCGGCTATTGCCAACGCCTCGAACACCTCATCGCAGTCGCCGTTCATAAACTGCTCCAGCTTGTAGAGCGTAAGACCTATACGATGATCTGTAACACGGCTCTGCGGATAGTTATATGTCCTTATCCTTTCGGAGCGGTCTCCCGTACCTACCTGTATTTTACGCTCGGCAGCTATTTTGCTGTTCTGCTCATTGAGCTTTGCCTCATACAGTTTGCTGTAGAGCATCTTCATAGCCTTGTCCTTGTTCTTATACTGACTTCTTTCTTCCTGACACTCAACGACAACACCTGTCGGATGATGTATTATTCTGATTGCCGACTCGGTCTTGTTTATATGCTGACCGCCTGCACCGCTTGAACGATAAGTCTGAAATTCAAGGTCGGCGGGATTTATCTCCACATCCACCTCCTCGACCTCAGGCAGCACCGCAACGGTTATTGTAGATGTCTGTATCCTTCCCTGCGCCTCTGTTTCCGGCACACGCTGAACACGGTGTACTCCGCTTTCATATTTCAGCTTTGCATAAACACCTTCACCTTCAACAGAAAAGCTGATCTCCTTATATCCACCAAGCTCAGTAGGATTTGAGCTTATCACTTCGGTTTTCCATCCTTTAGCCTGTGCATACATAGAGTACATTCTGAACATTGAGTTTGCAAACAGCGCCGCTTCTTCTCCCCCTGCACCGCCTCTTATCTCAACTATAACATTTCTGTCATCGTCAGGGTCTTTAGGCAGAAGAAGTATCTTGAGCTCGTCCGTATACTCATCCATCTGTTTTTTACATTCTTCGTACTGTTCCTGTACTACTTCCTTGAACTCTTTGTCAAGGCCGCCTTCGCTGAGCATCTCACCGGCTTCCTCGTAGTCATTTCTCACTTTCTTGTATAAACGGTACTTTTCAATTATAGGAGTAAGATTTTTAAGCTCTTTCATCAGGCATTTATACTGTTCCTGATCGTTAATTACATTTATATCCGTCAGCTTTTCGTTTATATCACAAAAACGCTTTTCCATTATTTCAAGTTTTTCTGTCATTTATTTCTCCGTTTCAATTAGTTTTATTGTTATTACGACAAAAAGCTATTTTTCCTCATCGGCGGCACTTCGGATAACTGACCTGATTTTTTTCTCGCATTTTGATCTGGGTGTCATAAATTCATGTCCGCATCCGTTACATCTTAGTTTAAAATCAGCACCGATACGCAGAACAAGCATTTCTTTTGAACCGCAGGGATGCTCTTTTTTCATCTTCAGTATATCCCCAACCTGTATATCCATCAGTTCAGCTCCTTTCGCTATATTTATATATTGTACCACATTCTGAGATGTTTTGCAATTATTATGCGAACTTTTATGTAATTTCCGAAATGCGAATCAAAACCATTCTGACGGGAACAACTATACAAAAAAGGAGGAACAAAATGAAACACAAAATAACAGCACGATTTAAGGATAGCGATACAGCACAGAGCGTATGCATTTACCTTTCGGCATTATACAATGCTCAATACGATATAACAACTGTGCAGGATGATTCCTATTACAGCTTCAGCGCAATAATCCCTACAAATATTCCCGGAGCTAATTATCTCAGCGGAATCTTCTGTCCTATATTTCCAGAAAATACTACCGTAGACGATATTATCAGACGAAAAGGAGCTATAACCGAAATCAGATGCAGCGAAAAAGATATTGCTGAAGTAACGCAATATATCATAAAACAAGGCGGCAGGATAATGTGACCGTAAATATGCTGAGTAAATATCGAAAAAAGTCTTGATTTGTCGTTAAAAATATTATATAATTAAATTAAAGATATTATCGTTTCTATATTGGGGAGGGCTGGCTTATCAGATCTATTCGAAACAAATTTATCATTTTAATGATGTGCTGTCTTGTTATCTGCTCTGTTACTATCGGCGCAATAAGTATAATTAGTGTCGGCACGATACTTTCAGATAATTCGGAAACGATAATGCAACTGCAATCTTCGACCAGCTCGCAAAAAATAGACAAACTGTTCATGTCTATAGAGCAGTCGATAAATACATGTTACGACTTTTCGGTAGAAAAACTGTCTGATATCTCTGTTTTTGTAAAAAACACCGATCAGCTAAACTCGTTCAATGATTCGATAGGAAGCCTTTTAAAGAATGTAGTAAGCAACACAGACTGTGCAATAAGCGGCTATATACGATACAATCCCGATATTTTAAAAGATGATATAGGCATTTTTTATGTCAAGGATACCGATACCGGAAAAATATCCGAATTTCCCCTTACCGATATAAAAGCATATGATAAAAATGACAAAGAGCATGTTGGCTGGTACTACACTCCTATAGAAAACAAAAAGCCAACCTGGATGCCGCCATATATCAATAAAAATATCGGCGATATATACATGACATCGTACATAATTCCGATTTTTGATAAAAGCAACAATCCTGTAGCCATTATCGGTATGGACATCGATATGGGTCAGATAATATCTATGGTGGATGAAATAAGGCTTTACGACACAGGATATGCCTTTCTGTGCAATGAAAACGGTGATATATTATACCACAAGATGTATCCGGATGGCGTCACAATTAAAGAACTGAAGGATAACGAATATTTTGTCGATCTTTCCAAAGAGAGCGACAAAATCGGCGATATTATCACGATAAAAAATTATACCGGCGAACAGCGAAAGCTCTGTTCACAGTCACTTTCAAACGGCATGGTGCTTATCATTACCGTTCCCGAAAACGAAATAAACGCAGCACAGAATCAACTTATACTCTACTACTTGCTTGCAATGATAGTAATACTTGTATTTGCCGCTGTCGTTACATTTATTTTTACATCCGTGATAGTTAAGCCTATTAAGTATCTTACGGAAGTATCTAAAAAAATAGCGGCAGGCGAGCTTGATGTTGAAATAGAGTGCAACACAAAAGACGAAATCGGCATTCTTGCCGCAAGATACAGCGATACGGTAAAAATGCTTAAGAAATACATAGATAAGATAAACAAGCAGGCATATACCGATGCCGCAACCGATGTAGGAAATAAAGCCGCATATCAGAACGAAGTTCAGCGTATCGAAAAGATGCGCAATTACAGCGACGGCGATTATGCGGTATTTGTCATGGATATAAATTATCTCAAAATGTATAACGACAAGTACGGTCACGAATTCGGAGATATGCTCATTTCCGATGCAAGTTCGCTTATCAAGCACACTTTTGAGGAATATAATATCTACCGCATCGGCGGCGATGAATTTGCAGTAATAATATATCACCCCGAAGACGGTCTGTGCGAACGGCTTGCTAAAGAATTTAAATCAGATCAGGAACTGTTTAATCGTAACGCAAAACACTATGAGCTCGGTGTTCATATTGCTGTAGGATACGCAGTAAACTCATCAGCCGACAGTTATTACATTGATGTCTTTAATCGTGCGGATAAGCAGATGTATCTTGATAAACAAGAAATAAAGAAAACTACTCACACAACAGACTATGTCGATAACAGATAGTAAAAAGCAACCGAAAGCAAAAGCCTTCGGTTGCATCAGACTATCGATAAACCCACGCACCGCAAAAATGCAAGACTTGATTAGGTTTTTGCGTTAATTCTTTCGAATAATTTGCAACATAGTTTTGTAGAGCCGAAAACGGCTCTACAAAAGCATTTTTGCTTACTTTGTCAAAAGCCTCCTACCGTACCTTTGTACGCCGACGGAGGCTTTTTCTAATTAAATCCTCTTACAAACGCACGAAAATTCATTTTTGTGCGTTTGGAGATTGACCGCAAGGGCAATCTCAGTGTCTGCGTGTGTTTCTCGCAGTCTGACAGCTTGTCGAAAAATACTTTTTCGACAA
>CAMEKR010000036.1 GCA_945921515.1 uncultured Clostridia bacterium | reverse complement strand
TCGAAGGCTTCCTTAAATAACAGCTATTCCCGTACCGATACGGTACGGGAATTCAGCTTGTTGAAAAAGTCTATTTTTTTAATAAGTAGAGCAAATTCTCTATCCCTAACCCCCAACCCCTTCCCCTCGGGAAGGGGCTTATAATCGGGGGCTGCCGCCCCTGCGACCTTGCTTGGGGCTTCGCCCCAAACCCCATTTATTGTTTACAAAGAGGTTTTTCTACAGTCTGTATTCCCGTACCGATACGGTACGGGAATTATTGTATATTCATATCCGCTTATTTTGATTGACAAAGCGGTATTATATGTGTTATATTTAGACTGTAAATTCAAACTGCGGAGGTTCTTATGGAAAGAAGAGACAAGATCAATTATTATCTTGACATAGCGGAAACGGTATGCGAACGCGGCACCTGCCTTCGCAGAAATTTCGGCGCTATAATCGTACATAACGATGAGATAATAGCAACAGGCTACAACGGTGCTCCGAGAGGACTTGAAAACTGCTGTGATATGGGCGTTTGCACCCGTGAAAAGCTGAATGTGCCCAAAGGTCAGCGTTATGAGCTGTGCCGTTCTGTACACGCCGAGGCAAACTGTATAATCAGCGCTTCAAGAACGGATATGATAGGGGCTTCTCTTTATCTTGCCTGCCACGAAGCGTCTACAGGTCAGCTCTGCGGAGATGTTGAGCCTTGCTCTATGTGCAAAAAGCTGATAATAAATGCAGGGATTAAGGATGTATATATCCGCACTGCAAAGGATGAGTTCAAAGTCATACCTGTGAACAGCTGGATAGAAAACGATCCGAGCATAAACGGCTCTGACGGATATTGATAAGCGGGGTGGTAATACGCTGTCAAAACGCACCAAAAAAATAATAGCGGCGTGCGGCGCATTGACTGTCGCTGCCGTGGTCGGTGTCATTGCCTGCGATACCCGACTTGAAACTACGGAATATACCGTAAAATGCCCAAAGCTCAGCTCGTCGGTACGCATTGCATTTATTTCGGATTTGCATAACAGCCTTTTCGGAGAAAAACAATCTCAGCTGATAAGTGCTGTAGACGGTGCTTCTCCCGATATAATCGTGTTCGGCGGTGACCTTGCGGACAAGACTCAGGATTTTGTCCCCGAAAACTCGTTTTTCCTTGCTGAATATCTCGCAGGTAAATATCCCTGCTTCTATTCTATCGGCAACCACGAGAATGCAAGGGGCGACAGCGCAAGGATAAAACAGCAGATGTCCCTATTAGGCGTTTGCGCTCTTGAGGGAAGCGGAGAAGTAATAAGCGTCAACGATAACGAGATAGAAATCTGCGGAATATACGACGCTTATACCTATGACGAGCAAAACGGCGAGCTTGTAAACCAGCTCGAAGCAGTAACTTCAAGCGGTGATGATGAACGGTTGAGACTTCTCATCGCTCATTTCCCCGAGCAGATAGATGAATATCTCAAGGGCAATTTTGATATAGTGCTGTCGGGACACGCACACGGCGGTCAATGGCGAATTCCGGGACTTATAGACGGAGTATATGCGCCCGGTCAGGGACTGTTCCCGAAATACACCTCAGGCGTATATATGCACGGCGACACGGCGCATATTGTCAGCAGAGGACTTTGGAAGCCGTCTACACTTATCGCTGTGCCGAGAGTATTCAACCGTCCCGAGCTTGTGATAATCGATATAAAGCCATAAATCAAGCCCTCTTATGCAAAAGCATAAGAGGGCTTTGTTGTGCAATTATAATCCGCTGTGATTTAACTTATTTCAAAGCCTGTTTAGCGTTTTAGTATGCTTTGTTTATTATATCCGTACAGCACCGGGGAGTATCACCTTGTTGCCCAAGCCGTTAACCGTTATAATATCTCCCGTGCTTACGCAGTTCAGAAACTCGTTGCCTACGCATACAACAGCAGGAATACCAAGCTTTGCCGCAAGTATAGCCGAGTGCGAATTCTTGGAGCCGTTTGCGGTCACAAATGCGCTTATTCTGCCGATATCGCACATAATGACCTCGCTCGGGAGCAAATCGTCTGTGCATACTATAAGCTCATTTCCGCTTTCGCAAAGCTCGATTCCGTTATCGGAAGGCACTTGCGACAGTATTGCTGTAAGCCGTGCGGAAATATCCCGTATGTCTGCGGCTCGTGCTTTCATATATGCGTCATCCATAGCGGCAAAGATGTTTGCAAAGTTGTAAGCGGTGAGGGATACCGCATATTCCGCATTGACAAGCTGAGTATCTATAACGCCGAATACTGCGTCTAAAAAATCATCATCGGTTATCATCATAATGTGAGTACGGAATATACCTGCAAGCTCAGTTCCAACCTTGCTGACAGCTACGCTGTATATCTCGGAAAGCTGTGATATGGCGGTTTCTTTTGCGTAAATCAGACGCTGTTTTTCAAGCTCGGTATTTTCTATGTGGATAAGCTTTACGGGTATGGGGTGTCTTGAGAACACAAACGCTCTGCCTGTGACAGCACACGGACACAGGCTGATACCACTGAATTCCATCATCAAGCATCACCACCGTTTCTGAAGGTGTCGGCAAACTGTCATCTGCCGACATTGCCGAAAGCATAACCGTACAAAATCGCATTATTGGATTTTCTTTCCTTAATTATACATCGGTTTTTGTCAAAATGCAATAGTTTTCATAAAATTATTAAGAAATTTTGTACAAAATATAGAAATTTGTGCCGATGACCAAATTGTCAGGGTATTGCTTATCGGATGATTGCATAAGAAACGCGGAAAGTCTGTAATTGCTTGATTTTATTTTGAAAGTATGGTAGAATAATTAGGCTGTGATTAAGTGCTCAGCAGTATTTCAAAGGATTTGGGGGTATAGATATGCCACATTCATCAGGCGGAGGCTCGCACGGAGGCGGAAGTCATCATTCTTCGGGCGGAAGCCATCGTTCTTCGGGCAGAAGCGGCGGAGGCTCGAGAATCAGAACTTCTACTGTATATTTTCCCGGAGCGAGAAGGTTTTTATACTACAAAAACGGTCAGGCTAACTACGTATACTCCGATACTGATCTGTCAAAGCCGCCGAGCAAACTGAGATTTGTATTTCTGATTTTCTATATTCCTTTTATCTTTGCCGTAATAATGATGCTGTCGCAGGCGTTTCAGGTTCCAAGTAAGCTGAGCGTTGATTACGATCCGACTATAGTAATAGAAGACAATATAGGCGCAGTTTCAGATGAAAGCGCACTTCGTGAGGCTATGAAGGACTTCTACAACGAAACAGGAATCACCCCTGCGCTGATAACCGACAGCAATTCGGCGTGGAAGGGCAAGTACTCAAGTCTTGAAAACTATGCCTACGATTTATATGTTAACAGGTTTTATGATGAAAAGCACTGGCTGATAGTCTTTACTACCGCACAAGGCGAAGACGGATTCAAGGATTGGTACTGGGAAGGAATGCAGGGTGATGATACCGACGGCATTATTAGCTCTTCTATTGCCAAGAAATTTACCAATGATATTCAGACCCGCCTTCTAAGAAACGACGGCGATGTAGGTAAATCGGTTGAAGAAGGCTTTGAAGCACTGACGCCTACTATAATGGATGCAAGATTTGACGGTGAAACGCTTGTGTTTGCCATATTCATTCTTGTGTTTATCTGCATTCATGCGTTCTTTATGGTATTCTTCAGACCTAACGCTAACAAGTACAAGGGCGCAAAAGAAGTACCGCTTGATATTGCTCCTGCTCAGACTGTAAATAATACAGTTACATATAAGCAGGCGTCCTGCACATATTGCGGTGGCACTTATACGGTCGGCAGCTGTAATGCCTGCCCTCATTGCGGCGCTCCGATAAAGCCGGAAGAATATACGGTTTTTAAAAATGACGGTAAAAGCGCTTCGACAAACACCGTAACAAATAATCCTTATAACAAAAACTACGGCAAAAACAATAATAACAGCAATAACCCTTATAATAACGGGTACGGCAATGCCAATAACGGTTATAATAACGGTTACGAAAACGTAAACAATAATAATGGCAACAATATGATGTAAATTGCGCTGTAATGCCGTAGAAGAAAAATATTCCGCAGATGATTCTTTACGAATCGTCTGTGGATTTTTTGCATTCAACATTATATAGCATTCTTTCGTTTTTTCAATCAACATCTGTGCTTACCATCTATCTCAGTTGTAAACAACAAAAAAATGTGATAGAATTAATCAATAAAAATGTTACCTTTCAGAGAAAATGCTGTCATTATATATGAAGCGGCTTCGTAAAGCTATGATAAGGAGGAAGCGTATGGAAGACAGCGGTATAATAGAACTGTATCTCGGGCGTGACGAGGGCGCAATAGCACAAACACAGCAGAAATACGGAAAACAATGTTATAAGATAGCTTACAACATACTCGGCAACAGGGAAGACTGCGAAGAGTGCGTAAACGATATGCTTGTAAAAGTCTGGAACCGGATTCCTCCCGATATGCCGCATAATCTGTTCTCGTATATAGCAAAGATGACAAGAAATCTGTCGCTGAACAGATACTCCGAAAAGAAAGCAGCAAAGCGTGGCGGCGGTCAGACCGAAGTGGCGCTAAGTGAGCTTGAGGAATGTATTCCGTCGGGCAAGAGCGTTGAGGACGAGTGCGACGACAACGAGCTGAGAGATGCGCTGAACGGCTTTTTAGGCTCGCTTTGCACCGAAAAGAGAACGGTTTTTATGCAAAGATACTGGTATCTTATGCCGATAAGCGAAATAGCGCAGAAGCACGGGTGCGAGAGCGGCAGAATAAAAATGATGCTGTCAAGGATACGCAAGGAGTTAAAGCTATATCTTGAAAAGGAGGGAATAACTCTATGAAAAGTGAAAGGTTATTAAAAGAACTTGGGAATGTAAATGAAGAATATACCGATTTATCACAGACCGAGTCTGTGCCGCTGAAAAAGCATAACCGCATTAAGTATATCACGGCAGGTACTGCGGCGGCTCTTGTTGTTGCAGTCGGAGGAATTACGCTTGGAACAATGCTTACAGGGCAGAATGTACCGATAGCAGACACCTCGTCAAATGCGATAGAAACTGCAGGAGAGACTACTACGGAAATAGCTGTCGAACAGCGTGATATTACTATCTACTATTCAGAAGATGGTGAAATGAAAAGCATAACAAAGAATATGAAGTGCATTCCCAAGATAATATTCGGCGAGTGGAAGCAGCTGAATAAATCGGCAGGAAAAGCCGAGTTTGTTAATTGTTATGTTGACAATAACGGCACCGAGATAGTAAACGAAAGCACAGTGACATATATTGTCGGGGATAAGTACAGTATTGAACTGACCTTGTCAAAGGATAGTGCTGAAATATTCGAGGGTGAAGAAGGGAAAAAGTTACTTTCATCCCTTGAAAAAACCTTCTTAGAGTATTTCGGAAACGGTCAGCTTAACTGCGAATTCAGCGTAAAATATGAATAAAATGACTCCGTCATTGCGGCAAAGCAATGGCGGAGTTTTGCATTATCTGTTTACAGCTTTTCAATCGGAACCCATATCTCGCTGTAGGTCACGCCGGATTCATTCGGCGGAAAATACGCCTCGATGTTGTAGTTGCCTGCCAGCTTGTATTCTTTGCAGTTTGGCAGCCACTCGCTCCATATCATAGTGTTCACATCCTGTAAAGTTCTTGGCAGATCGCCTTTGCAAGGGAATATAGCCCATGTGCCTGACGGGATAGTTTTTGTAACATATCCTGCAGGGACTTCCTTTTGAGGAATATAGTTATCTGCTATAAGATACTCAAAATGCTTTCCGTCGCCGTCGAGGCAAACACCGTACATACCGCATACTTTTTCCCTCTCGCCGCTTGCCATATGCTCCTGCCAGAACTTAGGTATCTCGGCGTAAGATGTGTCGGCGTTAAATGTGCGTGATCTTCCCATTACCGTAAATGCCGCTTTTTCAACAATTGTGTACTCTAACATAGTACCGCCCTCCAATGATAGTTTGATTCTTAAAGGCGCAAAGGATTTAAGTCTTGCACCCTTTTCTCTTGCCGCAGAGGGCGAAATGCCATGAAATCGTGTAAATGCTCTTGTAAAACTATCTGCCGAGTCATAGCCGTACTTTACAGCCGTGTCTATAACCTTGATGTCGGTTGCCGACAGCTCCTGCGCCGCAAGTGTGAGCCGCCTGTTCCTGATATACTCGCCGACAGATATTCCGCACAGCACGCTGAATATACGCTGAAAATGAAACGCCGATACATACGCTCTTGCGGCGATGTCGCTGATATCAAGCTCCTCGGTTATGTTTTCCTCAATATACTCTATTGCGCTTTGTATGCCGTCTGCAAGTCCCTGCACGATATCACTCCTTCGCTCTTTGCTGTCTGTATTGTATCATATCGCTTTGCCCGATTCCCGACTTTTTGTGCTATGAAATGTCATAACAGCCCGATAACATACTCGCTTACAAAAACAGTAACGCACGCGGCAACGGCAACGATTGTAAGATCCTTTTTCCATATCGCTATGCCTATTGCAACAGCGAGTCCTATAGCCGCAGATATCATGCTGTTAGTTGCGTACAGTGCCGCAGGGAAGGTCATGGCGGTCAGAACGGTGTATGGTATGTAATATAAGAAAGACCTGATAAAAGTGTTGTTTATCTTTTTCTTTACAGCGGCAAAGGGAACGGCTCTTATAAGATAAGTCGAACCTGCCATTATTAGAAGATAAATAAGAAACTGTATATTGTCCATTACGCTTCCTCCTTCTTGGGAAAGATAAGCGCACCTATTATAGCTGCAGCTACTGCGCAAACGCTTATTGAGATACCGCTTGATATATCTTTAAGCAAGGGCAGATAATAGAACATACAGCTCAGTGCAAGTGCTACTGCAACTACTGCAAGAAGCGGTTTTTCCTTTGTAGCCTTAGGAGCTATTATTGCAACAAACATACCGTATATTGCTATGCAAAGCGCACTCATAACGCTGTCGGGAAGTATGTTTCCGAGCAGAGCGCCTGCAAGCGTGCCTAAAGTCCAGCCGAGATAGGGTATAACCGCAAGTCCGCTGAAAAATGAGCGTGTAACATTTTCTTCGTTTACTGCTACGGCGAAAATTTCATCGGTTATAAAGAAGCCGAGCAGCCATCTGAATATCCCTTTGAATTTGCCGTCTGCCTTTTGCGACAATGATACCGCCATAAAAGAATAGCGGATATTTATCGTAAGCTGAGAAATCAGCATCTCGATATACTGTCCCGGATTCACCATTATCGTGATACCCGAGAGCTGTCCTGCCGATGTAACGGTAGTCATTGATATAAGTACCGCCTGCCACCATGCAAAGCCGAGCGATATCGCCATAATTCCGAAAGTAAAGGATACCGACAGATAGCCAAGACCTATAGGTATGCCCGATTTCAGTCCTCGCAGAAAAGAATTCTTGATTTTCAAATAATGCACCCTCTGTTTTTTCGGTTTGTTCTGTGTTTAACGCACAAAACTAAGTATACAACAAAAAAACAGCTTTTGCAACAAAAAATTTTGCCTTTGCGTTTTATGCTGCTTTGCGACAAAAGGAGCCTTGCGTCTTGACTCAAGGGCAAAAACAAGGTATAATAAATAAGTCGGATAGTATGTCCGGCAATGACAACGATAGACGGTTATCGTAAAGGAAGGGACAAAAGATGACGGTCAGAGAAATGCAGGACGAGATCCTGAGAATAAAGAAAGAAAAAGATATATGCATACTTGCCCACGCATATCAGAGGCAGGATATACTCGATGTTGCCGATTTTGTCGGTGATTCGTTTGCGCTTAGTCAGAAGGCGGCAACTGCACCGCAGAAAACCGTGCTTATGTGCGGAGTTCGCTTTATGGCGGAAACGGTAAAGATACTTTCTCCCGAAAAGAAGGTACTGCTGTCAGACAGCAATGCAGGCTGCCCTATGGCAGAACAGATGGACAAGGATATGATAAACGGCCTTAAGCAGATGTATCCCGATTATACGGTGGTAGCATACATAAATACAACTTCAGAGCTTAAAACCGTGTGCGATGTGTGCGTTACTTCATCAAGCGCTGTGAATATAGTAAAGAAGCTGGGCAGCGACAAGATACTGTTTATCCCCGACTGCAATCTGGGCGATTATGTAAGAAAGCAATGCCCCGAAAAAACCTTCAAGCTGGTGCAGGGCGGATGTCCCACACATCTGCGTATGAGCGTAAAGGATGTTGAAAAGGCAAGGGAGCAGCACCCCGACGCACTTTTGCTTGTACATCCCGAGTGTGCGCCTGAGGTCACCGCGCTTGCCGATTATGCAGGAAGCACCACAGGCATTATGAACTATGCCAAAAAGAGCAGTGCAAAGGAATTTATTATAGGTACGGAAAACAGCATAGTTGAACATCTCAGCTTTGATGAACCCGACAAACGCTTCTATCCTCTGTCAAAGGACTGCGTTTGCCACAATATGCACCTTACCACGCTTGCAACGGTATACGGCTGTGTTACGGGAACGGCAGGCGAGGAAATAGAGCTTGACGAAGAGGTACGGCTCGGCGCAAAGCGCTCGATAGACGAGATGCTGAGGCTCGGCGGTTAATCGGTTGATATTCCGTTTATAATAAGCTCAAAGCACAGCTTGTCTTGACTTTTGATATGCTGTGAATTATAATAGAATAAGCAGAAATTTCCGCCGCAAAGGCGGTGTTTTTGCAAAATGATAAGTAAGCCAATAACGCTTTTGAAAGGAATCATTATCTTGAGATTTACAAAAAGAATAGCAGCTGCACTTGCAGGCATTATTGCAGTTACAGCTTTTTCGGGTTGCTCGTTATTCAGCACCCAGTCAACAAATGCAATAGGTACCTACGATTTTACACAGATGAACCTTGTCCAGCTTGACAAGCCTGCTGAAGGTCAGGATGTAGTTGTAATAGAAACAAATGTCGGAACATTGACCGCTGTGCTTTATACCGAATATGCACCGAATACGGTTGCAAACTTCAAAAAGCGTGCAGAAGAAGGCTTTTATGATGGAAAGCCGTTCTTCGCTTTACAAAAGGGAATCTATGCTATAACCGGCGCTTCAAACGACGAAGGCACAGAGGGTGTAACGGAAGACGGCAAATTCATCCAGAACGAATGCTCGGTTGACCTTTGGCCGTTCAAGGGCGCAATGCTTGCATACAGCGGCAATCAGGGCTATGCAGACAGCCGTTTTTTCTTTACCGGTGCAATCGAGATTACAGAAGACAATAAGGCAGAGCTGAGAGGCTATACAAACCAGGAGACCAGCGCTCAGATCATCCCCGATGAGCTGATAAACGCTTTTGAAAAGAGAGGAAGCGTGCCCGGCTTCGGCGGCAGCTATACCGTATTCGGACAGGTTATAAACGGATTTGATGTTCTTGACAAGATACTTTGGACGGATTCGGATGACAAAAACAAGAAGCCGCTTGAGGAGCTTAAGATAATCAAGGTAACAATGGATACCTATGAAGACGGAAAGTTTGCTCTTGAAGAGCCGACATCCGATAAGTTCGTTACCGCTGAAGAAATCAAGGCAATGGAAAACGAATCCAACAGTACGGCAAGCAGCGAGGCTGATTCTGCATCGCAGGGCTGATAGCCGTCTACGGTGAAAGGAACCGATAATATGAGGTTGAAGTCTTTATGTAAGGTCGGTGCGGCAGTTTTGCTGTGTGCGGCTATGATACTTCCTGCCGGCTGTAATTCTGAGCACAAGGATAATACCGCAGAGATAACGGTAGGCTCGGGCGATACGCTTGTAGAGATGACGATACAAATAGGCGACGAAACGGGCAAGATACGCTTTAAGCTGTTCCCCGAGGTTGCGCCAAAGGGCGTCGAAAACTTCGTAAAGCTGGCGCAAAGCGGTTATTATGACGGTAAGACCATACACAGAGTAGTTAAGGACTTTATGATTCAGGGCGGCTCGCTCAGAGGCAACGGTACAGGCGGCACTACTGCCGACAGAACCGAAGTACCCCGTGAAACGAGTGACCGTATGCGCGCATATTACGGCGCACTTGGTTATGCTGAGGACAGCGAGGGAATAAACAGCCAGTTCTTCATTGTTAATAACAAGAATCCGTTTGACATTGCAAAGACGGAAGAGAATATTGCGGCTGATCTTGAAGAATACAGCGACAGACTTACCGATGCCGATAAAAAGACCTACAATGACTATCTGTCAAAGCTGAGAGCCGTTCCCGAAGAAGTCAGGGCAAAGTATCTCTCAAGCGGAGGAGCATTCAGTATTGATGGTAATTATACGATATTCGGACAGGCTATCGAGGGCTTTGATGTTATCGACAAGATAAGTGCCGTTGAGGTATCCGCAGGCAATGCAATAGACGACGCGCAGGGCATTGAGTCAAAACCCGTTGTGTCGGTCATTATCAAGAAAATAGAGATTGCGGTCATTCCGACAATTACGGAGACGCAGGCTACAACTACGACGAGGAAAACAATTCGCCCGTCGGAAACTACGCCTTCGGCTGAATCGGAAGGACAGCCCGAATCCGTTGACGCTTCTGCTTCGGAAGATGTGAGCGGTGAGGCGCCGTCACAAAGCGAGTAAATTTCAAATAATCACCATAAGGCAGACGCTTTTATGTGATTTATAACAGCGAATGAAACCGCCGGGCAGAATTACCATATTATCTGGTTACTGTCCGGCGAAGCTTATGAAATGGGTTTATTTTAACAGGAAAAGCCTAAGAAAAATGTCGCTTATCCGTATAACAATATCGGCTTTTTGTTAAAGATAAATAAACAGCCAAATTCACCGTTTACTATATGTATAAAAAACGGGTGACAAAGTAATGATATATAGTGTATTATGACGAAAAAAACTGCATTGTAAAAAAATACTTTTATTTTTACCGCAGATATGATATAATAAATCTAATCGGGTCATAGTGTATGTAAATTTATTGTGAATTTTCATGCTGACTCGCTTATATTATGATTTTTACAGCCGATTTTACGGCATTTATATAATCGGTATACATTAATACAATCGAATTGAGGAAGTGTGTCTTTTGGAAAAGTTTATAATAAAAGGCGGTACGCCGCTTAAAGGCGAAGTCCGCATCAGCGGTGCAAAGAATGCGGCGGTTGCAATAATACCTGCGGCAATTCTTGCGGCTGATAAATGCATACTTGATAATGTTCCTTCAATCAGCGATGTTGAGGTCGCTCTTGAGATACTGTCGAGTATGGGAGCAGAGATAAAAATACTCGGCAAGTCGAAGATAGAAGTAGATACATCAAGAATATGCGACGGCGCCGTACCTTATGAGCTTGCACGCTCAACAAGAGGAAGCAGTTATTTCTTAGGAGCGCTGCTCGGAAGATTCAAAAAAGCAAGCGTTCCGCTGCCGGGCGGATGCGATTTGGGAAGCAGACCTATAGACCAGCATATCAAGTGCTTTGAGGCACTCGGTGCTAAGGCGGATATCAAGCACGGCATAGTTGATTTATCGGCGGACAGGCTTATAGGAACGCAGATATACTTTGACAAGGTTACTGTCGGCGGTACAATAAATGCACTTCTTGCCTGTGCTCAGGCAGAGGGACTGACAATCATCGAAAATGCGGCAAAAGAGCCTCATATAGTTGACCTTGCAAATTTCCTTAACTCAATGGGCGCAGATATTATGGGTGCCGGTACGGATGTCATAAAGATAAAAGGCGTATCAAAGCTTCACGGAACGGAGTATTCTGTAATACCCGACCAGATAGAAGCAGGTACATTTATGGTAGCGGCTGCGGCGACCTGCGGAGATATCACGCTTACCAATGTTATACCTAAGCATCTTGAGCCTATTACCGCAAAGCTCAAAAAGATAGGTGTATATGTTGAGATAGAAGATGATACAGATAATGTTAGAGTTATCGGAAGAGATCATTATGACGGTACCGACATAAAGACATCTCCTCATCCCGGATTCCCTACCGATATGCAGCCGCAGATGACCACTCTTCTTGCTATGGCAAGCGGCACAAGTATGGTGACCGAGAGCATTTTTGATACCCGTTTCAAATATGTTGACGAGCTCAGAAGAATGGGCGCAGATATAACGGTAGACAGCAGAGTAGCTGTTGTAAGAGGAGTAGATCATCTTATGGGCGCTCCTGTCAAGGCGTGTGACCTAAGAGCAGGTGCGGCGCTTATCATAGCCGGACTTGCCGCTCAGGGCGTTACCGAGATAGAGGATATTCACCATATCGAGCGTGGATACGAGGATATGGAGATAAAGCTCAGAGCGCTCGGCGCTGATATTGTAAAGCGTTATTATCCGGATGACGACAAGATGAGAAAGGCTCTCTGATGGCAAGAGTTGTACCTGTCTGCAGTTCAAGCAAAGGAAACAGCGTTTTTGTCGGAGATTCGTCATCGGGTGTTCTTATTGACGCAGGCTGCAGCTTTAAGGCTCTGAAAGACGGGCTTATGCTGTGCGGGATACCGTTTGAAGCGGTAAAAGCAGTGCTTATAACCCATGAGCATATCGATCATACAAAGGCATTGAGCCAGCTTACAAAGCATACAGATCTTCCGATATATGCGTCGGACGGAACCGCAAAAAGACTTATATGCGACGGACTTGTTCAGCCCGACACCGAGATACACGGTCTGTCGGAGCTTAAAGATATTTCGGTCGACATGGATATTTCATTTTTCCATACACCGCATGATAGTGAAGAAAGCGTAGGATACAAGTTATGCTTCGGCGAGCACAAAGTAGCGTGCTGTACCGATTTAGGATATGTAACGGATGAAGTCAGAACGAATCTCCTCGGATGTGATACGGTTTATATAGAAGCCAATTACGATCCGAAACTACTTAATATAAATCCGAAATATCCGGTCTATTTAAAAAAGAGAATATCGGGGGACTACGGTCACCTGTCGAATATAAATTCTGCCGAGTTTTGTGCTCAGCTTGTTGACAGCGGAGCAAGGCGGCTGATACTCGGGCATCTCAGCCAGGAAAACAATACGCCCCGTATGGCGTATGATACCGTTGAAAAAAAGCTTAAGAGCTTTGGTATGGCTTGCGGTATCGATTATACAATAGATGTTGCGCCTGTTATTACAGACGGAAAATACATAATAATTTAGTAGATATGCACTGCATTCTCTGCGTGAAGAACAAGCGGTTTTTACCGATGCTTATGCAGTATGCGGTGTTTTTTTATTAAGGAAGGAAGCTTTATGACGGTATATCTTATTCTTATGGCGCTGGTGCTTATCCTGGCGTATCCTCTTGTTGAACGCAAACCGAGCTTCGGCAAGAAGCTGTGCTATGTTATTGTTACATTCGGTGCGATGTATCTTATCAGCGTGCTGAGGTACGGTCTCGGAAACGATTATTATTCGTATATCTATATTTTCAGAAATATAAAAGAAGCGTCCGGATTTGAGATTTTCAATATGGGCTATGAGCCGGGATTTACTATAATAACGAAGCTGATATCGTATTTTACGGATAATGTAAACGTGCTTTATGCTATCTATGCTCTGCTGATACTTGCGCCTACGGCGTATGCGGTGTTCAGACACAGCGAGAAAATATGGATGTCGACTATGATGTTTATATGCCTCACCTTCTTCTATTGCTCGCTCAGCTTTATCCGTCAGTCTATCGCTTTTGCTATTATTCTGTGCGCATACAGATATATGAAAGAGCATAATCATTTTATGGTTCTGCTATTTGTTTTCTTTGCCTGCCTGTTCCACAGTACTGTTATAGTTATGATACCGATTTATCTTATTGCAGTATTTATAAGACCGACAAAGATAACGGTACCGCTGTACGGAATATTGACCGCATTGGTGTATATCTTCTCGTGGGATATACTGAAGATAGCCGTAATGATTTTACCGCAGTACAAGAACTATCTTGAGCTTAATTTCATAACTCAGGGATATAACCCCGTGTATATGATATTGCCGGCAATAATCATGGTGCTTGCGCTGGTAGCACATTTTACCGGTTACGGAAAGGCGAATCCAAAGACATCCTCTATCTTTACAAATTTTGCGATATTCAACTTTATAATTTGGCTTATCGCTACAAAGCACTTTGTTATTGAACGCTTCTCAATGTATGTGTACATTGTTATGATAATGTTCATACCGTCGATAGCAAATTATTATATGAACTGTGCAAAGGTTTATTTTGCACGGAAGAAGAATCCCGATGCGGTTGTTGAGTTTGACAAAACTGTGGACGAGGTACTGAGAGAGAAGAAGGCAGGTAAAGCGTCTGCCGTAAATAAAAAAGCAGTCATTGATAATAGTGCAGATGAGCTTGACGAAGATACAAAGCGTATTCTCCGTGAGATAATGGCTGAAAAATCGCAGAACGGTGAGGACAGCGACGCTGATACGACAGATGAAGAAATCTACACAGAGCCTGAGCCACAGGAGAAAATCAAAGATAAGTATGCACCCGATGAGAGATACCTACCCTGCAACAGAGTGTTCAAACAGTATAAGAATAAGGTGCTGTCGGTAATTACAAATCCTGTGACTGTGACCGCTGTGTTTATGGCGGCAGTAGTATTGTCAAATCAGTGGTATAACTATTTCGGACTTACCGTATCAAAAAAAGGCTTCCATGGTGTTGTACCGTACAGGAGCATCGTACCTCAGTACAACGAGCTTGTGCTGTCAACAGAACAGGATGAGCAGAAGAATAAACTGCTTAAAGATGAAGAGAATTTCTTAAGTTATATCTATCGTCTTAAAGAGAACGAAAACTATACTATATTTATGACCGCAAAGGCTGATACGGTAAGCGGTCTTAATGACGGTGCTCGCACTGCGCTTGCTGAGCTGGGACTTGTAAAGCTCGCAGAGGAGCATAACAACAAAGTGAGATATATAGCTGTTATCGAAGGCGGAAAGGTCACCTACGAGGCAGTATCCGACGAGGATTTTGAATTCAGCACAAGCTGGAACGGTCGTGGAGTAAGTATTAAGAGCGTCGGGGCAGGAAAAGAGTCTTCGATAACGCTTCTTGGCAGACCTGACGATTTATCATTAGACGAGAACGGACTTAATATTGCTGTTTTCGATAATACTACCGGAAAGCTTGTCGATAAGGTAAGATTCAAGACATATTATGTAATGCTTTCGGCAACAAGATAAGGCGGCGATCCTATGAGAATGAGAAGAAAAAAATACCTTGACGAGCGCCTTGCAGCCTGTGCGGAGGTAAACTTAGGTTGGCTTGCCGATTATGCGGCAGAACAGCGGGGAGAGAAGCAGCAGCGCACACTTGATGTCAGAGAGATATTTGGCAATGATAATCCCGTTCACCTTGAGGTAGGCTGCGGCAAGGGCGGATTCGCTGTAGAAGCGGCAAGAAGAAACCCTGATATAAATTTTATTGCAGTTGAAATGGCAAGAAATGTTATTGTCAGTGCAATGGAGCTTGCGATAAAAGAACAGCTCCCGAACCTGAAATTCCTTATGGGAAAGGCGGAGTACCTCGAAAAATTCTTCCCTTGTAATTCTGTTGACAGAATTTATCTTAATTTCAGCTGTCCTTATCCGAAAGAATCATACAGGAAGCACAGGCTTACTCACCCGGTATTTCTTGAAATATATAAGCACATACTTATACCGGGCGGCGAAATACATCAGAAGACAGACAATATGAAGCTGTTTGAGTTTTCGCTTGAGAATCTGTCACAGTGCGGATTTACACTTAAAAATATCAGCCTTGATCTGCATAACAGCGCATTTGAGGGGAATATTGTAACGGAGTACGAGAAAAGGTTTTCCGAAGCGGGATTCCCTATTTATCGACTCGAGGCGGTAAATTCGTCAAAATAGGCTTTACTTTTTTGAAAAAAAGGTATATACTGATATAAGAATAGTTCGTGGCTTTGCCGGAAAGGATGTTTGTTATGAAAAAAGCGTTAATATTTTTGACAGCGGCAGCTGCTATCGGTACCGGATACATTCTGGCTAAAAAGTATATCGAGAAAAATCCCGAGACTGTAGCGGCAGTAAAAGCAAATTGCAGCGAAAAGCTCCATAAGGCTTCCGTATACTGCACAGGTGCGATTCAGACCGGAAGCGAAAAGCTCACCAAGAGCGTAAATAATCTTGTTGCGGCAGGCAAGGAGAAAACCTCCGAGATAATTAAGAAAGCGGCAACAACAGGTACGGCTTTTAAGAATGAAATCAATAATCTGAAAGATATGGTAGTGTCCATAAATAGCGGAGTTGATGTTGATATATCCGAAGACGACAGCAACAAAGCAGAATTGGAATTTAAAGAAGACACCGATGTACAGGAGATAACAGAGCTTCCCGAAGAAGGCTCTGAGGCTCTGTAAACCGAATAAGCAAAAATAAGTGCCGCAGTCGTTGACTGCGGCTCGTTTGCTTTATGAAGCGATATCCTTTTTTGTATATCTGATATAGGCTGTTACAATTCCAGCCAAAGAAAAGCATACAC
>CAMEKR010000035.1 GCA_945921515.1 uncultured Clostridia bacterium | reverse complement strand
TTTTTCGACAAACTGAAAGGCGTACCCGAAGGTACGCCTTGACTTGTATTGACTTTTGTCCGATCAGTTTGCAAGACCCGAACGCTCAACACCCTCAATAAACTGCTTCTGCAGTATGATGTACATAATGAGTATCGGCAGCAACGACATAAGACAGCCTGCCTCAATATATACGAGGTAGTCGCTCGCCATACCGTTGACTTCACCGGTGAGGTGTTTCATTACGGTGGTTCCGAGCTTATCGATCTCCATAGCTATCGTATAAGGATCGTTGAAGAACATACCCGTTACATAAGAGTCGTTCCAGTACCAAACGATAGAGAAGATGAATACTGTCAAGAATGATGTCTTTGCATTGGGCACCATTACTCTGATAAATGTCATGAAAGGTCCGCAGCCGTCAAGATAAGCGGCGTCTTCAAGCTCCTTGGGCAGTCCTCTGAAGAACTGTCTGAAGATAAGGATAAATAAGCCTGCTCTGATACCGTTGCAGAAGAACGCCTGTAAATAAAGTGCCATAGGCGTACTTACAAGGTTAACTGCATTGCCTGTTATCAGCTTGATGATTCCGAATATATCGAAGAATCTGAACTGCATATAAAGGGGTATCAGTATGATCTGAACGGGAACTATGATCTGGAGTATTACCAGGCCGAACAAGAGTCCCTGACCTTTGAACTTGAATCGTGCAAAGCCGTAACCGGTTATACCACAGGTAACAACCTGTATCATCGAGCATACAACGTTTATGAGTACCGTCTGTAAAAGTACCTTCGGGAAATCCATTGCCTGCCATACTACAACGAAGTTGTTGAAGGTAACCTCTTTAGGTATCCACATAACCGAAGGGTCGGTCATTTCTGCCTGAGGTCTTATCGCTGTAGAAAGCATATACAGCATGGGGTACAGAATTACGAAGCCCAGTCCGAACAGGATAAGGAAGCGGAATACAGGCCAAACCTTGTCGGTTATTCTTCTGCGGAAGATGTACTTGTAGTGCTTTCTTTCCTGTGCGTTATAGTTACGGTAATTCTTGATTATCTGCCAGTTGCTCACATGGTAGATATTCTTCATTTCCTTAGCTTTTTTCTTCTCGGCTTTCTTTAAAGCACGCTTTGACTCAGCCTTGCCGGTCTGAATGGGCTTTATTACGCCTACTTCAAGAGCGTCGGCGTCTTTTGCCTCAGCCTGCTGTGCGTCTGCTTCGCCGTTTATCTCGGCTATTGCTTCTCCGAGCGCCTCGGTTGTTGCCTCATCGGCGGGTGCAGCTGCGGCTGCATCGTCAGTCTGCTGTGCGTCAACACTGAACTGTTCTAAATCTTTTTCGCTCACAACTACACCTCCTTAATCATTTTCATAGAATACGAACCTGGATACGATAGCGACTATGATAGCCAGCGCAACCGCAATGATAAGGAAGTAAATCCATGCCATCGCAGCGGACAAGCCGTACTTAAGTGCTCTCGACTGTGCAAGCACGAGTGACATTACCGGGTTTTCCGAATCGATGAACGTATCGATTACGGTGTATATCAAGTTCGCCAATATCATCGGGCTTATCATCGGGAAGGTAATCTTCCAGAAGAACTCCCAGCCTGTTGCGCCCTCCATAGCAGCTGCTTCCTTTGCGGAAACAGGTATCTGCTGAAGTGCCGCAAGGAATATCAGTATCTGAATACCGGCGCTCCACAACAGGTTGAAGATGTCACTTGTTATCGTCTGTATCGTAGTGGTCAGCTGTTCATTCAGGTTATAGATACCGAGGAATGACAACAGCTCATCAACAAGGTCGGTCTGGAACAGCGAGCTGAACTGCTCACCGCTTGAAATACCGTTTGTCGAAATATCTCCTCGGATTACCGCAAGTACGGGACCTGTCGCTACCAGTACCGGCAGGAAGAATACCGCTCTTGCTAATGTTCTGCCTCTGAACTTCTGGTTAAGAAGAAGTGCGATGAACAGCGAGAATATCATTACAACTACTACCTGAGGCACCATTGCACCAAGTGACTCGGTGAGCTTAGGAAGATAGTTCTGGTCCTTGAACAGAGCCTCTTCGTAGTTTCCGAAGTTGTTCCATTCTGTATAGATACCTGCTGAACTCATACCTCTCTTTTCCATTTGTTCGGGTGTGGTTACGAGCTCTGTGAAGCTCAGAGAGTACCACGCAGACTGGATGATCGGTATAAGGAACATATAGATAAAGCCGACGATCCATATTGCTATGAAGCCGTAGCCGTAAAGACCTTTTTTCTTCTCATAGGAGATACGGCTTTTCTTTATCTTCTGCTCTCGTCTGGGTTTCTGACGACGTATGTCAATCTCTTCGCCTGCAGCGTTCAAAGCTGCTTCTGCAGCCGATATGTCGGCTGAAGGTGCGGCTTCGAGCTGAGTTGCTTCGCTCGGAGCATCAGCCTCAGCTTCGATAGCCTGTGCAGGCGTTGCCTCTTCGGCATTCTGAGCGACAGCTTCTGTCGTGGCTTCGTTAACGCTTGCCTCGGTCGGCTCTGCGGCAGGAATTGCCTGAGCGTCAGCTGCGTTTTCGGGAATATCGGCGGCATCGGTCGTCTTCATTGCTTCAATTTCTTCATTCGGGTTGAAATTCGAATTATTCATCTGTTTCTCCCTTCAGTCCATATTGTGCAAGATCGATGTCCTTGCCGTTGACTTTAAGCGTCATTTCTCTTGTATTGACTCTTATCGTCTTTCCGCCTTCAAATTCGGTTTCCAGCTCATCGTTCGATATTCTGGTGTAGTTGGTTATCTTAAGTCCTGCAAATTCGCTTATCTCGTCTTTATAGAGCTTGTAAACCTTTGCAGAAGGCTCGAGCCAACCCTTGTAGTTTGAATAGAAGAGCGTTTCGTAATCGCTGTCTGTGAAATCGTTAGGATCTGCATACATCATATCGTAGTGGATAGGTGTTGCAGTTGAAAGTGCGAGCATTATTGTATCGCTTGCATTTGCACTTGCGTTTATTGCCTTTGTTGTGTAAGGCAGATAACCGTGAATAACGATCTCATAGAAGGGTATGTCATAATCGAACAGGTCGAAGTTGCTTGAAGTTACCGGTACATCGGTCAGATAATCGATGTAGGGAAGGGCATATGCGTTTGCTCCGCTTGCAAGAAGCGTAAAGCCTGAGTCTTTGAACTTCTTGTAGCCTTCAACGAGAATATTCATCGTATCGTTGCGTGAATACTTCTCACGGCTGAAGTCGCTGTAAAGGAGCGTCGTTGCGTTGCCTAAGCTGATTGTCTTGATGTTCTCGCTTGTAAACGATTCTGTCAGCTTTCTGTAAAGGTCGGGCCAGTAGTAAGGCGACAGTGTTGTTTTTGTTACGAGTCTTATCTGATTGGGAATACCGAATGCGATATCCCAGTTATTTGTTGTTGCATAAGCCTTTGTTGTTGCCTTGCAGGCATTGAGCGTATATGAGTAACCGTTTCCGCTGTCCTTCATATAGGTGATGCCTACGCTGGGGAACAGCTTTCCGTTAACGCTGTCTACATAGCCGCTAAGTGAGCTGTAAGCGTTCTTTCCGCCAAGTGTTCCTGAATAGTCAACACCGGCAGAGATAAGACCGATTATTCCGGCGCCGTTGTAGTCGTTATATGTGGTAACGATATCGTCAACGCCGAGCTCGTTAAGCTGTTTGATTATATCCTGTGCCTGCTCATAAGTTGTAGCCGCTGTCTGCATATTTACAGGGAAGCCGGCTATAGACTGCGTCTTGATAGTGCCGCCGAACAGGTCAAGATAATAGCTGTTCTTGATCGGAACATCCTTCTTTGCGAAGCCCATACTGCTTATCAGATAGTCTCTGTAGCTGTTTGCTATATCAACATATGAAAGGTTTTCCTTCGCAAGAGGATAGAAGCCTATGGTCAGATTGGGTTGGTCAATAGCGCCTTCCTCGTAAACCTTCAGCTTACGGGTACCCATGTAGTAGGTGTCCTCGCTTCTTACCTTAAACTCGAACCATACATCGTTGTAGGATGTTGAGTTCTGTTCGCTTACTGCCGCATTTACCGAGGCGCAGGTGTCGCCGGACTCGGCAATTGCCATAAATCCGTGGTGTACCTTATCGCCGAAGGTTACAGCACCGATAACAGGAAGATAAACCTGCTCTGTCTTTGAAGGACGCTCAAGCAGTCCCACAGAAGAATCAAGTCCGTAAACCTCGTTGTAATATGCCTGAGAATCTACTCGTCTGTTATTGTAGTTGATGATAGCGCCCGATCCGTCGGGTACAAACATATATCCGTTGTCGTCCATCGATCCTGCATTAAAGAACTGGCAGATTCCTATATCAAGAATAACGATGTTTGCGGAATCATCGGTCTGATGCTCCTTGATTTCGGAGGTTACGATCGTCGCCTTGACATTATCCTCGCTAAGAGTAATAATCATAGGGATCTCAGCGCCTATCTTGTTAAGCGTATATACGATCTTAACGCCGTTTTCAACTTCTTCGATTGTGAATTTCTTGCTCTTGATTGAGCCTTCGTATGCATTCAGCTTTGCGGGAGTATGCGTTGAAGTATCACCGTATACTACATAGAAGGGAGACTGCATATTCTTCTTCTGCGCTGATTTTGCATTGGGATCCTTGTCGGCATTCAGAGGACTGGACCACCATACATAGTTATCACTCTTTGACTGAACGGCAAAGTTTGTTGTCTTTTCGTTAAGATACAGCTTGTAGTTGCTGTTCTCTGCGATAACCTTCATCTCGGCAAGGCCTTCTTCATCGGTACGGGGAACATCCTCCTCGTCCTTTTTGTCGTCCTTGCTGTCTTCTTCACCGTCGGAAGCATTATCTTCTTCGGTTGTCTGCTCTGTCTGAGTTGTCTGTTCATCGGCGGGCTGTTCGTCAGACCACGCTACTACAGAACTCATAGATATAAGCATTGCGGCTGTGAGCAGAACTGCAAGTAATTTCTTTCTGAATTTAATCATCTGTCACACCTCCGCTTATAAACTGAATCGGTACATCAACTCTGTATAGATAGAGAAACCGAAAATGTAAACCTGCTGGAACAAGCTGAGTAAGAGTACGAGCAGGAAGAGTATGATTACCATTGCTGCTACCGTAAATACCATCGCAAGAAGCGTCTTGGGTATCGAATACTGATGAACCGTCTTTATACCGGATATCATCAGCACTACGCTCCAGAGTATTCCAAGATACTGGAAGAACACAATGAATGCGGCCTCGCCAGTGAGCAGGACATTACTTGCGATTATTACCACTACCTGAGTAATGAGATAAGGCACAAGTGCATATGCGCTGACGCTGCATATCGCCTTGACTGAGCCTTCGCCGTCAAACAGGGTACACAGTGACCAGTTACCGATTACCCATGTGAAGAACAGGATAATCGTCTGCACCAGAAGCGGCACTATGTTGAATACCTTTACATAGCTTGTGTTGAAAAGGAATCCGGTCATTACCTGCTGGCAGACTGTGATTATGAAGAAGCAAAGAACGATCACCATTGCAACCTTTGTGTTGTACGCTTTCTTCCAGCGCAGATCCTCAAAGCCTTCAAACGGATGTCTTGCAACATAAAACGGCCATTTCCAAGCGGGCATATCTAAATCAAATCTCATTATTTTGTACCTCCCGCTTTTTTCTTCTTAAAATGTTTCCTGAGCTTGCTCAGAACTATCAGTGCTATGATAAGGACTAAGATTATTATCATAAACACATTGAAATTGTCTCTGACAAACTGCATTCTGTACTGCTTGAACGCCCTGTTATAACCTGCACGGCTGTTACGGTAGAAGTAGTTCATCGCCTCTGAGTAGTTACCCTGCGATAACTCAGCGTTACCAAGACCGATATAAGCAAACCAGTAGTTGCTGTCACGGGTCAGAACTTCCTGCCAGGGACCGCTTGCCTCTTCGTACTTACCGAGGTTGTACAGCGACATTGCTTCGTGAACGATGTCACCAAACTCTGTACGCTTGAAGGTCGTTATTGAGTTCTTACGGCTGTCAAGTACATATACAACGCTGTTGTATGCTTCAATTGCCGTTACGTTCGTAAACAGACCTTTCTGGTTGCCCTTGCCGCCGTAGATGAACAGCAGGTCACACTCGTCGGTATACTCAAAGATTCGTCCGTTGCCGAAGTCGAGGAGTCGGATCGTACCGTTCTCGTCTACATCGACATCGGTTATCTGTGAACCGTAGGTCTGGTTCTTATAATAGTAGGAAGCCATATCGCCGTAGGTGTAATCGGAATAACCGAGATTGATAAGTATGTTTTCACCTGCGGGGTTCATCTTCTTAAAGATATCGGTGGTGGCGCTCTTTGACTGTGTTACAGTATAGATAAAGCCGTCATCGTCGATATCGAAGTTGTTGAATTCCATCGGCACAGCCTGAATGAACGAAGCTGCAGCCTCACGGGAGAGTATCGTTCTCCAGAACTTGTTTGCAATGGCCTGAGCTGTCTGCTCAACTCGGTTTGCACCGAAGTAGTTGCTGAACGAACCGTCTGGAGCAAACATAACCGCACCGTCGGTAATGGAGAGGATGTTTACATAAACGTTTCCTGCAACATCGACAACCACCTTGTTGGGCTGGAATGTTACCTCTGCTCCGTAGAACTCATCCGAAGGTCTTTCAAAAGTCTGGAATATCGTTCCGTCGGCATAGCAACCGATAACACGGTTGTTATCATAGTCGGCAATGTAAATCATTGTCGATTCGTTTTCATTCAGCGAATTATTGTCATGTTTTACAAAGATTCCGTGAGGATTCTTGAGCGTTTCGTACTTCTTTGTCTCGGGGTTATAGAAGTAGTCCATTATTATGAACTGATTCTTGTATTCTACATCCGTAACAAGTATACGGTTGTTGCCCGAGTCAACTATGTACAGACTCTTTGTTTCACGGTCAACGAACAGATCCTGCGGCTCCTTGAACTCTTCGATAGCTTCTTCTGCTGGAACCTCTTTGCCTGTCTGCTCGGATATTTCTTTAAGCTGAGCTTCGCTGTTATATCTCTTGCCCACGCCGAAATCGAGACCGGTAACAACACGGTCAACAACATAACCGGTCTGCGAAGGAACGGGATCGCCCCACCAGTCGTAGTTATATCCTTCATACGGCTGATCGGCAAACGCCGAGCTGCACAGCATGGAAACCGCCATAATAGCCGAAATGGCTGATGCAGCGATTTTCTTCATGGTTGGCACTAAAATCATCCTTTCTGTATAATTTAATATGATATCAATCTTTCAGACCGCTGTGAGCCATTGTTTCCATAACGCTGCTCTGACAGAATACGAATACTATCATAGGCGGCAGCATCGTGATAACAACTGCAGCGGCAGCAACGCCTGCACGGGCAATACCCGCAGCGCTTATCTGCTGCATTACGGTCGGAATGGGTTTTAATGCCTCATTATATATGAATGAATAACCTGTAATCTGCCATGCGCCCTGGAAAGCGAATATCAGAAGAGTAAGCCAAGCGGGTTTTACGTTCGGCATAACTACCTGCCAGCAGATTCTTATGTGGCTTGCACCGTCAAGCTTTGCGGCTTCTATCATGCTGTCCGGGAGCTGTCCCATGAACTGTCTCATAAGGAACAATCCCATAGGCGTTGCTATATAAGGCAGGATGATTGCGAAATAAGTATCGATCATACCGAGTGTTGCCATTACCATGTACTGCATGATGTACAGAACGGTCGATGTGAACAGCAGGGCAATTTCGATTATCTTGTTGAGCGCCTTCGCACCGGGGAATGCAACCTTTGACAGCGCATAAGCGGCGGACGACGAGAAAATAAGCTGTGCAACAGTAACTACAACTGCTACAAATACCGAGTTGAATACATATCTTGAGAACGGTACCCACATATTAGATGCCGTTGCAAGCAGATCAGAGAAGTTCTGATCGGTTATATTCGATACATAGAGTCTGGGAGGGAAGAGGAACAGTTCCTCAACCGGCTTCAACGACTGTATTACCGACAGATATATAGGGAAGATCATGAACAGGCCGAGCAGACCGAGCACTATGAATATGAATATATCGCCGCCCAGAGAACCGCCGTATCTTTTTCTTCTCCTCTTAGTTATTTTCATAACTACCTTCCTTTCTTAGAGAAAAATACATAATGCAATCCTCCGGTTAGTCGAGATACTTGCCCAGGAGCTTTTTGATTCCCCAGTTGGCAAGAAGCATTACAACGAACAGTACAAAGCATATTGCCGATGAATAACCCATCTCATATCTGATTGAACCGTAGTCGAAAGCGTGAGTCATAATCGTGTGCGCAGCGTAGTCTGTTGAGGGGAACGCTGTAAGGAATCTACCTACATCACCGGCTGTGAATGAAGCGGTGATCTGCATAACTGCCGCAAACAGCAGCTGAGGACCCATTGCAGGTACCGTAACCAGCATGAGCTGCTGTGTACGGTTCTTGATACCCTCGATAGCGCCTGCCTCGTATCTGTCCTTAGGAATACCCTGAAGGCCTGCACGAAGAGCAAGGAAGCCTGCACCGAGTGAGATCCACATCTGAACTATGATAACTACACCCATGATATAGTTAGCATCGGTCAGCCACTGACGGGCACTGTTTATGATACCGAGATCCAGCAGGTAGGAGTTTGCTATACCGTAGGTATCACCGGAGAAGATGAGCTGCCATGTGGTATAGATGTTACCTGCCAGCGTAGGTGCGTAGAAAATGAATGTGAATATGGTCTTTAAAGCTCTGGGCATCTCATTGATGAGCCATGCCAGTATAAAACAGAGTATGTAGCTTACAGGACCGGTAATAATTGCGAACACCAGCGTGTTCTGTATCGCCTTTAAGAAGACCTCGTCTTCAAGTACAAGCGCATAAAAGTTGTTCAGTCCGACAAACTGAGGGAACTGTACCATATTGAAGTTCGTGAAACCCATAGGCAGCGACAACAATACCGGTACAATCGTGAAAATAGTAAAGAGAATAAAGTACGGAGCAAGTAGTATATAAACGCTCGCGTTCTTTTTCATCTCTCGCAGCGTATATCTGACTTTGCTGTCTTCAATATACTGCGTTTTTTCCTTTTTAAACAAACCGATAACCTCCTCTATAATTCAGCAAGCGTGTGAGGGGAGGTGAACCCCTCACCTGCTCTTAAGATCATTTATTGACGCTGGATAACTCCTGATATTTTCTTACAATCTCAGACTTTATCTGGTCGTTGTAACTCATAAGAGTGTATCTGGGATTGCCTGCGTCGTTAACAACCATTCTGAATGCATTGTTTACATGTCTTGTAACCGCATACGATGCAGGGATGATCGGTACTTCCTTAAGGTAGCTCTGCTGAGCTGAGATCTTCTCATATTCGGCAGTTGACCACGGGAGCTGTTCAAGAGCTTCTACATTGGCTGTATCGAAACGGCCCATGGGACCCATGAGGGCTTCGATCTGCTTTCCGTAATCAGTCTGAATCTCCGTGCTTGTGAACCACTTTACAAATTCCCATGCGGCAGACTGGTTGGATACCTTATTGAATATTACCGCACCGCTTCCTGCTGAGTTTGCAGCGTGGTTAATCGTTCCGTCAGCCTGCTTTGTTCCGGGTACCAGTGTGAAGTCCCACAGACCCTTTATTTCGGGAGCTGCTACTGACAGCTGGTTGTAGAATGTGTAAGGCTGAACAACAAGCGGCATTTCACCTGTTCTGAAACGAGAGAATGCGTCGAATGTCTGATCAAAGCTGAATACCGTGTAGAAATCTGTCCAACGCTCAAATACTCTTATAGAGTCCTGAGTCATAAAGTTTGTAAGGTTCAGATTCTTGATATCGGAGGTCTTTACGGAGTTATAATCGGTGGTGTAAAGATCCTCGTTGTAAATATCCTGTCCGGTCTGGAGCATCAGCATAATGAATGTGTTACCGGAATCGAATGTATTGGACGAAATATTCTGAGGAAGTATCAGACCTACATCCAGATACTTTCTCTGTAATGTCGGGAGCATATCGGTAAGATCGTCCCATGTCTCGGGAGGATTGTCAAATCCGAGCTCCTCAAGTACGTCTGTTCTGTAGAACAGCATCGGGAAGTTCTGCGATACCGGCAGACCGTATACGCCTACGCTTGTGCCGTTATTGTATTCATAAAGTGTCATTGCGTCATCCGCAAACCGTTTTGTTACCGACTCGTAATCCTTGAACTGAGTAAGGTCAACGAGCAGTCCTCTTGCGGCAAGCTGTATCGGGAAGTCGCCGCCGATGAACAGCGCAATTTCGGGACCCTTGCCGGCAAGCGTTGCTTCAAGTACCGAACCTACAACGAGGTTGATAGAAGCCTGTGTGCCGTTATATTCGGGATTGGAGTTGAACTTGTTGTCAACAAGGTTCTTAACTACCGTAGCCTGGTCTCTTGCAAGAGATACCCATACATCAAGCGATGTAGCGTTTGCGTCTGACAGGTTGGTGTAGTCTTCAAAGAACGAACCGATGAACGAGTTGAAGCCGAATGCTAACTCGCTGAAGAAGTTGCCGTAAGGAGAAGCAAATTCTTCGTGGACAGTACCTACCTCAAGGTAGTCAAGCTCAAGAGGCTGATCTCTGTAGTCACGCATCCAGGCGGATACGGATGAGATACTATCCTTGATACTGCTTGCCATTATCGGGATATCCTCCGGCTTTTCGATACATCTCTCAAGATAGATAGCCATAGTCTCGAGAGCCGCAGCCTCAGAGCCCTTCTTTGTCAGCTTTTCGATGCTTGCCTTTTCAGCACGCAGAGCGTCAACTATTCTCTGGAATTCATCAAGTATTGAGGGAATCTTCTTTTCTACGAAGTAATCCTTGAACTCATCGGGATCGGGACCGGTTATCATAAGAATTCTTCTGTAGTACTGGTTAAGCTCAAGTACCAGGTCGTCAAGACGCTGCATTGACGCACCTATCGAGCCGGGTATAGCTTCAAGCGTTATTGTATGCTCAACGCCGCCCTCAAGGTAAACATAAATGTCGTTGCCTTCTGCATCCTTTGGAGTTACGTTGTACCAGTCGGGAGAATATACGAACTGTACATCATCAAGCTCCTTGCAGGGAACCTTTCCGTCGATATAGATCCTTCTGTTGGAGAAGAAGCCTCGCATCTGGTTCTGTCTTGCCTTGAAGTTAAAGCGGTAGTAACCGTCGTTTTCAACCTTGAAGCTGTAGGTTATAGCCTGTGTAGCCTTATTCCATGTTGCCTGACCGATAGTGTTGTAACGCTGTTTGGTCGGGTGGTTGGGGCTTGTCATATAAGTTGTTCTGTCGTATGTAGCATATAATGTTGACGCTGTCTTGTAAAGCGCTGCCTCAGCCTGTAAGAACACTGTATTTGTTCCGAGCTCATTCTGTGTTGTGAGCGCAGGAGTGTTGTTTATCTGATCTTCTGTAGGCTTTATTGAATCATAGCTTACAAGCTCGTCGTAATTCTTGAATGTAAACGAATGGAAGACACCGTAAGTTCTGATACCTTCGATAGTGAGCGTATGCTTGCCCTTTTCGAGATAGAAGAAGTAAGGATCGTTGTAAAGACCTTCCTTATCCTTGATAGGATAGCTTATCCAGCAGTCGTAGGTCTTCTGACCGGGACGGATATCGTTATCCTTGCTGTCACGGGAGATCTCTCCGTCATCCTTCCAGTAACGGTCAAGAGTCAAGTCCTGCGTAGCCGTGAAAGGATACTCGCCGTCTATCCTGAGTCCGATATCAAGAACGGTATTCTTTGTTTCACTGCTTCCGATAGGATAATAGATAAACTCAAGGTTGTAGTTACCCGTCTCTTCTACTTCAAACTCGTATGTAAGAGTAAGCTTGTCACTCTTCCATTTGATAGTATCAAACTTGTCTGTCTTGAGATCGGTATTCTCCGAGATGAATGACTTCAGATCCTTGAAGCCGCCGCTTGAAGAAGTGTTCTGAGTCTCAAGCGTAGTGCCGATAACACTTGCGTTTCCGACCTTGTCATCAGTTTCGTCCTGATTTACAAATTCGTTGCCGTTATTGGTACCGGATTTGTAATCAGCGGCATAGATAGTGATCTCTTTGTCGGGATAAGCAGCGTCCTTATGCTCGTTGTAGTAACTGCTGTACTTGCCCTCCATGCCGGTAATGCTGATGTTGCTCACAGAGCTGTCGGTAGTACTTTCTTCGGATTGTCCGGCAGGAGTGTCCGTCGACGATTCATCTGCACTGACTGCGGTTGATGTAAGTGACAATGCGGAAATAAGTGTTGTCATAGACAGCAATGCCGCTAATGCTCTTTTCATCCTGCTTTGCTTTGTTGCCACAGTAATAATCCACCTTTCTGATAGTTGTCGTTTATATTCAATCGAAAATATGCTAATTTCGACGAGTTAAGGAATTTATCCGTGCGAGTTATAATCAGAGTTATAAACGGATATCTTTCCGTCTTCAAGCTCCACACGCACTTTATCTCCGCCCCGTATTCCGAGAGCTTCGAGATACTCTTTGGGTATCTGGAGTCTTCCGGCTCTGTCAAGAACCACAAGCTCCTCGTGATCCGAGCTGCTCTGCTGCATAAGCTTTTCATGCTCCGCACGCTGCTGCTCGCTCATTTTTTCAAGCTCGCCAAAGGAGAGGACTTCCGTCTTCTTCCTCAGCATCTCGCTCGATGTCCGTCCGTCACGGATAGCGACTACACGGTCGATCGATTTCGACAGATTTGTATCGTGCGTTACTATTATAATGGTAACGCCCATCTGACGATTGAGCTGCTTGAACACATCTAAAACCATCGCCGCCGTCTTGGTGTCAACTGCGCCCGTAGGCTCGTCGGCAAGAAGAAGGCTCGGATTGTTGGAAAGCGCTATTGCTATTGCGACTCTTTGCTGTTCACCGCCGGAAAGCTGACCGAGGAGAGAATTTTTTCTCGCCGAGAGTCCTACCATATCCAGCAGTTCTTCCGCCCTTTGCCGTCTGTTCTTGTGTCCCGACAGCAAAAGCGGCATTTCAACATTCTGTATCGCCGTAAGGTACGGTATCAGGTTTCTGGCGTTGTTCTGCCATACGAAGCCTACCGTTTCTCTTTTATACTTGATTAAGTCTTTTTCATCAAACTTAAGCAGATCCTTACCGTCAACATAAAGACTGCCTGCCGAAGGCTTGTCGAGTGCGCCGAGCATATTGAGAAGGGTTGACTTACCGCTTCCGCTTGCTCCGACTATGCCCATAAGCTCGCCTCGCTCGACTGTAAGGTCAAGTCCCTGCAGAGCCATTACCTCGACATCCGTAGTTTTATATATCTTAACTAAGTTCTCGCACTGCACCATTATGTTTTCGGGCGGGGCGAGCATCATTCTCTGAGGCATCACTGCACCTGCTTTCTGACATCTGTTATCCGTCCGTCATCAAGCGTATAGACAACATCGCATTGTTCCATCATTGCGGTATCGTGCGTAGTCATTACTATCGTCAGTCCGTCTGAGCGTACAAGCTCCTTGAACAGATTCATTACCGCAAGTCCCGTCGGCATATCCAGCGCCGCTGTAGGTTCGTCGGCAAATATCAGCTTGGGCTTATGCGAAATAGCCCTTGCGATAGCCACTCTTTGCTGTTCACCGCCCGAGAGCTCACCCGGTCTGTGATGCATACGCTTTTCAAGTCCGACTCTTACAAGACACTCTTTTGCGCGCTTAACTCTTTCCGAATAGGACATACCCACAAGCCGCATTGCAAATTCGACATTTTCATAGGCGGTCATAGTCGGAATCAGCGCAACAGACTGGAATACAAATGACATCTCGTTTCGCCTCAGCGAATCCATCTCCTTGTCCGAAAGTCCGGTTATCTTCTTTCCGTCAAAGTAGACCTCGCCGCCCGTTGGTCTGTCCAGCGCTCCGAGTATGTTTATAAGCGTGGTTTTGCCCGAACCCGACCTTCCTCTCAGAACGACGAGCTTATTCTTTTCGACTTCAATGTTTATATCTTTCAGAGCGTTGACAACGGTCTTGTCGTTTATCTTGAAGCTCCGTGATATATTGTCAGTCCGTAAAATCGTTTCCATAAGCGGTTCCGTCCCTCAAAAAAGTCCGCTTGCCGTTTTTGCAAGGCAACATCCGTTTCATATGTTTTTGTAGCATATGCACAATTACAGCACTCGAATCAGCTGATAAAATACCGTTTTTTGAAAAAAATATACAAATAGCCTAAAGTGTCTATAACACAGTAATTATAGCAAATTATCACCGTACTGTCAAGATTAACAAAAGAACTTTCACATTTTGAATTACGGTTTGGCTATATCTTCAAAATCAATTCCGAATTAGCTAAATGTAACAAACTTTAATGCGAAAATTTGTTACAAATGCCGAAGTTGTTTTTTTGCGGCACAATATCTTGAGTTTTGGCTGTCTTTCTGTGCTATTTCGGGTGTAAACGATTTCCAGCTTAACCTAACGATAAACATAATTTAGTTTACTTGTTAACTTGGCAAAATAAATTTTGTCGAAATTGCACAAAAATTTTCGGCGATTTTTTTAACTAAACATTCTAAAGATTACTTAACTTATGTATGAAACTCATGTAAACGACTCAATCTGCTCTGAAAGCTCCATCCATTGCGCTGTCAGTTCGTCTTCTTTTTCCTTTAAAGCGGCTATTTCGACAGAAAGTTCACTTGCTTTTTCATAGTCCGAAGCAACATCAGGTTCGGATAAAAGCAGGGCGAGCTCTGCAGTCTTCTTTTCGTTTTCTTCTATTGCCGCTTCGCATCTTGCAAGAGCGCTTTTCAGCTTTCTGAGTGTGCTTTCACGCTCCTTGCGCTCTTTATAATCGTTCTTTGCACTTTCCTTTACAGGCTTTATCTCTTCGCTCTGCGTCTTTTCCTTAGCTTCACGCATTTCGATATATCTATCATAATTGCCGTCTATATTCATTGTTCCCGATTTATCCAGCCACACTATCCTGTCTGCCAGCTTGTTTATAAGATATCTGTCGTGCGATACGACAATCAGCGTGCCGCCGTATTCGCTGAGAGCGTTTTCAAGTGCCTCACGGGACTGAATATCAAGGTGGTTGGTCGGCTCGTCGAGCATAAGCATATTTGCCTTGCTGAGCATCAGCTTCAGGAGCGATACTCTTGCCTTTTCGCCGCCGCTTAGCTTTCCTACATTCTTGAACACATCTTCGCCCTTGAACAGAAACTGTGCGAGCGCCGATCTGACTTCGGTCTGCGTCATTCTCGGATACTTATCCCATACTTCGTCTATTACCGTCTTTGACGGATCAAGGTCTGTCTGCGCCTGATCATAGTATCCTAACTGTATATTATTTCCGATTTTATACTCTCCGCTATCGGCTTTATACTGCCCCGTAAGTATCTTTAAAAGCGTTGTTTTTCCGCAGCCGTTCTCTCCGAGTATAAATGTTGTGGTATTTCTCTTGATGTCAAGCTCGGCGTTTTGGAATATCGGCGCACCGCCGAATGATTTTGACAGTCCTTTTGCCATGAGTGCGTCATTAGCGCCGCCCTCTTTCGCCTTGAAGGTAAACTTTATAGCCTCAGGCTCATCTTCGGGCTTATCCAGCGTTTCTTTCAGTCTGTCCGCCTGCTTTTGCTTTGAAGCCGCCGTGATAAAGTTATGCTCCTGTCCCCAGCGTTTTTGCTGTTCGACTATTCCCTCAATACGCTTTATTTCCTTTACGGTGCGGTCGTATACACGCTGTTTCGCTTCCCTCTCTTCTTCCTTCAGCTCAAGGTGGCGGGTATAGTTGCCTTTATATTCTCTAAGCGTTTTATTTACCATTTCAAAAGTTGTATCGGTAACTTTATCGAGGAAATATCTGTCGTGAGAGATAACAATATATGCGCCTTTGTATTCGCTTAGGAATTTTTCCAGCCACTCGCACGCAGTTATATCAAGGTGGTTTGTTGGCTCATCGAGAAGAAGTATTTCACAGCCCGACAGCAGAAGCTTTGCAAGCTGTGCCTTGCTCTTCTGTCCGCCGCTGAGTATGCTTACGGGCTTTGTGAAAGAATCTTCCGTAAAACCGAGTCCCGTCAGCGCCGACGCCGTTCTCGCTTTATAGGTAAGACCGCCGTCTCTTTCAAACGCCTCTCTAAGCTGCATCTGCCTTGCAAGAGTCTGCTCGCTGTGGTCGCCCGTATCAATTGCGACCGTTATATCTGCAAGCTCGTTTTCCATATCAATAAGCGGTCTGAATATCTCCAGAACCTCATCATACAGCGTTACGCTGTCGTCACGGATGACATACTGCTCCATACAGCCGAGCCTTACTCCTGCCGCCTTGTTTATACTGCCGCTCTCCGGCTCAAGTTTGCCGCTTATTATGTGCATCAGTGTTGTCTTGCCGCATCCGTTCACGCCGACAAGGCCTGCTCTGCCGTTTTCGTCAAGTCTGAAGCCGACATCGTGAAACAGCGTTTCACCGCCGAAGGATACCGACAAAGAGCTTCCGGACAATACTATCACAGTATCTCCTCCTTTCCCGTAATTCCCGAAAAATGCGGTCAGAATTATCTGACCGCAAACCTCGTTTTTATTCTTAAGCTATACCCTTTAAGTTCTCGGGCTTGTATCTGTTAAGTGCGTCG